>NZ_JBEPLZ010000018.1:0-116668 GCF_040545455.1 Enterocloster citroniae | reverse complement strand
AGAGGGACATTTTGGGGATATCAAGGAGAATGAAAACTTCCGGCGTTTTAACTACCGATCAGAGGAAAAAGTATATAAAGAGTTCATGTTGTATGCGATAGGCAGGAATATGATGAAATACCACCGATTTTTACACCATGAAATCGAAAAATATGAAGGGAAAAAGGAGCAGAAAACCGCTTAGCAGACAGAGCGCTCCGTAAAAACCAAACAAGGGTGTTTTGCGCCCTGAAATAGGAGCAAGAAAAAGGAAGAGACAGTCCCGTAGAGAATTTTGCCTTAGAAAAGGCCCGAATTCTCTGGGATTGTCTCTTCCTATCATGTTAGGGGTTAAAAGTCGGTATTAACCGATACCCCCTTTGTCTGCACACTGAAATAGCTCCGGATATCTATGCTCCGGATATCTATGCTCCGGGCACCCATTCACCGGATTCATTGACCCAGTAGTTATCAGGTGTCCTGGCATTGGTAACCATGGCTCCGGTGGCCGGATCCAGATAATAACTCTTTCCGCTCACCTCAACCCAGCCGGTTGCCATATAACCGTCCACATTAAAATAGTACCACTTTCCATCGATCTCCTTCCAGGCGGATGTGGGGTAACTGCCGTCCCCATTGCGCCACCACCAGCGGGTGCCGTCCTCTGAGGTCTGCCAGCTGCCGTTGTCAGCCGCTGGAACAGCAGCAGGTGCATTGCCCAGGGCCAGAACATCCCCATCGCTTACGGTCCAGGAACCGGATGTGGTCCAGCTGCTCTTGGCGCTGTTGCTGGACTTCACGGAACGAACCTTGAACTTGTAAGTTCCGGGTGCAGTGATCTGTTTGGAAAAGTCATAAAATGTGTCATAGGTATCTTTGATCTCGCCGATCTCTGAACCGTCTTTTATGAGTTGAACCTGGTAGTACTTGGAACTGGAAACAATGTTCCACAGGCCGGCGCCCATGTGCTCACCGTCCCACTGGAGGTTGGCGGGCGCGGTTGCAGCGCTGGTGTCCGCATCCTTGTCAAATATCAGTTGGATGGTCAGGATAAGGGTTGCATTGCTGTCTTTACGCTTTGCATCCACGAATTTTATCTTGTCAAAACGGTATTTGCTGGAGGAGCCAAGGGTCAGTTTGAAAGCGCTGGAAGAGCTGCTTGAAAAATAGTACTCCTCCTCGTCCTCCACGCCCAGGGTGATGGTTACTTCCGGGGGTTTGGATTTGGTCCAGCTATCCCCGTCATCATTGGTGACTTCCCAGGAATCCACGTAATAAAGACTGGTGTTGTCGCCGGTAGGTGTTACCTCCACATCCCCTCCGTCACGTCCGGTACGGATATCTGAATCAATGGTAAGATTGATCTTGCCCACTTTCTGTTTGCTTGCTGCCATGACTGCCGGTGCCATTGCAGTGGACAGCAGGGAAATGATTAAAAGTGCAGCGCCTGCTTTTTTCCATATGATCATATCGGCATGTCCTTCCTTTCTTGGTTTTTACAAGGTTTATCTACTTATAACTATATCACATTATTCCAGGAAATGTCTTACAAATTATTAAAGGTTGGTGGAGCGGGGGAGGGAGAAGATAAATTCCGTGCCTACCCCTTCCGTGCTTACCACATCGATGTTTTCCCCGTGAGACTGGATGATCTCCTTCACGATGGAAAGCCCCAGCCCGGTGCCTTTTTTATCCTTGCCCCTTGACAGGTCCGTCTTATAAAAACGCTCCCAGATCTTTTTTTGGCTGTCCTTTGGGATGCCGATCCCCGTATCCTTCACTGATACGAATATTTTCTCATACCGGCCTGATGCCTGTATATAGATGGTGGAGTTGTGATGGCTGAATTTGATCGCATTGTCAATGAGATTGTAGAGGACCTGCTGTATTTTCCCAAGGTCCGCAAACACCATCTGGATGCTGTCGGAGAATGTGAGTTCAAAGCTTATATTCTTGGCATCGCAGGTGCCCTCAAATGAGGCCGCCGTATCCTTGATGACCCGGTTGATGTCAAAGTTTGTGCGGGACAGGTAACCTTTGGCATCCAGTGAATTCAGGGTCAGCATGCTTTCAGTCAGCTTGTGCAGGCGGTCTGTCTCTGAGATAACACGGGAAATATACTTCTCGTACATCTCGCTGGGAATGGTGCCGTCCAGGATGGCTTCCAGGTATCCTTTGATGGAAGTCAGCGGTGAGCGGTAATCATGGGAAACATTGGCAATGAAGTTTTTCTGGTACTCCTCCATCTTATTCAGCTCATCGGACATGTAGTTCAGCGTGTTGGCCAGATAGCCCACCTCATCATGGGTTTTTACTTCAATCCTGTAATCCAGATTGCCTGCGGCATATTCGTTGGCGCCATAGGTGATCTTGCGCAGAGGCAGGTATACGGTCTGGGTAAATACCAAAAGGATGATCAAGGACAAAGCAAACACAATGGCGGATGTGATGTAGAGGATGTTCAGGATATCATTTTGGGACTGGGTGATCTGACTCAGAGGGAGATGGATCAGAACGTAGCCGTAGGTGTTGTAATTCCCTGTGATGGGAGCGGATACGCTGAGTACGTCCTCTTTAAATAACCCATAATAGTTGCCCATGGAATAGGATCGGTTGCCCACTGCAGTGGGGTCAAAATTGGTGATGGTGGTCTGGACCCGGGAACTGCCCTGGCTGTCCATGACAACAGTCCCCTGCCGGTTGACAACCCATATTTCGGCCCGCAGGTACTTGGAAAGAGCCCGGATCTGGGAGGTGACCTCCTCGGAGTCCAGACGCTTGCCCTGGTACATGGTGCTGCAGGAGGATGCAATGATATTGGCTTCGTCATACATGGCATCCGCCTGGTATCTCACCAGATAGTCGCGTGTCATTTTCGATGAAAATGTGGCGATTGTGATGAACCCTAAAAGCCCGAATATCAGGTATCCCAGTATGAACTTGGAATATAAGGAACGGGTCATCGTGTTACCTCTTTACTTCAAATTTGTAGCCGATTCCCCACACAGTGGTGATGGCCCAGTTGGTATGATCTTTTATTTTTTCCCGGAGACGTTTGATATGTACGTCCACGGTGCGGGTGTCGCCTATATACTCATAGCCCCAGATGTGGTCCAGAAGCTGTTCCCTGGTGAATACCTGGTTGGGTGAGGATGCCAGGAAATATAAAAGCTCCAGCTCCTTTGGCGGCATTTCCACGGAGTGGCCCATGTAGATCACGGAGTAGTTGGTCAGGTTCACAATCAGATCCGGATACTCCACATACTCCCCCTGCTGCTGGGTGGAGGAGGGCATGGGAGCGGGAGCCGCCTGGTAGCGGCGCAGCACGGCCTTTACCCTGGCCACCAGTTCCTTGGAGTCAAATGGTTTTATCATATAATCGTCAGCCCCCAGCTCCAGGCCCAGGACTTTGTCAAAAATCTCTCCCTTGGCCGACAGCATGATGACCGGTACCTGAGAGGCGGACCGCAGCTCCCGGCACACCTGATATCCGTCCATGCCCGGAAGCATCAGGTCCAGAAGGACCAGGTTGGGCTTAAATTCAGGGAACACCCTGAGCGCTTCCTCACCGTCTCCCACGATCATTGTCTCATAACACTCTTTCATCAGGTAGAGGGAGATTAATTCCGCAATATTTGCATCATCATCCACAATCAGAATTCTCTGCTTCTCTGCCATGTTCTATTCCTCCTCTTTGGGTCAGTTTTAGTTGGGTGATCATTTACTTGAAGGTCACAATAGTTACGCCGGAGTCCCCTTCTCCGAACTGGCCAAGGCGGAATTCCTTTACGTATTTTAACTGGCGAAGACGCTTGTGCACCGCGTTCTTTAGGGCGCCTGTACCGCGCCCATGGACTACGCGCACGCTCTGCAAATGGGCCAGGTAGGCATCGTCCAGGTATTTTTCCATGACAGGAAGGGCTTCATCAGTGGTCATGCCTATGAGGTTCACTTCCGTGGAAATGGATGCGGACTTGGACATCTTGATCTGGCTGGAGCCGCTTCCCTTGCCCTTGGCCGGGGACTTCCCGCCATAGCTGTAGGAGGAGCCGTCACCCAGGGTGGCGCTTATGTCCTTTTCATTGAGGAGTTCCAGGTCCTTAATGTTTACCAGGGAGCGGAGTATGCCCATCTGCACATAAAGGTCGCCCTTGGCATTGGGCAGGGTGCTTACCGTGCCCTTTAAGTTCATGGACAGGACCTTGACGCCATCGCCGATTTTCAGTTTCTTGGGAGAAATGGGCTGGCTGGGGCCTTTGGCCTTAACCGCCAGTTTCTCATCTGTTTTTTTCATCTGGTCCCTCAGCTTGGCGCGCTGTTCCTCCAGCTCCTTGTTCACACCGCTGCTGGCAGCCAGTTTGTTGATCTGTTTGATGGTCTGGTCCGCTGTCTCCTTGGCTTCACGCAGAATGCGCTGGGCCTCCTCGGTGGCATTCCGGATCACCTTATCCTTGCGTTCATCCAGGCGCTCCTCCTTCTGGGTGAGCCTGGATTTGAGCTTGGCGATCTCTTCCTTGTAGGTATTGATCTCCGCCTGCTCCTTCTCTATGGTAAGGCGGCTGGACTCCAGGCTGGACAGCAGGTCCTCAAAGGACTCATCCTTGGCTTCCAGATGGTTCTTGGCGTCCTCAATGATATAGTCCGGAAGTCCCAGCTTCTTGGAAATGGCAAATGCATTGCTTTTGCCGGGAATGCCGATCAGCAGTCTGTAGGTGGGCTGCAGTGTCTCCACGTTAAACTCACAGCAGGCATTCTCCACACCCTGTGTTCCAAGGGCAAACACCTTCAGCTCGCTGTAATGGGTGGTGGCCATGGTGCGGCACTTCATGTTGTGCAGGAAGGAAAGGATGGCAATGGCCAGGGCAGCACCCTCTGTGGGGTCTGTTCCTGCGCCAAGTTCATCAAAAAGACACAGGGAGCGTGCATCAGCTTCGCTTAAAATGCGGACAATATTAGTCATATGGGCGGAGAAGGTGCTGAGACTTTGTTCAATACTCTGTTCATCGCCGATATCTGCAAACACCTCGTCAAACACTGCCAGCTCGGATCCTTCCCAGGCCGGGATGTGCAGCCCTGACTGGCCCATGAGGGTAAAGAGCCCCACGGTCTTTAAGGACACGGTCTTGCCGCCGGTATTGGGGCCTGTGACGATAAGCAGGTCAAAATCCTTTCCCAGCCATACATTGATGGGAACTACGGACTGAGGATTTAGCAGCGGATGGCGCCCGTCCTTGATATGGATAAAACCACGGTTGTTAAATACAGGGGCACTGCACTTGTAGCGGCGCGCCAGGCTTGCTTTTGCGAAGATAAAGTCCAGTTGTGACAACAGCTCCTGGTTCATCTTAAGCTCCTCAATAAAGGGCGCGGCCTGATTGCTGAGAGAAGCCAGGACAGCTTCGATCTCCTTCTGTTCCTGGATCTCCAGTTCGCGCACTTCATTGTTCAGCTTGATAATGGCCATGGGCTCTATGAACAGAGTGGAGCCGGTCGCAGACTGGTCGTGGACCATGCCGGACACCTGGTTCTTGTATTCGGATTTGACGGGAAGGCAGTAGCGCCCGTCCCTCATGGTGATAACCGCGTCCTGAAGATAGGAACGGTTGGAATTGAGGATGGAATTCAGCTGTGTATGGATGCGGTCGGCGATCACCTTCATGGACCGGCGTACATGGGATAATCCGGGACTGGCATCGTCCGCCACCTCGTCCTCGGAGAGGATACAGCGTTTGATCTCGTTGTTCAGGGGGGTGAGGGGTTCCAGACCTGC
Organism: Enterocloster citroniae; assembly: GCF_040545455.1. Taxonomy (NCBI): domain Bacteria; kingdom Bacillati; phylum Bacillota; class Clostridia; order Lachnospirales; family Lachnospiraceae; genus Enterocloster; species Enterocloster citroniae. The sequence continues at coordinate 110,919 of NZ_JBEPLZ010000018.1, read as the reverse complement.
AAACAGAGGTTCCAGGGAATCGGATGTGTCGATTCCGTCCTGCCGGCTGCCATCGTCCTCTGCCTCATGCCTGCCATAGGCCTTGGCCCTGGCCGCTGCGGTCATGTTGGAGCTGATGGAGAGCAGCTCCGGTATGCTTAAGGAACTTCCGATCTCCAGACGTTTTAATGAGTCCCTGATGTCCCTGACGCCTGCAAAAGAAGTGGTGCCTTTTAATCGGACTCTTGTAACTGCATCAGTTGTCTGCGCCTGCCATGTGCGGATCTCTTCCAGATCCGATGAAGGGGCAAGGCCGCGGCAGAGTTCTTTTCCCAGAGGGGATGCCGCATATTCTGTCAACTGGTTGATTATCTTATCGTATTCTAACGTTTTTAATGCTTTCAAATTCATATGATCCACCTATAATTTATGTCAAGATGCTGGATTAAAAAGGGCCTTTTTCCAAAAGGCGACATTTAAATTATACCATAAAAAATGATATTTACTATCTTTTTTACGATCTTTTCATATATAAAATCTTGCATAATATCTGGAAGAAACGTATAATAGAAAATGAGATTCTTCGTGAGGGAGGAGTACTATGGCGGATAAACATGCAGACCAGCATAGAAATACCAACCAGCAGGACCATGAGCCGGACAAGTCCCACCGCTTTATCAATGAAAAAATTGTCCGTCAGCCCCTGTCCAGGCGTCAGGTTGCCAGGAAGATCCTGCTGACTGTATTTTGTGCTGTGTTGTTCGGCGTATTGTCGGCTATCTGTTTTGTGGTGAGCCGTCCCGTGGCGGAGCGTCTGCTGGGCCAGGAAACACCTGAGGAGAGCAGTCAGATCACCATTCCCAAGGATGATCCGGAGACCACCCAGGCCACTACGGCAGAGGAATCCTCCGAAGCGGAACCGGCCCAGACAGAGCCTGTGGATGAGATGGTACGCTCCGAGATGGAGAAGTACCGGTATTCCATTGACGATTTGAATAAATTATACAGCAACCTTCGTGCCATTGCCGTTAATGCGGACGACAGTCTGGTGGTGGTGCATTCCATACAGCATGAAAAGGACTGGTTTGATAATCCTATTGAGACATCAGGACAGTTCTCCGGAATTATCATTGCCAGGACCAGGGCTGAAATCCTTATATTGGCTCCCGGGCAGGCGGTGAAGGCAGCGGATTCCATTGAAGTTGCGTTTCCGGATAATACCATGATGCCGGGCACGGTGAAGCAGAGCGACACCATCGCCGGTCTGGCTGTGATAAGTGTGGATGCGGCCCAGATGGACAGCGAGCAGTTTAAGAAGGTAGAGGCCATTGAACTAGGAAATTCCTACTCGGTAAAGCAGGGAGATCTGGTGGTGGCAGTGGGCGCTCCTGCGGGGATCGTGCATTCCAGTGATTACGGCAACATTTCCTATGTTGTGCGCAATGTGCAGACCGTGGATGGTACAAGCCGTTTTTTCTACACAGATGCCAATGGGGATGCGGATGCAGGAACATTTCTGGTCAATACATCCGGTGAACTGATCGGATGGGTTACGGATCAATATGATGATGAGGACTCCGGCCGGATGACCACGGTGGTGGCTGTGTCTGATTATAAGGGGATCCTTTCCATGCTGATCAACGGGATTTCAGCTCCGTATTTCGGCATTAAGGGGCAGGAGGTAAATCAGGCCATGGAGGACAGCGGCATGCCTTACGGCATTTATGTCACTGCATCCATTACAGACGGACCGGCGTATAATGCGGGCATACAGGCAGGCGACATCATTACCTGGATGAACGGTGAGCAGGTGGGTAATATGAAGGATTTCCAGAACCAGGTGGAGAAGCTTCATGTGGGCGACAAGATCAAGGTAGCCGTACTGCGCAACGGGAAAGATGAATATAAAGAAATTGAATTTCCAGTAACCATCGGAGCCAGGTAGTTCAGACGCCTGGCTGCGTTATTGTATAGTCATTTAATATAGTCATTCAAACTTATGCAATGCAGTACTAAACATATCAGAAAGACGAGGAAGTAAAAATGAAATACATTGACACCTTCAGGGAAGGCATGCACATTGCGGATGTGTACCTGTGCAAGAACAAGCAGATTGCACTGACAAAGAGCGGCAAGGAGTACGGCAATCTGGTGCTTCAGGATAAGACAGGGACCATTGATGCCAAGATCTGGGACCTGGGTTCGCCCGGCGTGGGAGAGTTTGAAACCATGGATTATGTTCACGTGGAGGCGGACATTACCCTGTTCCAAAGCTCCAACCAGATGAATATACGCCGCATCCGCAAGGCCCAGGAAGGGGAGTACGTGGAAGCGGATTATCTGCCGGTTTCCAAGAAGAATATTCAGGAGATGTATGAGGAACTGCTGGGCTACATAAGATCCGTGAAGAACCAGCATCTTCAGAAGCTGTTAAGTATTTATTTTGTGGACAGCCCGGCCTTTGCAAAGGCATTCCAGTTCCACTCCGCTGCAAAAAGCGTCCATCATGGATTTGTGGGCGGACTTTTGGAGCATACCCTGAGCGTGACAAAGCTTTGTGATTATTATGCTTCCTACTATCCTCAGCTCAACCGGGATCTGCTGCTGACAGCAGCCATTTTCCATGACATCGGTAAGACAAAGGAATTGTCCCGTTTCCCGGAGAATGATTATACGGATGACGGCCAGCTGCTGGGGCATATTATTATTGGTACCGAGATGGTGAGCAGGGGTATACGTGCCATTCCGGGATTCCCGGAGGTGCTGGCTCTGGAGCTTAAGCACTGTATCCTGGCACATCACGGAGAGCTGGAATACGGCTCACCTAAGAAACCGGCTCTGTTAGAGGCATTGGCCCTGAACTTTGCGGATAATACAGATGCCAAGATGGAGACCATGATCGAGGCGCTGAATGCAGGCAATGCAGGAAATGATAATAAAGGCTGGCTGGGATACAACAGGCTGCTGGAGACAAATATCAGGAAGACTTCGGAGTAAGAAAGATTTTTACAGCAGAAAAATTTCGACAATAGAATGAATGGAAAAGGCTGAAAACACGGGGCGTGAGGAGTGGTGGAAGAAAAAATCAAACGCGCGTTGATGTTTTCAGCTTTTTAAATGAAAATTTGCCTGAAATCCATGGGCAAGAACGTTAAGGCAGGAGATGTATAATGGAAAAGAACCAGGAATTTACGGTTGTGATAGAGGACATGAGTGAGGATGGCGCAGGGGTGGGAAAGCTGGATGGCTACATCTGGTTTATCAAGGACACGGTAATAGGGGATGTGGTCCGTGCAAAAGCCATGAAGATGAAAAAATCATATGGTTTTGCACGCCTGATGGAGGTGCTGGAACCGTCCGGCAGCCGGGTGGAGGCGGCCTGCCCCGTGGCACGCCGGTGCGGCGGGTGCCAGCTTCAGTCCATGAGCTATGAAGAGCAGCTTCAGTTTAAGGAGCGGAAGGTGCTTAACAATCTGATGCGGATCGGAAGGTTTGGCAGGGAGGAAATTAACATGCTGCCCATCATGGGTATGGAACATCCATGGCGATACCGCAACAAGGCACAGTTCCCCTTTGGCAGGGACAAGAATGGGAAGATCATAGCGGGATTTTATGCCGGCCGTACCCACGACATCATAGAAAATGATGACTGTCTCTTGGGGGTGGAGGAGAATCAGGAGATATTAGGGATCATCAAACGGTTCATGGAAGAACAGGGGGTGGAGCCCTATGACGAGACCGGTCATAAAGGTCTTGTGAGACATGCGCTGATCCGAAAGGGATTTAAGACCGGGGAGATCATGGTCTGCCTGGTGATCAACGGGAGAAAGCTGTCAGGGAAGAACGCGGGGACAGGAGAGGAGCGCCTGGTGGAAATGCTGCGCCAGGTAAAAGGGATGACCAGTATTTCCTACAGCATCAATACGGAACAGACAAATGTGATCATGGGAAAGGAGATCGTAAACCTATATGGGCCTGGGTATATAAGGGATTATATCGGGGATGTGCAGTACCAGATCTCCCCGCTTTCATTTTACCAGGTAAATCCCGTGCAGACGGAGAAGCTGTACAAAACCGCCCTGGAGTATGCAAATCTTAGCGGAAATGAGACGGTGTGGGATCTGTACTGCGGCATCGGGACCATTTCCCTGTTCCTGGCCCAAAAAGCAAAGCAGGTCTATGGGGTGGAGATCGTGCCCCAGGCCATTGAGGATGCCCGGAGGAATGCGGCTGTCAATGGGATGGATCATGTGGAATTCTTTGTGGGAAAGGCGGAGGAGGTACTTCCCCAACAGTATGAGAAAAACCAGATCCACGCGGACGTGATCGTGGTGGACCCACCCAGAAAAGGGTGTGATACGGTCTGCCTGGATACGATACTTAAAATGCAGCCGGAGAGGGTGGTCTATGTGAGCTGCGATTCGGCTACGCTGGCCAGGGATCTGAGGTATCTGGCTGATGGGGGATATGAGGTGGAGAAGGTGAGATGTTGTGATATGTTTCCTGGGACGGTGCACTGCGAGGTCGTGGTAAACATGACGTATTGTGGTGATAAGAAGAAATAGCGGGGTTGAACCACAAGATGTTGTTATTATAAGCAGAGATAGAAGCTAAAAAGTGAAAAGCAGAATGGTCAGTACGGTTATTCTGCTTTTCACTTTTTAGGGTTCTCTTGCAGAGATATCTTTGCGGAGTCGCTTTTGGGAGTGAGCCGGTCATACTGGATGACGTTCTCTCCAGTACTGACAGTAATCTTTTCTTTAAAGAGTAACGTGTATTGTGGTTGCCCAATCGTATAATCTTTCTTTTCTTTAGGAAAAAAGGAACGACAGAAAAATCGTCCTACAGTTTCTTTTTCCTTGATAAAAATATAAATATCATTCCCAGAAAAAGCGGTGGACAAAAGGTAGTCTGTTTCAATTAGGGAAAATTGATTCTGTTTTTCATTATAGCGGAAGATCAGTTTATTGCTGTCAAAAATCTGCTCGATATAGGAAAGGGGAGTGAAGCGGTTTTCAATCTGTCCTATGTAACGACTCTTACAGATGGAAGGATACGTGATTGTTCCGTTCAGGATTCCGAAAAAAAACGGATTCCCAGTTCTGCGTTGCAATACGCAGGTCTTTTAATTTCCCAAGCCCCATGAGATGATGAAAGTCGATAGGTTTAAATTCAATGGTGATATCTACAGATTTTCCTTTGCGCCTGATAATCAGATGATACTGTGTATCCAAAAGGGAGTGAAAGCCTTCGGCTGATATCCTTAATTTATCAGATGTCTGCTGTTCCATAGATGGCTTCTCCTGATAAAGGTAGATAAGTTGACAAGATGATGATAGTAAAAAACCGTCCTGCTTTGATGCAAGACGGTTTTAAGCATTTTCTTTCGGCTAAAGCCTACTCCGGTTTGAGGTTATTGCATAACCCCTACTGAAAGCTCCGCATAACAAGGCTTTCCGGTACGCTGTTATACTTCAACGCTTGGACAGACACACGCTGTTGCCTGTCTGTTACTATTATTATATGCTGGGTACAAAAATAGGTCAAGAAAAACAAAAATATCTGTTGGTAATTGGCGATGTAAAAGAATAGTGGTAAAATAATAAACACGTATTATTGAAACTGATGTTTTCAAAATTTGTTTGGTAATACAAGAAGAAACATGCGGTTGTAAATGAGTTATTTGATTCAAAACATTTACAAAATTACATGGAAAGAATGCAGACGAATTTGTTGCCGGGGAAATTTTTGAAAAAGCAAAGACTTGTAAAATTAGAACGGAGAGAAAAATAGAAGGGGATAATTTTATGGAACCATCGAAACGTGATTGGAAACTTTATAGAGAAAAAGTATCTGGTTGGCAGGAGCATTATATGGAGCGGCTCATTGAGGATTATGTTGCTTATTTAAACAGTAATGAACCTGCTTCAACAAAGTTTTGGACAATGGAGAAGCGTATGAAACAGGATAAGAAAACACCTGGGGTCTGTATAGAACTTAGTAAAAGAAATATGATATTTGATCTAGTCCGTTTTTTGCAGGATGAAGTAATTGTATTTGATGATTTGGACGAATTTTCAGAGGAACTAAGGGAAAGCGTAAAGCTTTTGAAGGAAAGATTCGGCTGATTAAAATGTAAAAGGACGGACTACTACGAATGGAGGTGTGAGTACAGATATGTATATATGAAAAAATGTAACTGAAAGAAACAGTCATTCCCGTTCAATTGATGGAAACGGAAGACAACCATCATTAAAGAAAGGCCCAAAATAGCATGAATGAATTGGAACAATACAAAGAAAGACTGCGTATCGCTTTGAGTGCTGCAAGGATCTGTATTTTTGAAGTTGACATTTTGCGGCAGCAATACACCTTTTTTGAAAACGCGGAGACCATATTCGGCGTTTCAGGGGATGATATTCTAAAAGACGTGCAGCCCTACAGCGTGTTGGAGCCGGAAGCATACCGACTGGCTGTTAGCGAATATTTTTCACATCCGGATGATTGGGAAGTGATCGAGGATGCTTTTGCACAAATTCTGAACGGCAAACCGGCGATCTATGATGCCCGCATGAAAGCCGGAGGGTCTGGGTTTATATGGTGCAGGATCCATGTGACTCCTATCATAGAAGATAATAAGCCCGTAAGAATGATCGGCGTAATCATGGATATAACTGATACAAAGAAAAAGACCGAAAGCTTGGAACAAGCTGTCAACCGGGATGCTTTTACAGGCTTTTACAATAAAGAATATTCCATCACATTGATTCGTGATATCCTGGAGGAACGTAAAAATTTACAGCATGCTCTTGTAATATTGGATATTGACAATTTTAAGCATTTTAATGATACTTATGGACATGATCAGGGTGATAGGATTATCAAATCGCTGTCCCGGACAATTAAAATGTCATTCCGTAAAACAGACATACTGGGCCGCTTTGGCGGTGACGAATTTATTATATTTATTCCGGATATCGAAGATGAGAAATGGCTGTACCGTAAGCTTCAGAATCTGAGCCGTTTGGAGATTGATGATTTTGTCTGCACGAACAGTATGGGAGTTGCTGTTTTTCCCAGGGAGGCGGCAAATTTTAACCTTCTATTTAAAAAGGCGGATATAGCGCTTTACCATGCCAAGATCTCAAAGGAAAAGCCTGTATTCTTTTCAGAACTTGACAGAAGCGAACAAGAGATTCCCTTGCGCTAAGGCGGACTCCGTTTCTTCAGACATCATTATTACCCGGATTTCCTATTGACGCGAACACTGTGCCGCGCTGTATTCTTGGGCTTAAATGGTCTAAAATGTCTTCTCGCCTTCCAAGAATAAACGTATACATACCCGCAGATAATATTACCCCTCATCCCGATACTATACTGGGAAATTTGCAGAAATGGAAACAGAGAATAGCATGATTGATTTCAAACAATTGATGAACACAAGTGAATATGATTTCCTCCGGACAGAGAAAAGGCTGGGAAACAGGATCATCCTTCTGGGCCTGGGGGGAAGCTATGCATACGGAACGTGTAATGAGAACAGTGACATTGATTTTCGCGGGATTACCTTGAATATGCCTTCTGACCTGATCGGGCTTACGGAATTTGAACAGTATGAGGATGCCAATACGGACACGGTGATCTATTCATTTAACAAGATCGTGAGACTGCTGCTGGACTGCAATCCCAACACCTGTGAGATCCTTGGCCTGGATGAGGACCAGTACCTGATCAAATCAAAACTGGGCCAGGAACTGCTGGATCACAAGGGGATCTTTTTATCCAAACGGGCGGCCAAGTCCTTTGGGGGATATGCGGGAGCGCAGCTGAGACGGCTTCAGAACGCCATTGCCAGGGACTCCATGCCCCAGACCGAAAAGGAGCAGCACATCCTTCGGTCGGTGAGAAATGCCCTGGAGGATTTTGAAAGGCGGTATTCCAGCTTTGACAGGGGAAGTATCCGCCTATACATTGACCGGTCTGAGAATCCGGAATTGGAAACGGAAATCTATATGGATGCGGACTACCGGCATATGCCTCTTCGGGATTATGAAAGTATGTGGGCGGCCATGCACAGCGTTGTGAAGGATTATGATAAGATCGGTAAACGCAACAGGAAAAAGGATGATAATCATCTGAATAAACATGCAATGCATTTGATCCGGTTATTTATGATGGCTGTAGATATATTGGAAAAAGGGGAGATTAATACCAACCGGAGGCATGATCTGGATCTGCTGATGAAGATACGCAGCGGAGGGTTCCGGAAAGAGGACGGGACATTTGACAGTGAATTTTACGATATCCTTGCCGATTTTGAGGAACGGCTTCAAACCGCCACCAGGGAAAGCATGCTTCCGGATAATCCGGACATGGAAAAGGTGGGGGCATTTGTGGAATATGTAAACCGAAGATCCATAGAGGGGGATTATTGATGATGGATGATATTTTTAATACGATCCAGCAAAAGCTTGGGGAAATTGAGAAAAAGGAAAAAGTCAGGATTCTTCACGCAGTGGAGTCGGGAAGCCGCGCTTGGGGCTTTGCTTCCCCGGACAGTGATTATGATGTAAGGTTTATCTATGTGAGAAGCGGAGAAGATTACCTGAGACTGGATGAACCAAGGGATGTGATCGAATGGCAGCTGGACGAGGTGCTGGATATCAATGGATGGGATCTGAAAAAGGCTCTGAGACAATTCCATAGAGGGAATGCGACTTTGTTTGAGTGGAGCAATTCTCCTATCGTATACAGGACCACAAAAGAGTGGGGGCGGATCTATGAGGCGGCAGCCGGCTTCTTTTCCTCAAAGGCGGCCTCCCATCACTATTATGGGACGGCCAACAGTACATATGCCCAGTATCTGCAGGAGGAGAGGGTGAGTTATAAAAAGTATTTTTATGCCCTGAGGCCTCTTCTTGCAGGAAAATATATTGAGGAAACCCACTGTCCGCCGCCGGTGCTTTTTTCTGATCTGATGAAAATGGACATACCCCAGGAACTGAGGGAGGGTATAGAGGAACTTCTGGAGCTCAAGGGACGCATGGGAGAGGGCGAGAAGGGGACGCAAATGCCGGCCATTCAATGTTTTATTGAGGAGGAGCTGGCAAGGCAGAAATCCTATACGGATCATTTGCCTGAAGACAGGAAAAACGGATGGGATGAATTAAACCATGTTTTCATGGAAATTCTGGATTCAGGTTCCCGCTGTCCTGAACTGTTACTATAAAATAAAAATCAGAAAGTGCCTGCAACTTTAATCCTCATTTCTCCGTCTAAGATATGTAACCAATAGGAAGCTATCACAAAAAAGAAGGGATAAAGAAATGAGATTAAATATGACAAGAAGACACACGGTAATTATGCTATGCGCATTGGCAATGGCCACCACCGTGCCGGCCATACCGGCATTTGCGAATGGAAACATCCCTGTCAAAGGGCAGGCTATTGCAAAAGGCACAGCCTATGGGGCCAGATCCCAATCTTCTGATGAGAGTAAAATGAGGGACGCGGCAGCACATGTGCAGGAGGCATTTGATAAACAGGATCTGAATAAGCTGGCCGGGCTGTGTACGTATCCTTTGACGGTTTCCTATAAGAACGGAGATTTGGTGGAGATAAAAAATAAGCAGGGATTTCTGGCATTGGGCAGTGAGATAATATTTTCCAGGGCGATGAGAAATGCCGTTGCTTCCACCAATGTGGCGAAATTAGTCAGCGTAGGCAAGGCGGGGGCCCAGATGGGGGATGATTGCGGGCTGTCTTTGTATAAAGTGGGAGGAAAATGGAAGGCAGGCTACTTCTATCTGGATGCGGCAGGCAGTTCAGACCAGCAGGCTGTGGATATCAGCAGCCTTTCTGAGATGGCTGAGCAGATTCAGAAGACATTTTCTTATAAAAGCCTTGACACTCTTGCCATGATGTGTAATTATCCAATGGTAATGACCTATGCAAACGGTACCAGCCAGGAGATCCAGACACCGGACCAGTTAAAGGCCCTTGGGGAAGATAAAGTGTTTACGGATAAGTTGTCCAAAGCCATCGACAGGGTGGAGGTGTCTAAATTAAAAGAGGTAGGAAATGCCGGCGTGCAGATGGGCGGTGACAGCGGCCTGAATATGTATCGGTTTAATGGATATTGGAAGATCAACCAGATTTACCAGTAAAAGACGGCTTACCAGAAAAAGACAAAGAGATGTGTGGAACCGGAAGACTGCTGCAGCTTCCGGTTTGTCCTGTTTTACGGAACAGAAGGCATGGGAGCCGTATGGATCGGGCATGGCAGGGGCAGAATAAATTAGCTTGGAGTGTGACTGAAAAGGGACGGGTGTGGGCAAATGAACCAGCATTTTAATGTTTTAAAAGTAGTGAAAATAGCCGGCGGCAGCCTTCTTGCCATGCTGATCGCGGAGGGGCTTGGATTAAATTATGCTGCGTCAGCAGGGGTGATCACTCTTTTGAGCATACATGACACCAAACGTGAGACCATACGGCTGATGGCCAGGAGAATGTCTGCCTTTCTTCTGGCCCTGGCGCTGGCGCCCCTGTGCTTTGGGCTGTGCGGATACGGTCCGCTGGCCATAGGTGTGTTTCTTCTCCTGTTCACTCCTGCCTGTACCTGGCTTCAGATACAGGACGGAATATCGGTGAGCACGGTGCTTATGACACATTTCCTTGCAGAAGGCGCCATGGGAACTGCCAATGTGGTGAACGAGGTCCTGCTTTTAGTAATCGGCACCGGTGTGGGGGTTGCCATGAATCTCTATATTCCGGGGAGAAGGGCGGCCATTCGGCGGAGACAGCAGATGATCGAGGAACAGTTTCGCTTTCTGCTGGCAGGGATGGCGGATGTTTTGGACGGAAAATCCAAACGCGGAGAGGAAGGACGCAGATCTTATGATACATGTGTGGGGAGCTTGGAACAGATGCTGAGAGACGGCGAACAGGAGGCATACCGCCATATGGAGAACAGCCTGCTGGCAGATACAAGGTATTATCTGAGTTATATGGGACTGAGGAAAAATCAGCTGGCCGTGCTCAGAAGGATCCGGTCATATTTGGAGTGGGCAGATTCCTTCCCGGTGCAGGCTGAACGTCTGGCTGTTCTTGCCCGTGATATCAGCCGGTCGTTTCATGAGTATAACAATGCGTTAGGACTTCTGGAGAAAACGGAATGGGTGAAGCTGGAGATGAGACAGCAGCCCCTGCCCGCGACCAGGGAGGAATTTGAGGCCAGGGCTGTGCTGTTTCAGGTGCTGCTGGAGCTGGAACGGTTCTTGGTGCTGAAGCGGGAATTTGTCCAGGGACTGAGCCGGGAGGATATCAGCGCGTTTTGGGAAAAGGCGTAGGCTGTCCCGGGAAATGTATGGGGTGCCGTGAAATGTACAGAGCCTGAGCAGACCATATAAAATGACACACAGATGTCATGTTTGATCTGATATATTATCCATACAATAAAGCAGATGAGAGAGGTGGATTTATGGTTTGGCATGAAGCGTATCCTGCAGACAGACAGCCTGATATGGAGGAAATAGATAGTTTTATCGGGAGCCCATACTGGAAATCCCTGTGCACTTATGTGGAGAGAAACTATCTTGTAACACCGCGCATTGAATTCAGCAGATGCACCATGCAGACGGGGTGGAATGTGAAATACAAAAAAAGTTCCCGGGCAATCTGCACCCTGTATCCTGAACAGGGGAAGTTTATCTGTATGATTTCCATCGGAGCAAAGGAAGCAACTGAAGCAGAGCTGGTATTAAAGGGATGCACTGCCTATCTCCGGCAATTGTATGAAAGATGTACCCCCTTCAACGGTGGGCGGTGGCTGATGATTGAGGTGACCAGTGAGGAGATCTTGGAGGATGTAAAGGAACTGATAGGTGTAAGGATGAAGACAAAGAGATAGAAGCGGGTAAGCCGGTGTATAAGGGCCGGTGTATAAGGGCCGGTGTATAAGGGCTGCAGTTTGTGAATCACACATCACAGGCTGCGGCCCTTTTTTGCTTTCGTATTATCGAATCAGAAGATAAAAAGAACCATAACGAACAAATGTGGAAAGGAGATGGCAGAACGGATATATGAATAGTGCACATAAATATATGTACAAAAAACTGAAAATAAAAAGAATTATACAAATCATTGACTTAAAAACAGGTTTGGTATAGAATAAAAGCACTAAAAACGAACTGATTAGAACTACATAAAGGAACAAAACAAACAATAATAAACAATAGGGGGTGTGGATGGATTCCATGTATGGAGGATCATTGTATCAATGATCCCTCCCGGTTATTTCAGGTTTAAAAAGAAAATGTCGGATGTGAGAGAAAACAGTATAAAGGAGGTAATGAGATGGCAGAAAGAAAAGTGAGTAAATTCGAGACCAGGATGGAACAGTTTGGCGCGTGGATTGAGAAGTATGTGGCGCCTCCCCTTGTGAAGTTCGGCAACCAAAGGCATATGGCTGCGATCAGGACCGCGTATATCAGAATCATCCCGTTTATCATCGTGGGTTCTGTTCCGCTGATCCTTACAAACCTGCCGATTCCCGGACTGGCAAACCTGTTTGCGCCCTATGCTGATAAGCTGAATGTCCTCTATTCCATGACCTTTAATTTTATCGGTCTGTGGCTGGCGATCAGTCTTGGTGCGGAGATGGCTAAAATGTATGGGTTGGACCAGAACATTGGAAGCATTGTGACGGTGGCATGTTCTCTTATTGTGGTGTCTCCCATTGATCTTTCCGCCAATACCATGGACTGTACCGGACTTTCGGTCAAGGGTATGTTTTCCATTATCATTGTCAGCGTGATCGTAGCGGAATTTATGAAATTTGCCCATGACAAGAACCTGACCATACGTATGCCCAAGGGCGTACCTGCCAACATAGCCACCAGTTTTGGCGCCCTGGTCCCCATGTCCATTCTGGCGACTTTTTTCTGGATCGCCAGGGTGGTGCTGGGATTTGACCTGACCCAGTTCCTCAATATTATCATCAGTCCCCTGCTGGTGCTTCAGGATACATGGTTTGGCGTGCTGGTATGCGTTATTTTGCTTCAGCTTCTCTGGTTTGTGGGAATCCATGGAGGATCCTTTACTGTATGGGGGGTATGTTATCCCCTGCTGATCACCAATATTGCTGAGAATACAGCAGCATCCCTGATCGGCCAGCCTTTGCCTCATGTATTTACAGAGCCCTTTGTGTACACCTGGATCATGATCGGAGGCGTGGGCAGTACACTGCCCCTGTGCCTGATCTGGTGGAAGTCTAAGTCCGCGACCCTGAGGGAGGTGGCTCACCTGGCTTTGCCCTGCGGCATTTTTAATATCAATGAACCCATTATCTTCGGCGCTCCCATTGCATTTAACCCCATTATGTTTGTGCCTTTCATGCTGTCGGGGATCGTGGGATCCATGTTTGCGTATTTCCTCACAAGGCTGGGGATGATCACGGCAGCCTATGTGCCGACACCGTGGACCACGCCTCTTTTGATCAATCCATACCTGTCATCCGGAGGGGATGTGTGGTGTGTGGTTGCCCAGGTGGTGCTGCTGATCGTACTTTTTGTCATCTACTATCCATTTGCTAAGATCTGGGAGGCAAGGATGATCGAGGAGGAGAATTCATAGAAACGGGCTTATAGAAGCGGGGTTATAGGAACCGGTTCACAGGAATGAAATAAAAAGGAGTGTGCGATAATGGCAAGAAAAGTTAAAATGATGGTTTTATGTGCGTCCGGCATGTCCAGCGGACTGGTGGTTGACAGTATCATCCGGCATGCGGGGGAATACGGCGTGGAGGCGGATGTGCATTGTTCGCCCAGCCTGCGTTACCGGGAATTGGATTACAATGGGCTGGATATTATATTGATCGCCCCTCAGGTTAAAAGCTCCACCGGAGATATCATGGAGTATGTAAAGAGCCTTGGGCTGGATATCCCCTATATGAATATCCCGATGCGTGAATATGGGCTGGTAAAGGGCGGGGCGATCCTGAAGGAGGCTCTGGATGTATTGGATCATTACCAAGAGTGACAGGGGAGGATGGAGTAAATGGCACTTTCATTGGAAGAATTAGCAGCCCATTGTATGGAGATGATCGGCTATACGGGGGAAGGGAGATCCCTGGTGTATGAGGCGGTGGAACTGATGGTGGCGGATGAGTATCAGGCGGCTCTGAAGAAAATAGAGGAAGCGGAGGATCATCTCTCAAAGGCCCATGAGATCCAGTTCCTGAAGCTTATGAGCGTCCAGGCAGGAGGGGAGGAGATCCCCTGTAATATGCTTCTGCTCCATGCCATGGACATTCTTATGACCAGCACGGCGGAAAAGGATATGATCAAGACCATTGTGAAGGCAAAGATCAGGAAAGGGGAAGGAGTCAAAGAATGAATGGATTTATAGAGGAAGTATGTACCCAGGGGATGCTTCTGAAACGCTACCTGAAGGAATACTGGCCCGTGGACCGGGAAGTTGTGGATGCGATTGCCGAATGCTTTAAGTCCAAGGCCATGAACCGTGTGATCCTTACCGGCATGGGAAGCTCCCTGTACGCCATAGATGCGGTCAGAAGCTATCTCACCGGACACGGAATCCCGGCCCTGGCATTCAGTTCCTTTGAACTGTCCAGATTTCAGTTTAACCAGATTGACAGCCGCTGCCTGGTGATCATCATTTCCCAGTCCGGAAAATCACCTGAGGTGGTGGAGATAGCAAAGAAGGCCGCTCAGATTACCACAGTGGTGGGTATCCACAATTATGAGGAGAGTCCTCTGAAAGAGGAATGCGGCTTTATGCTTCAGATCCATGCCGACAAAGAGTATTCCGTGACAAACAAGACATATGAGCTGACCATGCTGATCCTCAATCTGGTCGCCCGGAGGCTGACAGGCGAACTGGACCAGGGGTTCATGGAGGAGTGCCGGAAGACGGCGGACTGGGCATGCCGGTGGCTGGAAAACTGGGAGGAAAACACCAGACCCATGTTTGAGTTCGCCCAGGGCACGCTTCTGTACGACCTGCTTGCAAATGACGCATCATTGGCGACTGCGCGCCAGCTGTCCCTGGCTTACAGGGAGGGACTGCATAATTGTACAGCCGTGTGGGAATGCGCGGATTATGCCCACGGGCAGTATCACAGTTCCAAGCTGGGGGCAAAGTACCTGGCCCAGATGTTTTTTCCGGATTTTCTGGAAGGCACAAAGGAAATGAAAATGAAAGACTACATACTGGATCATGGGGGAAAAGTGATGCTTTATACATGTACTCCGATAAAACTCCAGGAGAACCTGATGGTGGTGCGGCTTCCCAGGGTGCAGGATTCGCTGATGCCTCTTGTGGAAAGCATTGCAGCTGAAACATTTCTGGGTATGCTGTATGGAGCGGATTGGGTAAAGGACCATTGATCCGGCCCCGCAGTTGCCGTGGCCAGGCCGGCATGTAAGCGTTTAGAAAGGAGGAGATCTGCATGATTATTGATGTATCAAATACACTGGGACGCCACCGGTTCAAACCGGAGATCAAAGCAGAGGAACTGTTAAAGGAGATGGACAAAAACCATATTGATATGGCGGTAATCCACTGTTATGGGGAGAGTATGGACAACGAATCCGTATACAGGGCGGTCACGGGCCATCCGGACCGGTTTATCGGCCTTTATACGGTAAATCCCTGGTCAACGGACAGCGCCGGGGAGCTTGAGGAGGCATTGAAGGAAAAAGGGTTTAAGGGGCTGTACATGGATCCGGTCCGCCACGGCTACATGCTGTGCGAGCGCGAAGTGTTCTATCCCCTGCTGGATGTGTGCAGGAAGCACCAGGTGCCTGTGTGGTGCTATGGGGCGGCGGAGGTATTTTCCAACCCTGTTTTCTTTGAACAGATCGCGGAGGATTATCCGGACGTCAACATTATCATGGGGCGGATGGGACTTCAGTACGACAATGCAAGCGCGGTCGTGGTGGGGAAACGCCATAAGAATGTATTCCTGGAAACGTCCTCCAGTATGGATTTTAATACTCTGAGAGCCATGAAAACAGCGGGGATCGACCAGGTGCTTTTGGGAACGGGCACGCCGGATGCGGGATTCTATGAGCTGGAACTGGTAAAGGTGAGAAAGGCGGCAGTCAATTTCCCGGATGGGGAGGAAAAGGTTTTGTGGAAAAATGCAGCCAGGATATTCCGCATAGGGGAGGTGGACTAGATGATCATTGACATGCTTGCACATATTGGCATAAAAAAAGGTGAGGATTACCATGTGGAATCCCTGATCCGGATCATGGACCAGTCCGGCGAGGACAAGTGCATGATCTGCTCCCAGCTGGAAACGGTGAACAACGAATACATATATGAGTCCGTACAGAAATTCCCGGAAAGGACCTTTGGTTTTGCGGTCATTAACCCATGGGATATTGACGGTGAGGAGCAGCTGGAAAAATGTTTCCGTGATTACCATTTTTATGGATTGAAAATGAATGCCATACGCTTTGGATACTCAGCCGACCGCCACAGCTTGCTGGATCCATATTTTGAATTATGTTGTAAATACAACAAATGTGTGGTAGTTCACGGACAATCAGATATGTTCTCTATTCCGGACAAATGGGCCCAGATGGCAAAAAGTTTTCCGGATGTGCCTGTGGTGCTGTTTCATATGGGGGTTCCCTTAATGTATGAGAGGGCCATAGAATTGGCCGGGGAAATTCCGAATTTTTACCTCAGCACGGCAGGGGCGTATGTGCCTGTGATCCAGATGGCATATGACCGGCTGGGACCGGAAAAAATACTGTTTTCATCCGATGCCCCCTTCTGCGACCAGACACAGGAGATGGATAAGATCCGTTACGTGACAAAGAATGAGGAACATCTGGAAATGATGCTTGGAAGGAATGCGGCCAGGATCATGGGGATGGAATACAGATAGGAGCCTTGAGGGGAGGGAAAGATGAAGGGTACAAGTATCATGTGGGATTACATCAGGGAAGAACAGGCGGCGCTCAGCCGGATGCTGGATGACAAAGCACTGTTTGAGTGCGCCGGATCCCTTCCTCAGGTGGATGCAATCTATATTGTGGCCCATGGCAGTTCCTTTAACGGCGCTGTGGTGATGTCGGATTTTCTGTCCCGGTGCATGAATGCCAGGGTGTACGGCTATATGCCGGCCAATTTCATTCACAGCTGCCACTCCCTTTTGTGTGAGGACAGGAAACGATGTATGGTGGTGGCTATCAGCCAGACCGGTACCAGCAGAGGGCTTTTGGAGGCTGCTATCCATGCAAGGGAACTGGGCTTTGCTGTGGTGGGGATCACCCAGGTAACTGATTCTCCTATCAGCCGTCTGGCGGACCGGTGTCTGTATCTGGGATGCGGCGGGGAGAACAGCAATGCCAAGACCAAGGGGTACAGCAGTACCCTTCTGGCCCTTATGATCATGGGCATCGGATATGGGCAGAAATACGGCAGTATGGACCAGGAAAGCTGCAGGAATATCCTGGAGGAACTGCGGCTGTGTGTAAAACGGCTGGATCGTACCATGGAACGGACCATGGATTGGTGCAGCCGATATGGGAAGGATTGGAAGATGCAGGACCTCTACGTGCTGGGAACAGGAATGAATTACGGCACGGCCATGGAGGGACAGCTTAAGCTGATGGAGACCATGTGTATTCCCACCATGTACAATGATCTGGAGGAGTTCTCCCATGGGATGCACCGCTCCATCGGAAGGGGATCCAGCGTCCTGCTGCTGTGCACGGATGGGATTTATAAAGAACTGGCCATGGGAACATTTTCCTACCTGCTGGGCATAACGGAAAAAGTGCTGATGCTCTATGCGGGCGATGAGGATATAAGATGTGAAGAAAGCCATGAGAAAGTGCTGAAGCTGGATCATTACCCCCTTACACAGTCGGTGCTTCCCATTACCATGGCTGTGCAGGTCCTTTCCGTATTTATGCCCGAGGCCCTGGGGCAGGATCCCAACAGGGCAGCCAATGACGACTATACGGACTTTGTGCACACGAGGGTTACATAGATTGGTTTTCACCCCTGGACTGGAGAAAAGCGGTTGATAAGGACTTTTTCCTATGGTATATTGAAATCAGAGGGGAGGATTCAGGATGATACAAAAAAGACGCCTGGACACGATCATGGGCATTCTAAAGGAAGAGGGCATGGCGGATGTAAAGACCCTGAGCCAACGGCTTGAAGTCACGGAAAAGACGGTCAGGCTGGACCTTAAAGAGCTGGAGAATCAGAACCTTCTGGAGCGTGTCCATGGAGGGGCCGTGCTTAAGACCCAGGAACTGTCCCTGGGGTATAAGGATTCCTCCCGCAGGACATCACATCTGGAGCAGAAGCAGGTGATCGCAAGGCGGGCTCTGACATTGATAGAGGAAAATGACGTGATCCTTCTGGATGACGGAAGCACCACCCAGGAGGTGGCAAAGCTGTTGGGGGATTTTCGGGTAACCGTACTGACCAATGATCTTTTGATCGTGAATGAACTGATGTATAAACCCAATATCACCCTTTACATCATAGGCGGGCTGGTGCGCAGGGACAGTGATTCCTACATTGTCACGGGAGAGGATGCGATCCAGTTCCTTAAGAAGTACCGCGTCAGCAAATTGTTCCTGGGAACCAGTACCGTTGACGTGAAGGAAGGGCTGATGATTTTTAATTACGGGGACAATTTCACTAAGAGGGCATTTATCGATGCGGCGGACAGGGTGGTCTGCCTGGCGGACTCTTCTAAGTTTGACCGTACGGCATTTACCAAGGTGGCCAGGCTGAATGAGGTGGATACCTTTATCACGGACAGCGGGCTGAGCCAGGAGGTGATCAGGCGGTATGAGGGCCTGGGACGGGAGATTATTGTAGCGTAGAGCGTGTTTGGGATATTAAACCATAAGGCCCATTGAACAGATGAGAAATCGTGTATGACAGGGACAGCCCGGTAGGAACAAGTTCTTACCGGGTTCTTCTTATGAACTGCTTTTGCTGTCCCCAGGCTGTTTTTGTGGTATACTGATCCTATAATCCGCGCATAAAAAAGCAGCCCATGTACGGCATTGCGTGCAGGCGGTATGAAGACAGGAGGAAGCAATGAAACTAAGGCAATATCAGTCCAAGGACTGCGGCGGGATGTCAGAACTTTTTTATGACACCGTACATACAGTGAACCGCAGGGATTACACAGAGGAGCAGGTTTGTGCATGGGCAGACGGACATGTGGATCCGGATGTCTGGAACCGGTCTTTCCTGGAGCATTTTACAGTGATAGCGGAGGACAATGGAACGCTGGTGGGATTTGGGGACATGGCAAAGGACGGTTATCTGGACCGGCTGTACGTGCACAGGGATCATCAGGGAAAGGGGATCGGCAGGGCGCTGTGCGACTGTATGGAACAGTGGTACAGGGAGAAGGGCATGGCCGGGGACAGGGATGGTTCGCCCCATGAGGTCACGTCCGATACGGCCACGTCCCATAGGGTCACGACCCATGCGTCAATTACGGCCAGACCCTTTTTTGAACAGAGGGGTTACAGGGTAGTGAAGGAACAGCAGGTGGAGCGGAGAGGGCAGATGCTTACCAATTATGTGATGGTAAAGGATCTCTGAGTGATATGGGGCCGGAAGTGATGCGTTGTTATCCGTAAATATACAGAAGGAGTCAGTATGATCGAATTACCGGAAGCACTTACATATAAAAAGGATTTGGAGCAGTATGTGGTTGGGAGGACAATTGCCCGGGTATATCCGCCTTCCTCGCCCCATAAATTTTGCTGGTTTAACGGGGAACCGGAGCGCTATCATGAGCGTCTGGCAGGAAAACGTGTGGCGGGGGCAGATGCATTCGGCATTTATGGAGAACTCGAACTGGAGGATGACATGAGCCTGGCATTTAACGATGGCGTAAATGTAAGGCTGGTGGAACCGGGGGATAAAAGGCCGCCGAAATATCAGCTGATGGCAGAGTTCCTGGATGGGTCCGCTCTGGTGTTTTCTGTGGCAATGTATGGGGGGATCATTTGTCACGGCAAAGATTATGACAACGAATATTACGTCAGGAGCCGTGAAGGAATATCTCCCATGGACATCAGGTTCAATCTGGAGTATTTTGGAAATATGATGAGATCGGTAAAGCCTTCCGTCAGCGCCAAGGCATTTCTGGCCACGGAGCAGAGGATTCCGGGCCTGGGCAATGGGTGCCTTCAGGATATTCTGTTCAAAGCCAGGATGCATCCTAAAAGAAAGCTTGCCGCCTGGTCCGGCGAGGATGCCGCGCGGGTGTTTTCAGCCATAAAGGATGTGATGGCGGATATGACGGCAAAGGGCGGAAGGGATACGGAAAAGGATCTGCTGGGACATGCAGGCGGGTATAAGACAGTGATGTCCAAGAATACGTGGGACAAGGGATGCCCTGTTTGCGGGGGAAGAATTATAAAGGAATCTTATCTGGGAGGTGCAGTGTATTATTGCCCGGTGTGCCAGCCCCTTGACTAGCGTCCCGGAAGCATGATGGGGGTTGCGGGAAATGCGTTCCCGTGCTACAATATTTTTATTTAGAAATCGATTGCAGGATACAGCTGCAGGGTATAGGCAGGGGAAAGGGCAGAGGGCTATGACTATTTATGATATTGCCAGGATCGCCGGGGTTTCCGCCAGTACGGTATCCCGGGTGGTGAATAACAAACCGGGCATCAAGGAAGAAACAAGGAAGCAGATTCTGGCACTGCTGGAGCAGTATGATTACAGCCCCAATGAGACGGCAAGAGGGCTGGTGAATAAGGCCAGCCGTATGATCGGCATACTGATTGAGGATATCCGGTATGCTCATCATGTGGATATCGCCTACTATATTGAGGAGGAGATGGGAAAGCACGGCTACTGCAGCCTGATACTGAATACCGGCCTCACGGATGACAAAAAGGTGGAGGCCGTTAAGGTACTGGCGCAGAGGCGGGTGGACGGAGTCATACTGGTTGGCTCCACTTTTGAAACAGAAGCCGTGAAACGGGCCCTGGATGCTGGTCTTTCCGCCGTTCCGGTGATAATGACCAACGGATACCTGAACCTGCCCAATGTAAAGGGGGTCCTGGTGGATGAGCGGGAAGGCGTGGAGAACTGCGTGGAGCTGATGCGCGTGAAAGGGCATGAGAAGCTTGCCTTTGTGCGTCCCAGCCACACCAAGAGCAGTCTTTCCAAGGAGCAGGGATTTGTGCAGGGGATGGAGCGCCGCGGCTTTAAACGGGAGGAACTTTGGATTTATGAATGCCCTACCACGCTTGAGGACGGATATGCCATGATGGAGCGGATCCTAGAGGACCATCCTGATGTGGAAGGGGTTATTTTCGGGGAGGATCTGTCGGCGGTAAGCGCCATACGGGCTCTGGTGGACCGGAACATAAAGGTGCCGGAACAGGTTGCCGTGATTGGAGTGGATAATTCCAAATACTGTGATATCTGCTATCCCAAGCTTACCTCATTAAATAACCGGATGGTGGAAATGAGCCTGGAGGCTGCAAGGATATTGTTTGACAGTCTGGAGGGCAGGGAGAATCCCGATCGGATCATGCTGTTTTCACGGATTGTGGAAAGGGAAAGCACGTAAGGGCTGCGGGTATGTAATAAGGCCCGTAAGCGTGTAAGGCCCGTAAACGCATAGGAACTGGTAGAAAGATCATATGGAAGGGATGTGTCCTGGGGTTATATTAACAGGACTGCATCCCTGCTTTTATATGTAAAACGATATCGATTGCAGAATGTGGAACAGATCAATAAACAGATCGGGCATTTTCTGGATAAAATGCACAATATTTGTTGAGTAAATACAGTAAATAAGACAATAAAAATAGACTTGAAAACACATACCAGTTGTGATATGATTTGTACATAAATAGCAATCGATTGCAAAGTATTTTTATTTCAAATAAACGATATGAATCTTCAACAAAACCGGAAAGAGGTAAACCATGATATTAGGACATATCAATGCCAGGGAAAGCGAGGCCGCCTATTCAAAACAGATACAAAGGGCCATTGCCTATTGCAGGGATACGGACGTATCCGGGATGGAGGAAGGCCGTTATCCTCAGGATGGGGATGATTTTATTGTATTGATCAATCAGCGCCGTACCGGAAGCCGGGAGGAAAAGCTCCCTGAAGTGCACCGGGAATATGCGGAACTGCAGTACATGGTCTCCGGCAGGGAATATATGGGATTTTATCCGGACAGGGGTGATAATGAGGTATTAAAGGACTGTCTGGAGGAAAAGGATACCTTGTATTATAAGGAGAATCCCGGTTCGGGTGAGGTGATGCTTCCCCTGGTGCCGGGCTCCTATGGAATATTTTTCCCTGAGGATGTACACCGCCCCTTTTGCCAGGTGGATGGGCCTGAGGATATAAAGAAGATCGTTATCAAGATAAGGATGAGCACGCTGTAGGATAAGCCGGGCTTTATGACGACAGGGTTTGTGGTGATCAAACACAGACTCTTTTCCTTCGATTGTTTTGGCAATCGATTGCAACAACTGTAAATGATTGTAAAACTGCGAATATATTAAACAGGAGGATATAAAGATGATGAGAATTCCCTATGAGACAATGGTAAGCGAGTTTGAGCGTGTACTTAAAAAGAAAGGATTCAAAGAGGACCGGGCCCGGGCAGCGGCAACTATTTTTGCCCAGAACAGCCTGGCCGGCGTGTACTCCCATGGATTGAACCGTTTTCCCAGGGTGGTGGAGTATCTGGAAAAGGGTGAGATCGATCCGGACATTGTGGCAGAGTGCGAATTAAAGCTGGGGGCATTTGAGCGCTGGAACGGACACAGGGGATTTGGCCCGTTAAATGCAAAGCTTGCAATGGACAGGGCCTGTGAACTGGCAAAGGAATACGGGATCGGCCTGGTAGCCCTTGGGAACAACAACCACTGGATGAGGGGCGGAAGCTATGGTTTTCAGGCAGCAGACCAGGGCTGCATAGGGATCTGCTGGTCCAATACATGCCCGAACATGCCGGCATGGGGAGGCAAAGACAGAAAGATCGGAAATAACCCCATTATCTTTGCAGTGCCCAGAAGCAATGGACAGCATGTGGTCATTGACTGTGCGGTATCCCAGTTCTCCTATGGAAAGATCGAAGACTGCAAATTAAAGGGGATTGAACTTCCGGTTCCAGGCGGATATGATACAAAGGGAAAACTGACCACTGATCCGGCAGAGATTGAGAAGACCTGGAGGGTGCTTCCCATGGGTTATTGGAAGGGAAGCGGAATCTCCATCGCTCTGGACCTGATCGCCACTGTACTTACAAACGGCAATTCCGTGCAGACCATTGGAACCTTTGGGGACGAGGTGGGGCTGACCCAGGTCATGATCGCCATTGACCCTACAAAGGCCAACTCAGTGGAATTGACAGATGAGATCGTGGATCAGATCGTAGCAGATGTTAAGTCCTCCGAACCGGTGGAGGAGGGCAGGGACGTACTTTATCCCGGAGAGCCCGAGGCCCTGACCATCCAGGATAATCTGGCCAATGGTATTCCTGTGATCGAGGAGAAGTGGAATCAGGTATTGGCTATGTAAGGTGTGCTCTCGCAGTCTCCGAGCGTACACTAAGGACTGAAAGTGGAGCGGGATTGCCGCTGGGATAACAAGATGAGAAGATAGCATGGTTAGCATTTCAGGCCCGCCTGTTGGCGGGCTTTTTACGTTTCCCTCTTATAGGGACTCCTGATTTTTTAGTGGAGAGCAGTAGGAGCCATATAAATTTCACGTTCTATGTGCGGTATTTTCAATCGGTTTATTGACAGAATTCTATATTTAAGTTATGATTAACCTAATTCAACGAATTAACCAATGGGAGAGAGTACAATGGCGGGTAATGATTTAAAAGGAGTAAACCAGGACAGTATTCAGTCTATGAACCGTACACTAATCATAAAACTTCTAAGGGAACAGGGGGTCTGTTCCCGCGCTAACCTGGCAAAATTGTCCGGTCTTAAGAAGGCTACAGTTACATATATAGTCAATGATTTTATCAGCTGGGGATGTGTAAGGGAAGTTGGCCTTATGCAGGGGGATAAAGGCAGGAGATCCATAGGCATCACTCTGGCTGAGGACAGCTATTATGTAATAGGCATACGTTTGGCCAGGCGTAATTTTAAGATAGGATTATTCAGTATCAATGGCAGGCTAATCCATATGAAACAGCAGCAGATCGAGTCCGGGCAGAGCCCGGACAGGACCATGGAATATATTATCAATAATATTCACGCTGTGGTGGACCAGGTTGAGCCGGATAAGATCCTTGCGATCGGTATGGCTATTCCGGGGCCGTTTATAAAACAGGAGGGAAAGATCGCCGTTCTTACAGAGACTGCAGGATGGGGGAATATGGCGTTTAAGGAAGAATTGGAAAAACATTTTTCATACCCGGTTTTTATGGAGCACGATGCCAATGCGGGAGCATATGCACAAATATGGTATGATAAAACCATTGATAAAAACAGTTCACTTATTTATGTCGCTATAGGACAGGGCGTGGGTGCCGGCATTGTCTATCATGGTGAGATCATAAAGGGAGAATTGGGCATTGCAGGGGAAATCGGGCATACTACCATTAATTATGATGGACCCAGATGTGAATGCGGTAACAGGGGATGTCTGGAGAAATACTGCTCCAGTATTGTCCTGGCAAGGAATATTGCAAGAAAACGGGGGAGAGGCGAACAGTATGATCTGGGTCAGATTGGAGAAATGATAGAGGTTGGGGATATGGCCGCCATGGATGAATTTCGGACAGAATGCCGCTATCTGGGGTACGGGCTGGTGAATGTGGTGAACAGTTTTAATCCCAGTGTGATCATTCTGGGAGATGAAATGAGCCACATAAATGATGATATTATGCTGGAGGAAGTGGACCATGTCCTGAAAGAACGGCTTTTGCCTGAAGTGTATTCAAATTTAAAAGTCAAGGTCAGCAAAGCAGTGAAGGATTCTGTTCTCCATGGGATCGGTGCGATCTGCATCAATGAAGTATTGGGAAATTTAGAGTTATATTTAGTTAAATGAATTTGCAGAATTAAATATGTATGGAAAGATTATGGATGAGAAAAGCCGGTAGCAGACAAAGTAATTAATTTATTTTGATCGGATACCGGCTTTTTGCATGAAAAAAAGTTGGTATCTTTATATAATATACACAAAAAAAGGATTTAATAGTTAATTCAATTGACAAATATAGTGAATGGTAGTATTATGATATTGAGTTAAATCAATTAACTAATTCATGCAATGAATGAAAAGGAGAGGGATTATGACAAAGTATTTGAGAAACATGGTAATTGGTGTGAGTCTGGTGACTATGGCATTGACAGGATGCGGAAATGGGGCAAAGGCGGAGGCAACCACAGCAAAGCAGGAAGAAGTAAAAGCAGATACGACTGCAGCTCGAACAAGCGAAAAAGAGACAAGCGCAGACCAGTCTGGATCACAGACAGAAAGGACAGCAGAGGGAACAGAGGAGGGAGAAAAGAAAACATATAAATTTGGGTTTACTGAATGGGCGGCCGGTTCATTTTTTGATGCATGCTATGATGGTGTAATGGAGGTTGTGAATGAAAAGGGCGGAGAAGTGATCAGAGTTGAGGGAAAGACAGACAGTAACTATCAGCTGGGGGTTATAGAGGACTTCATTGCTCAGGATGTGGATTGTGTTTTCTACAATCCGGTTGACGCAGAGGCGGCAGGTCCCGCACTTAAACTTTTACAGGAGGCAGGCATTCCGGTTGTGAATTTTGACCTTGCAGTGGCAGATCTGGATATGGTGACAGCCTTTGTGGCAACGGACCATTACTCGGCCGGAAAGGTTGCAGGGGAATCCATGATCAAGGATCATCCGGAAGGCGGAAAGATTGCTATCCTGGACAGGACAAACGATAATGCGGCTGCACAGCGGATCCAGGGTTTGTTAGATACAATTGAAGGAAAGGGATTTGAGGTGGCTGCCAGACTGGATGCCGGAGGAAAGCCGGAAACAGGATTGTCAACAACAGAGGATATCCTTCAGGCCAACAGTGATCTAGTGGCTATTTACTGCATCAATGATGAATGTGCCCAGGGAGCTTATTCTGCGGTTAAGGCGTCCGGTGAAAAAGTGGGTATCTACAGTGCCAATGGAGGACCGGAGTCAAAGGCAGCGATCAAAAAGGACGGAGCCGATGGCATCTGGAAAATGAGTGCGGCACAGTCGCCCTTTACCGTTGGAAAGGAAAGCGCTGAAATTGCATATAAGATTCTGGAAGGCGAGAACTATGAAAAGGAAACCCTGGTTCCCACATTTGCGATCGATGCGACTAATATTGATCAGTATGCTGGATCTGACTGGCAGTAAAATCCGCGGTTGATAAGACAGAGAGGAAGTAGTTATGGGCATTTTATTGGAAATGAAAAATATCAATAAAAGCTTTGGCAGCAATCTGGTGCTTCAGGATGTAAGTCTGGAACTCCACGAAGGTGAGGTGCTTGCATTATTAGGTGAAAATGGTGCCGGCAAATCTACTTTAATAAAAATATTAGGAGGCATTTACACCAAGGACTCCGGGGAAATATTCATTCAAGGTCAGGCGGCCGGTATAAATAGTGTGGATGAAGCTAGAAAATTCGGAATCAGTATCATTCATCAGGAACTGATGCTGGCCAAAGACCTGTCCATTGCAGAAAATATTTTTATGGGTAATGAACTGTGTGCAAAAGGAGGCTTTCTGTCCTTAAAGTCCCAGACCCAGGCTGCCCAGGAAAAACTGGGCCAGTATAATCTGGGGTTTGATGCGGGCGAGATACTTGGGCATTTGACAATTGCCCAGCAGCAGATGGTAGAGATTGTCAGGGCGGTTTCCTTTGGGGCCAGGATCATTGTCATGGACGAACCTACGTCTTCCCTGTCTTCCCACGAGGTGGAGATCCTGTTTGATATGATACGCAGATTGCGGTCGGAAGGGGTTGGAATCATATATATATCCCATCGGCTGGATGAGCTTTATGAGATAACGGATCAGGTGGCGGTACTGCGTGACGGTACGAATGTGGGCACTGTAGTTACAAAGGAAACGGAACGTTCCCAGCTGGTGGCTATGATGGTGGGCCGTGAACTTTCCAGTTATTACATAAAGAATAATAAGGCTTCCGATCAGGTGGTCTTTAAGGCTCTACACCTTTCCGATGGGAAGGTTGTAAAGGATGTAAGCTTTGACCTTTGCCAGGGGGAAATCCTGGGATTGGCCGGCCTTGTTGGTGCTGGCAGAAGTGAAACCATGGAATGTATTTTCGGCTTGAGGAAAAAAACAGGCGGAACCATCTGGATGGACGGGAAACAGGTGGATTTTAATACAGCCGGAAAGGCCATGGAGGCTGGGATCGGTTTTGTTCCTGAGGACAGGAAGGGGGCAGGCCTGTTCCTTAAACAGGATGTTCAGTTTAATACCACCATCACAATTTTGGACCAGCTTTTCCACCGGCTAAAATATAATGGAAAAAAGGAAATCGGGATTGTTGATGGGATGATCCGAGATATCCAGATAAAGGTCACAGGGCGTAATCAGGTTGTAGGTAATCTCAGCGGTGGCAACCAGCAGAAGGTTTTGATTGGAAAGTGGCTTCTTTCCGCAAAGCGGATCTTGATTCTGGATGAACCTACAAGAGGAGTCGATGTTAAGACAAAGGCGGAGATCTATTCGCTGATCAATGATCTGGCAAAAAACGGACTGTCGATCATTATGGTATCCTCTGAATTGCCGGAATTGATTAATATGAGTGATCGCATTGTTACATTGTGCAGAGGATACAGTACCGGTGTTATTTCCAGAGAAGAGTTCAGCCAGGAACGGATAATGATGCTGGCCACAACAGAAGTAGGAACAGTTTAGGAGGCAGTCATGAAAAGCGCAGAGGTAAAAAGTATAAGAAGAGATTCTTCCAATGAAATGATACAAATGGTAAAGGGGAATTTGGGTATATTAATTGGTTTTGCCATCATGTGTATTGCCCTGACTGTGATTACGGATTCTTTTGCCACAACCAGGAACATCTTTAATGTGATGAGGCAGATTTCAGTCAATGTATTTTTGGCATGCGGTATGACCATGGTAATTCTGATAGGGGGAATTGACCTTTCTGTGGGGTCGATCATAGCAATATCAGGCTGTCTGAGTGCCGGGTTTATAACAAATAACGGGATACCATCCGCAGCAGCCATTATTCTGGCTATTGCCATCGGCACGGCAGTGGGGGCTGTTAATGGAGTGATCATATCCAACACAAAGATTCCTCCGTTTATTGTGACCTTGGCAATGATGAACATAGGACGTGGATTTGCACGTATCTATACCAAGGCCACCACTATACTGGTGGATGATGATCTGTTTATCTGGATCGGCAGCGGAAAAATATTTGGCAGTATACCAATACAGATCGTATTTATGATCATAGTAGTGGTGATAACGGCAATCATTCTGAACCGGACTAAATTCGGAAGAAACATATATGCGGTAGGGGATAACCGGCAGGCGGCTGAATACAGCGGTATCAATGCCAAGAGAATTACCTTTTGGATATTTACCCTGTCAGGACTGTTCGCGTCATGCGCCGGGGTCTTGAGCGCGGCCAGGACCTTTTCAGGGCAGTTCAGCGTAGGTGACGGCGCTGAAATGGATGCTATCTCAGCTGTTGTACTGGGAGGAACCAGCATGACAGGAGGAGTTGGGCGGATCAGCGGTACTATCATCGGGTGTCTGGTCATAG
Organism: Enterocloster citroniae; assembly: GCF_040545455.1. Taxonomy (NCBI): domain Bacteria; kingdom Bacillati; phylum Bacillota; class Clostridia; order Lachnospirales; family Lachnospiraceae; genus Enterocloster; species Enterocloster citroniae. The sequence continues at coordinate 82,137 of NZ_JBEPLZ010000018.1, read as the reverse complement.
GCGTGCTGAACAATGGCATGAACTTATTAGGCATTGATTCATCCTGGCAATATGTTGTAAAAGGCCTTGTGGTTCTCCTGGCAGTCTATATTGATTACATAAAGAAAGAAAAGAGCAAGGGCTGATGCGTTGCAGAAAGGAATCACATGCAGACATTATTAGGTATTGACCTGGGAACATCCAGTATTAAGGCCATGCTTTTGGATACGGAAAGGGGAGTAATAGGAATTGAATCCCAAAAATATGATGTGGAAATTCCTGCAGCCAATTGTGCAGAACAAAACCCTGACCATTGGTGGAATGCGACCATAGAACTGTGTAGCCGTCTGAAGAAAAAGTATCAGGAGGCGTTTGGCCAGATCAGGGGAATAGGATTGTCCGGTCAGATGCATGGACTTGTAACTGTTGACAAACAGGGAAATATCCTGCGCCCGGCAATCATCTGGCTGGATCAGCGCTCCTGTGAAGAGGTGGAAGAAATAAATCAGGGCATGACGGAGGATGAAAAAAAGCAGATACTTCATAACCGTATTTATCCTGGTTTTGCATTTCCTTCCCTTCTGTGGATAAAAAAGCATGAGCCTGATCTGTATGGCCAGATTTCTAAGATCATGCAGCCAAAGGATTATATCAGGTATAAGCTGACCGGTTATATTGGCACTGATGTGAGTGATGCGTCTGCTACGGCTATGTTTGACGTAGGGCAGAGGGAATGGGCCTGGGCGGTTATCAGACGGTTTGGAATTCCGGAACATATATTTGCAGACTGTCACGAATCAACGGAGATCGCAGGGATGGTGACTTCAGAAAGCGCCGTACTTTGTGGACTGCAGGAGGGGATTCCCGTTGTATTCGGCTGTGGGGATCAGATGGCCCAAAGCATTGGAAACGGAGTAATTGGTGAAGGCTGCATTGTTTCTAATATAGGGACCGGAGGACAGATTTCCACTTATGCAGATAAAGACATATATGATAGGCAGCTTCGGACTCACACGTTCTGTCATGCATTAAACCATGCATATACTGTGTTTGGCGCAACCCTTAGCTGCGGTTTATCATTAAAGTGGCTGACAAACCAGATATTGGAAATCGATGATTTTGAACAGTGTAATGAACTGGCATCCCAGATAGCTCCGGGAAGTGATGGAATCATATATCTTCCTTATCTGTCCGGAGAAAGGACTCCGATCATGAATGCCCATGCAAAAGGTGTCATATATGGATTTAAGCTGGAGCATGATAAGCGGCATATGATCAGGGCGGTAATGGAAGGAATTATATATAGCTTAAAGGATTCGCTTGATTTACTGGAAGACATGGGCATACGAAGCAATTTGGTAATAGCTTCGGGAGGAGGTTCTGTGAGCAATCTTCTGCTGCAAATGCAGGCTGATATCTTTGAAAAACAGATTAAGGTTTGTAACGTCAAGGAGCAGGCGTGTCTGGGAGCCTGTATGCTCGCGGGTATAGGTACAGGTGTGTTAAAGGATATAGAATCAGCCAGCAGGCGTTTTGTCACGTTCAGCAATACAATATATGAGCCTGATCCGGAAAACTGCCGGATATACAGGGAGAGTTTTAAACGTTATCATGAGTTATACAATAGCACAAAAATTATGATGTAGGATGAGGAGGAAATTATGAAGGTTTTCAGAAGATTGAGCAGCGGATTATCCTGTGGGGACTCTATTCCCTTTTATCATGATGGCACATACCACCTGTTCTTTTTATCCGTGCCTGCCAATACGGTGAGATATCCGGAACGTACCAGAAATACCTGGCAGCATGTGATTTCAAAGGATCTGGTGAATTGGGAAGAACTGCCCCCGGTTTTACTGCCGGGAGAGGAGCCGGCCATTGATGCGGACGGATGCTGGACCGGTTCTGTTCTATATGCGGATCATAAATATCATATTTTCTATACGGGTTATCATATCAACGCCCAGTTTCCGCAGACCATCTGCCATGCAACCAGTGATGATTCCATAACATGGGTCAAGGATGAGAAGAGTCCGTACATTGTGCCGGATACCCGATATTATGAAAGTATTGACTGGAGGGATCCGTATATTTTTTATAATGAAGATGACGGATGCTATTGGATGCTGATCGCGGCCAGAAAAAATAGCGGCCCGTCTAACAGGCGAGGGGTGGTTGTACTGTATACAACAAAAGATCTGGTACATTTTGAACACCGAGGACCTATATATGAGCCATATCACACCAACTGCCCGGAGTGTCCTGAGATGTACAAAATGGGTAATTACTGGTATCTGGTTTACTCCAGGTTTTCTGAAAGGGCTCAGACCCTGTACCGGGTTTCCAAATCCCCTTATGGGCCATGGAGAACGCCTAAATTTGACGGGATTGACGGACGCCGCTTTTATGCAGCCAAGTCTCTTGTGGATGACAATGGGAGACGGTTTTACTTTGCCTGGATCCATGAAAGAGAAAACGGAACAGACCAGGACCTGTGGCAGACCGGCGGAGACTTCGGTATTCCTCATGAAGTGATCCCCATGGAAGACGGAAACTTAAGGGTGGTTATGCCAAAGGAAGTGTGCAGGGCTTTTAAGGGCACTAAAATTCCTTATAAATTCATGCCAAAGCTTGGTAATATCAAGGAGTATGGTAATACGTCCCTGGAGGTAAATTCCGCAGGCACCTTATCCTATGGTTACTTTGATATTGATGAACCTGAATTTATGATGGAGTGCGTTATCAAGGCAACGGACCCGGCTGATTATTTTGGCCTGTCCATAAAGACGGATGAGGATCTGGACAATGGTTATCTGCTGGCATTTAATATTGCAAATCAGCAGGTATCCCTGAATAAACTGCCTGCACCTTTGGATCCCTTCTGGTCTACACTTTCCGGAAAGCCCATTATACCGCCGGAGGTGGATGGTCCCAGGGTTTGTGAAAAGCCGTTTCCATTTAAACCTGGAGATTATATTAATGTAAAAGTGGTTATGTGCAATGATCTGATCGAAATATTTGTGGGGGACACCATTGCATTCTCGTACAGGAGTTATACGGAAATGCCGTATAAGATTGGGGTTTTTGCACAGGACTGCAGCGTGGAATACCACAATCTGGCTTTTACAAAATAAATATTGATTTTATCACATTCTACTCCATCAAACACCCCTCAGAATTATGCATTTTCAGGTATTCCCTGAGGTACCGGGTAAAAAGCTCCGTATTGCCGGAGGATATGCGGGAGGGGGATTCGTGGGTCAGCATATACAGGGTGCGTCCCGGCGGAGGGGGAGACAGGGGCAGTATGGAAATGGGATACTGCTCCTTAAGGCCGTTGGCGGTGGTGGAGGGCATGATGGTCCAGTAATCCCCTGCTTCCAGAAATCCGGTGAGAATGGAAATGCTGGAGGCAGTCACAAGAGGGCGGGCCTGGGGATTGATGTAACGGTCATGCCACAGCCTGAATTCCGGTCCCCATCCCATATTGCTGTTGAACCGGGATCCTGTAAGCAGTTCCTTATCCGGCGCAAGGGAGGACGGGTGGACCGGGGCATGGTTTTCACTGCTTTCGCGAAATGCGGGCTGTCCTTTTGGCACGACCAGCACCATGTCATCTTCCATAATGGGAACCACGTCCACATGGGGACAGCTGGTATGGTAAAGGGCAAAGCCGATGTCAGCCTGTTTGCTGCTCACCAGGGAGTAGATCATGTCGGCGGGATAGCATTTGATGTCCAGGGAAAATCCGTGGGCTGATACCAGCTCCCTGTAAAGGGGGGTCAGATTGTGATCCAGAAAGCTGTCCACGGTGGCAATGGTGAGGAAGGGTGATTCACAGTGGTGGCGGATCTGGTCCGCTTCGTTCCACAGGGCCAGCATCTGGGCTGAAAGCCTGGAGAATTCCTGGCCTTTGGGCGTTGGAAGCGCTGTCTTAACGCCCCGCCTGCGCTCAAAAAGCTCAAATCCCAGTTCTTCCTCCATGGCCCTCAGTCTTGACCCTGCCGTGGAAGGGGACATGTACAGGAGTTCGGCTGCCTTTATGAGATTATTTTCCTCCAGTATGGTCATGAATAGCTGCAAGTCTTCACGGTTCAAGATAAATTCCCCTTTCTGATCGCCGGCCGCAGTGCTTTTTGGCTGTTTGCCCGCAATGCTGCCGGCTTTTTACACCTTTACACTTATACATCCAGCATGGTGGTATATTGTGCGTGTTCCAGGATATAGTTTTTTCTGGGTTCCACATCATCACCCATAAGGATACTGAACATACGGCTGGTCTCGCTGACAGGGTCCGATGCACCGGCGCCTTCCTCAGGGCTTACACGCAGCAGGGTGCGGTGCATGGGATCCATGGTGGTTTCCCATAGCTGATTGGCGTCCATTTCCCCCAGTCCTTTATAGCGCTGGATCTTATTGGTGCCGTCCCTGCCTATGTCATCCAGTATCCGGGCAAGCTCGATGTCACTGTAAGCATACCAGAGTTTCTTCCCTTTTTCTACCCGGTACAGCGGGGGCTGGGCAAGATAGACGTGCCCGGCCTCGATCAGTTTTGGCATATAGCGGAACAGGAAGGTGAGCAGCAGGGTGGTGATGTGGGCTCCGTCCACATCCGCATCGGTCATCAGTATGATCTTGTGGTAACGCAGCCCTTCCAGGGAAAAGCTGTCCATGATCCCTGTCCCGAATGCGGATATCATGGCCTTGATTTCCGCATTGGCGCAGACCTTGTCCAGGGAAGTCTTTTCCACGTTCAGGATCTTGCCGCGAAGGGGGAGCACCGCCTGGTTCTCACGGCAGCGGGCCATTTTGGCGGAGCCGCCTGCGGAGTCCCCTTCCACAATAAAAAGTTCGCACTCCCTGGGATCACGGCCTGAGCAGTCGGCCAGCTTGCCGGGAAGGGCGAGACCGGCCAGGGCTGTTTTGCGGCGGGCCAGATCCCTGGCGCTTCTGGCAGCTGCCCTGGCTTTTTTTGCCAGGACTGCTTTGTTCAGGATGGCCTTGGCTGCCTGGGGGTTCTGTTCCAGGAACAGGGTGACCTTTTCGTATACCAGGCGGTCCACCACCGGCCTGGCGGAGCTGCTGCCCAGCTTTTGCTTAGTCTGTCCCTCAAACTGCGGATCCTTTAAACGGACACTGACAATGGCCACCATGCCCTCAGACAGTTCATCCCTGGAGAGGGAGGAATCACATTCCTTTAACAATCCCTGTTTCCTGGCATATTCATTGATCGCACGGGTAAGGGCCTGTCTAAAACCGCTTACATGGGTGCCGCCTTCCGGCGTGGATATATTGTTGGCAAAGCTTAAGAGCTTTTCTTCATAGGATGTATTATAGATCAAGGCAAATTCAGCCTGTATGTCCTCTGTTCCCCACTGACCGTACAGAATATCGGAATACAGCGTGGGCTGGCCGTCATTCATAAAACTGATAAAGTCCCGAAGGCCGTTCTGATAGCAGAAACAACAGACGTTGGAGCCGGCGTCATCGGCACAGGTCCTGTCATAGAGAATAATTTCAAGTCCGCTGGTAAGAAAGGCGGTTTCCTGCAGGTGGAGCATCAATGTCCGAAAGTCAAAGCTGCAGTCCGGAAATATTTCCCCGTCAGGCCAGAAGGTAACGGTGGTTCCGTGTTCTTGGCCGGCGCAGGGACACAGGATATGGACCTGGTCCAGGGGAACGCCACGGGCATAGCTTTGCACATAGGAATATCCGTCCTGGTCCACCTGCACTTCCAGACGGCGCGAGAGGGCATTGACAACAGAGGCCCCAACACCGTGGAGGCCTCCAGATACTTTATAGCTGCTGTTATCGAATTTGCCTCCTGCGTGGAGGACGGTGAACACCACCTGTATGGCTGAAAGGCCGGTCTTTTTCTGGACACCGGCGGGGATGCCCCGTCCGTTGTCCCGGACGGTTACGGAGCCGTCCTCATTCAGGGACACCTCGATCCTGGTGCAGTGCCCGGCAAGGGCTTCGTCCACTGCATTGTCCACGATCTCATATACCATGTGGTGAAGGCCCTGGGACGTGGTACTGCCGATGTACATGCTGGGACGCTTGCGCACTGCTTCCAGTCCTTCCAGGATTTGTATCTGGGCGGCCCCGTAATCTGTATTGTCTTCTGTTATATCCGGATTTAAGTTCATTTGGCAACACTCCTGAAACGTAGAATATTGCCATTATATCAAAATGCAGGCTCAAACATCCGCTGAATTCCCGCGATTAAATAGCAGGAATCATCACTTGTCTTTGGCTGCCTCCAGCCAATCCATGGCTGCCCGGTACTGTTCTTTTGAAAAGGTGAGTTTTCCTTTGCAGAGATCAAAGAACCCCTCCTCCTTTAACTGCCGGATGGTCCGGTTCAGGGTCTTTACATTGACGCCGATCTCCTCCTGGAGCATCTGGCGGGTGCGTCCCACGGTGATGGCCTTTGGGGGATGGGCGCTGTCCATGCCGTTCTGCCTTCCATAGCGGACCATATAATCCAGAAGAAGGTAGGAGGGCGGATAAAAGAGCTTGGCCCCGTTATTATAGGAGGAGCGGTAGAGCTTAAATGCCGTGTGCCTGGCAGTGAGGCGCAGGATGTTCATGTCTTCTGCCAGCCAGCGCTCCGCATCCCTGCGGCTGATATAGGCGACCACATTGTCGGTTACCGCCTCGATTGTCACCGAGGTCCGTTCCATCCGGGCAAGTATGGTTACCTCGCCGATAAAGTCAATGGCCTTGTTGCCCTCTATCATGTATACATTTCCATTTTCAAATTCATTGATCACGCGGTTCTCGCCCAGGACGACAATTCCAAAATATCCCAATTCCATATCCTTTTGATGTATGATGGAACCTGCCGGATGGGTCCTCACCGTACACCGGTTTCGTATATCCTCAGGCATATTTTTCGTGTATTCCTTCAAGGCAGGAACCTGTTCCTCCAATTGGGTCAGTGTCATTGGTATTCCCTCAATTCCTTATTGTGCACTCCCGAGAGCACACTATTTAGTCACTCCGCTTCCATACAGCGTTCCCGGTCACAGCGGACAGGGACACCTATTAGTATAACATCAGGGAAATTTTAAAATCAATGCAAATTTTCGTTAAAAGTGCTCATTTGTCCTTTTTTTAGAAAGGCGTTTTGGCTAAAATACTCAATACAAGGTGATTGTAACAGCCGGCGGGGTGAAAAAAGCCGGCTGGAAAGGAGGGGCTCTTATGAGCGGCAAGAAAAAAGAAACATATGTGTATGGTTCCCTGAAGGAACGGTTTGCAGTGGAATGGAAGATTTTCGCCCTGGCATTTGTATTTATCCTGATCGCGGATAATATTGGTCAGGTGAAGATCCCGGTGGGAAAAGGGATGTTTATCCTGTTTCCGATTTTTTATGCCATTATACTGGGGGTGTTAAGCGGTCCTCAGGTGCTTAAGATCGTAAACAGCAAGCAGGTGAAGGCAGCCTCCAAACTGGTGGTTGTGGGTATCTGCCCCTTTATCGCAAAGCTGGGGATCACGGCAGGGGCAAATATCGATACCATCCTTCAGTCAGGCCCGGTGCTTTTGCTCCACGGGTTCGGCAACCTGTTAGGCCCGCTGCTGGCACTGCCCATTGCCATTCTCCTGGGAATGAAGCGGGAGGCCATCGGAGCATGTCATTCCATTAACAGGGAGTATCACATGGCGCTGGTCAACAATATTTATGGTCCTGATTCGGCCGAGGCCAGAGGCAGCCTGTCTATCTACATTGTTGGCGGAATGGTGGGAACCATTTACTTTGGACTTATGGCTTCCGTAATCGGCATGACAGGTTGGTTCCATCCCCAGGCTCTGGGGCTGGCATCCGGTGTGGGGGCCGGCATTATGATGGCAAGCTCCAGTGCAAGCCTGTGCGCCATCTATCCTTCCTGGGCCGAGACTATCTCAGCCATGGCCAGTGTGGGGGAGACCATTGCGGGAATTACGGGTATGTATATCACAATGCTGATTGCCATCCCCATGACGGATAAGCTTTACCGGATACTGGAGCCAAAACTGGGGAGGTTTGCACTTAAGAGCAAGGAAATAAAGGAGGAGACGGTATGAGATACATAGAATGGCTTGTATTGTTTGTCATAGCAGCGTGCGGAACAGGTCTTGCCAATTTGATCGGTTACGGTGTGGGATTTGGTGATTCCATCCCGGGTCTGGTGGTGCTTATTGTGATTTCCATGGTGGCGGTGGTCCTTACCAAGGTCCTTCCCCTGAAGCTTCCCATTGTGGCCTACTGCTCCATCATCGGACTTTTAAGCGCTTCACCTATTTCACCGGTGAGGGAATTTGTGATCCAGGCAGCGGCCAACATTAATTTTACAGCTCCCTTTACCATGGTGGGCGCCTTTGCCGGTCTGGCCATCAGCGACCAGTTAAAGACATTTATCAGCCAGGGCTGGAAGATCCTGATCGTGGGAATCTTTGTTATGACGGGAACATTTCTGGGGTCCTGTCTCTGGGACCAGATGCTGCTGACCCTGGCAGGCGTGATCTGATGTTGTACGAACATCATGTCACCGGAAAATGTAATAGGATGCCATAGAAATGATATGAGGAGAGAATAGAATGCAGACATGTGATTTGTTGATAAAAGACAGCACTGTGTTGATAAAATCTGATGTTATAAGCAGACATGCGGATATTGCAGTTTCAGATGGCAGGATTCTGGAAGTGGGGCCGGATCTGGGGAAAATGTACCAGGCGGCCGAGACTTTGTGCGGAAAGGGAAAACTGTTTATGCCCGGGCTTATTGACAGCCATATGCACACCGGACAGCAGCTGTTAAAGGGACAGGTGCTGGATGCAAAGCCCATTATCTGGACCAGGATCATGCTTCCCTTTGAGAGCACTCTGACGCCCGGGAAAATGCGTCTTAGCGCCCAGGCGGCAGCCCTTGAGATGATCAAATGCGGAACGGCCGGATTCATCGATGCAGGCAGCTACTATATGGAGGACGCAGCAGATGTCTACGGCCGGAGCGGGCTGAGAGGGGCGCTGTCCTACTCCACCATGGATGAGGAAGGGCTGCCGGATTCCATTGCCATGGACGCGGACGAGGCGGTGCGCCGCACCGATTCCCTGTACGACAGGTTCCACGGCAGGGATAACCTGAAGGTATACTATTCCCTCAGGGCCTTGAATTCCTGTTCCAACCGTCTGGTGGAACTGGAGGCAGCCCATGCAAGGGAGCGGGGGACCATGCTTCAGGCTCATATGAATGAGTATATGGGGGAAATAAACGGCATTATGAACCGGGAGGGTATGCGCCCTTATGAATACCTGGAAAAAATGCAGGTGCTGGGGCCTAATTTCCTGGGCGCCCACAGCCTGATCCTTTCCGAGCAGGAAAAGACCCTGGTGATGGAGAGGGGGGTAAAGACATGCCACTGCCCCTTCAGCAACTGCGGCAAGGCGGTGCCGGATACGCCCCAGCTGTTGGAAATGGGCATCCCGGTGGGGCTGGGTACGGACGGCGCGGCCCACGGAGGGCTGAGCCTGTGGAATGAAATGAAGATATTCCGCTCTGTCATGAACATTTATCACGGAGTGCCAAACGGAAATCCAAAAGTGATGCCGGCTGAAACCATACTCAGGATCGTGCTGGAGGGCGGCGCGGCGGCGCTGGATGAGGAGGGCAGTCTTGGACGGCTGGAACCGGGTTATAAAGCAGATATCATAGGCATTAATTTGGATCAGCCCCATCTCATCCCCACCGGCAATGTGATCCATACCCTGTTGGAATGTGTCAACGCAGGGGATGTGTGGGATATGATCGTAAACGGAAGGATCCTTATGAAGGACAGGGAGGTCTTATCCCTGGATGAAGAGCGGATCCTCTACGAATCAAGAAAATATATGGAGTCTTTGGACGTATAAAACATTATGGAAATAACAGCCGGTGACCTTTGGCGCCGGCAGAGGAGAGAGCAAGGAGGTTAACTGGGTCATGGGATTTTGGCTGATTGTTGTGGCAGCGAACCTGGTGGTAGGCGCATTTGTAGGATTGACGGGAGTGGCGGGTTTTTTACTGCCCATTGTGTACACAGGGCCGCTGGCCATGGGAGTGACAGAGGGGCTGGCATTAAGCTTTGCGGCCTTTATTGTGTCGGGAGCCCTGGGCTCGGTAAACTATAACAGGGCAGGAAATCTGGATATCCCCTTTGGAATCCGCCTGAGTCTGGGAAGCCTTGTGGGAGCCATCCTGGGAGTGAAGCTGAATCTGGTCATTCCGGAATCCGTGGTTAAGATCCTTCTGTATATGGTGGTGCTCTTATCCGGCATCTCCATTCTCCTGAGAAAGGATAAAAAGGCAAAAGACGGGAAAACGGGCTATGTGATCTCAGAACACCTGGCAGCCACATTGGTGTTAGGCTTTGTTACAGGCGCCATCTGCGCCCTGTCCGGGGCGGGCGGTCCGGTTTTGGTCATGCCCCTTCTGGTGGTCCTGGGAATCGGCATAAGGACGGCTGTGGGCGTGTCCCTGTTTAATTCCGTGTTTATCGGTATACCTGCCTGTATCGGTTATATGATGCAGTGCAATATAAAATCCCTTTTGCCTGTGATGGCGGCAGCCCTGGTGTTCCACGCAGTGGGGGTGGTCTACGGCAGCAGGAATGCGGTCAGGATCAATCAGGTTGTTTTAAAAAAAGGAATCGCAGTATTTTCCATATTGATTGCCATATGGAAACTATCTTCCCAGTTATTGTGAATTTCATCACGGATATGGCCATATCCCAGATAAGAATTTGCCTACAACCAGACAGGAGCAGATCGCTCCTGTTTTTTGTGTTTGCGCCGTCCCCGGCAGGGCAGCCTCCGCAGGTGCGCTGTGACGCGCCTGGTATTTATAGGATTTTTATATGAAACGGAAAATGACTTATGGCTTTTTAATATGTATGTCTGATATTTTATAGAAACAGAACAAAAAACTTAGTAAGAGTGTCGGGGATGCGGCGCCGGGATACCATGGCCCTAAAGATACCTTTACCAGGTCAAAAAGATAAAATGATCCAGGTTAAATCCACAGAACTGAAAAAAGGTGATATTGTATATGTAAAGGACTTAGAATGGCCTGGATGCGGACCGGATGCCCGCCGGGAGGCAGATCGATGTAAGGAGGGACCCAAATGGAAAAGGAATGGGACGGCAGGCCTGACCCGGAGCTTCTGCTCAGGCAGAATTTCCCGGACAGCAATAACAAAGGCAGGGGAAAACTGAAGATATTTTTCGGGTATGCGGCCGGCGTGGGGAAAACATTTGCCATGCTGGAAGCTGCGCGCCAGGAAAAGGCAGGAGGAAGGGATGTGGTGGTGGGCTACATTGAACCACATGACAGGCCGGATACCCTGGCCCTTTTGGATGGGCTGGAGCTGCTGACTCCAAAATATGTGGAATATAAAGGCATAACCCTGCGGGAATTCGACCTGGACGGGGTTTTGATCCGGCATCCTGACCTGGTACTGGTGGATGAGCTGGCCCATACCAACGCCCAGGGATGCCGGCATAAAAAGCGGTATCAGGACGTGACGGAACTTCTGGACGCGGGGATCAATGTGTATACCACGGTCAATGTCCAGCATCTGGAGAGCCTGCACGATATTGTGGCCTCCATTACCCATGTCCGGGTCAATGAGCGCATACCGGACCGGGTCTTTGACAATGCGGCCCAGGTGGAGCTTGTGGATATTGGACCCGAGGAACTGCGCCAGCGCCTGGAGGAGGGAAAGATATACCACAGGGAGCAGGCTGACCGGGCAAGCATCAGTTTCTTTACAGCACAAAACCTGTCCGCCCTTCGTGAGATTGCCTTAAGGCGCACGGCGGACCGGGTAAACCGGGAGGTGATCAGGGAGCGGGACGCGGCCGGAAAGGATTATTTTACAGGGGAGCACGTGCTGGTCTGCCTGTCGCCCTCGCCCACCAATGCAAAGGTGATCAGGACAGCTGCCCGGATGGCCAGTGCCTTTCATGCAGACTTTACCGCGGTCCTGGTGGAGACAGAACACCTAAAAAAGGAACATGTCAGGATAAGCCGGAGCATGGAGGCCAATATAAACCTGGCAAAGCAGTTCAGGGCCAATGTGATCACGCTGTACGGGGATGATATTGTGGAACAGGTGGCCTCCTATGCCAGGCAGAACGGCATTTCCAAGATCGTCATAGGGAGGACTGTGAGGACGCGCCACAGTATATTTGCAAAGCCCACGCTGATCGACCGTCTGATCAAGGCGGTCCCCAACATGGATATTTATGTGATTCCTGATGCCTCGGCAAGGGAACGCAAACGAAATGGGGGAACAGAGCAAAAACGCAGAGTAGGGTCAGATCTTTTAAAAACCGCATTGGTCATGGCGTTTTGTACCGCCATGTCCCTTATTTTGGATCATTACCAGCTGGGAATCATCAATGCGGCTATGATCTATATGATGGGCACCATACTGTCCGCTTACCTTACCAGGGCGGGATGGTGCGGTCTTCTGGCATCGGTGGCATCGGTGCTGCTGTTTAATTTCTTTTTTACCGAGCCACGTTACACCCTACAGGCGGATGCGTCCATCTATCCATTTACCTTTGCGGCCATGCTGGTCTGTGCCCTGGTGACCAGTTCCATGGCGTCCAGGCTGAAGCGGGAAGCTGCAAAGGGGGAGGCGGAGTCCAGGTATATGCAGATTCTCTTTGATATTAACCGTAACCTCCGTAAAGGCTCCACCGGGGAGGAAATATTGGATATATGCGGAACCTTGGTGCGTAATCTGTTAAAGCGCAACATAGTGATCTATGATACCAGGGAGGGCAGGACGGACAGGATGAAGATATATCCTGCTTCGGAGAATGAGGATTCGGCAAGGCTCACATCCCTGTTTAAACAGCAGAGTGAGGCAGCGGTTGCCTTCTGGGTCTATAAGAACCGGCATAAGGCGGGAGCAACAACGGATACCCTTCCCGGAGCCCAGGCCCGCTATACGCCTGTGTACAAGGACGATAGGGTGTATGCGGTGATTGGAGTGGAAATGAAGGGAGGGGATACCATTCAGCCCAATGACAAAAATGTGCTTAATATCATTGCCGAGGAGACATCCTACAGGCTGGGAGATATGAAGGAAGGATGCCCTCGGTAGACAAAGGGTGCGCGCCCCTGTCGGCCGGGAATCGTATTTGCACTTAATTTATGTGATGTTCCAAGTGATGCATGGAATCTTTACGGCCATATGCAGTATCCTTAAGTTAGAACAAGGAGGAATCTGAAATGGCTGCTAAACTGCTCTTAAAACTCAAGGGTCCTTTGGAACATAAAATAGATTGTTTCTGTCAGCGTTTTCCGCTGTTTTCCAGTGTGTGCATTCAGCTGGCTGCGGCAATATCCATGATCTGCGTGGTGGGATCCATCGCCATGGCGGGAGGTTCAGTCATCTGGCTGTTTTATAAACTGTTTGGGGTCATGTGATGGCAGGAACTGAAACGGGAACGAAATGGAGACTGGAACGGGGACTGAAAAAGAACTGGGATAATTATATTTGACAGGACAAGGATTTACAGATATATTGTATGTATGGAACAGGGGTATAAAGATATCTTTATAGAATCTTTATATCCTGTTTGTACATTCTCCCTAGTTTCTTTATATGGTTTTCTTTTACAATAAAAGTGGGAACCTATCATAGAAAGGGGGAAATATTATGTTATTCCATCAATCAAAGGGCGTTATTATAGTAGGCTGCAGCCCCTTTGGCGCGGCCCTGGCCAATACCTTATATCATAGAGGTCACAAGGTGGTGGTGCTTGACAAGGACAGGGAGAGCTTTCGGTATCTGCCTGAGGAGTTTGGCGGGTCTGAGCTGGAGGGGGATCCCACCGATCCAAGGGTGTTAAAAGAGGCGGGGATCGAGCGGGCCGGGATGATTATAGCGGCAACCCAGGATGATAATTCCAATCTCCTCATTTCTCAGATAGCCAGCAGCATTTTCCAGGTGGGGCGTGTGTATGCGAGGCTGGATGATACCAGCAGATGCCGTCTGATCACTGACATGCCCATTCAGCCCATCAGCCTTTATAACCTGTCGGCAGATGACTACAAGGATCTAGCTGATTCTGTGAGCCGGGAGGTGGCTGTATGAGGATTGCAGTGACCGGAGGAAATGAATATACGGAGTTTTTTCTGGGGATCCTGGCAGCTGGCAAGAACCGGGTGACGGTGATTGACCGGGATAAGGAATTCTGCGAGCGGGTATGCGGCGCCTATGATGTAGATGCCATATTGGGCGATCCCTGTCAGGAATGTGTGCTGGAGGAAGCCGGAATAAGAAATTTTGACGTGATCGTGGCTTTGGGACCGGAAGATACGGATAATTTTGAGATATGCCAGATGGGCAAGAAGATATTCGGCATCCGTAAGACCCTATGCCTTGTGAGAAACCCAAGAAACGTGGAACTATTTGAAAAATTGGGAGTTGATCAGGCAGTGAACATACCCGTGATCATAGCCGGAATGCTGTAGGGCGTATTTGGCCGCTGACGGCAGCATAAAGACAGAAAAGGATAGGACTATGTTTGACCACTGGGAAAAAATACTTGATTTTGTAAAGGCGTGTGTGAAGATTACCCTTATCTGGGTATTTTCAACCATATTGACGATCGTGCTGGACAGCTGCGGGATCAGGGCGGAGAACCTTTTGCTGATCTACCTGGTAGGGGTGCTGATCAGCATTTTGGCAACAGGAAGCCTGGCATGGTCCCTGTGCGCGGCTGTGGTTTTTACCTTTACCTTTAACTATCTGTTTACGGAACCAAAGCTGACTTTCCACATGGATGACCTGAACTATGTGATATCATCCGTCATATTTGTGGCAGTGGCCGCAATTGTGGCCACCCTGGTGGTAAAGCTTCAAAAGCAGATGCAGATCGCCAACAAGAAGACAGAGATAACAGCCAAGTTAAATGAGATCGGAAGCGGTTTTTTAAACCTGTCCGGATATCAGCAGATCAAGGACTACAGCGAGGCCAGTCTTGCCAACCTGATCGGCAAACGCGTGACGGTCCTTCTCAAGGAGGATGAAAGCAAGGAATTTTCCAATTCCATGGCGGAGTGGTGCTACAGGCAGTCCATCCCCTGCGGCCACGGGGAGTGCCAGTTCCCGGATGACAACGGACTTTATATACCCATCAGAAACCGGGAAAAGACATACGGGGTCATCATTTTCGACTGCGCGGGCTGGACCTTAAATGAAGAAGAAAAAATATACGTGGACACGGTGATTTCCCAGATCACCCTTGTGATAGAGAGGGAGCTTTTAAGCAGGGAAAAGGAGGAGTCCAGGATACAAATGGAGCGGGAGCGGCTTAAGAGTACCCTGCTCAGAAGCGTTTCCCATGATCTGAGGACGCCGTTGACCGGGATCAGCGGAAGCTCCGGGTTCCTGTATGAGAATCTGGAGATCATGGACACGTCCACCATCAGGAGTATGTTAAAGGATATCTGCACGGATTCGGAGTGGCTCAGTTCCATGGTGGAGAACCTGCTTAACATGACAAGGATCCAGGAGGGACGTCTGGATATCAATAAGAAAAAAGAGGTGGTGGATGATATTGTGTCATCCGCAGTCCGTTTGGTCTCAAAGCGGATCGGAAACCATACCTTAAGGACCAGGACACCGGACGATATCCTGCTTTTTTCCGTGGATGGCAGGCTGTTTATACAGGTCCTGGTGAACTTGCTGGACAATGCCTTCCGCCATTCAGGGGACGGCACGGTTGTCACACTCAGCGTGGGCGTGGAGGACGGAAACCTGAAGTTTGTGGTGGCGGATGACGGCAAGGGACTGCCCCAGGACAAGATAAACCAGATATTTGATAATTTTTTTACCACCGCCTATGAAAAGGGCGACCGCCAGAGAGGGGTGGGACTGGGACTTACCATCTGCAAGGCCATTGTGGAAGCCCAGGGAGGCACCATCCAGGCGTATAACAGCAGCCAGGGCGGCGCGGTTTTTGAAATCAGAATGCCATTGGAGGATAAGAAGGATGAATGATACCACGATACTGGTTATTGAGGATGACAAGACCATCCAGAATTTTATGAAGATATCCCTGAGGACCAGAGGATACTCCTATATTCTGGCAGATAACGGCCTGTCCGGTATTTCTCTTTTTTATGCCAACCATCCGGACCTTATCCTGCTGGACCTGGGACTGCCGGACATCGATGGCATGGAGGTGTTAAAACAGATCAGGCAGCAATCCAACACACCGATCATTGTTGTGTCCGCCAGGGGACAGGAGCGGGAAAAGATCAGCGCCCTGGACCAGGGGGCTGATGATTATGTGACAAAGCCCTTCAGTGCAGAGGAGCTGCTGGCCAGGATAAGGGTGGGGCTGAGGCATAAGAATTCCTTTGTAAGCAGACAGGACCAGGAGTTTGTGCTGGACTATTTCAGGATGGATCTTGAGAAGAGGAAGGTGTATGTCCATGACCAGGAGATCCACCTTACCCCCCTGGAGTACAAGATGATGGTGCTTTTGGTGAACAACAGCGGCAAGGTGCTGACCCACCACTATATCCAACAGGAGGTGTGGGGCTATGACACAACGGACGATTACCAGTCCCTGCGTGTATTCATGGCCAATATCAGGCGGAAAATTGAGGACAATACGGCCAATCCCCGCTTTATCCTCACCGAGGTGGGCGTGGGCTACCGGTTTGTGGATGAATAAAACCCCAAGGGCGTGGATTTGGTATCCATGCCCTTTTTTAGGAATGTTTTGCGGGCCGGTTTTCCATTTCCATAAAAATTCTCTTGAAAAAATACAGTAAAGTGATTAAACTGTTACCATGAAGTTATTATATGAAGAAACGCTGGACGGAATATCTGTCCAGCGTTGTTATGGTTTGGATGGAATTGTACAGATTCCTGACACGATAGAGGGAAAGCCGGTGACAGGGCTGGCATCCTATCTTTTTTCTGAGACAGTCAGGGGGCGCCAGGTGCCTCCTTCTGTGTATGAGGGCGAGCCGGAAATCTGCGGCAGCCAGGTGAAGGAACTGACGCTGCCCGTGCACGTAAAGAGGATAGGGGCATATGCCTTTTACAACTGTTCCGGCTTAAGAAAGCTTTCCTGCCACAGCACCATAGCGGATTGGGGGGCAGGTGTATTCACAGGATGCAGCGGGATCACAAGTCTCAGTATCCAGGTGGCGGAAAACTGCAAATCCTGTCTCAGGGAGATCCTGTCAGAGCTGCGCCAGACACTGGATGTGGATTACAGGGACGGAGCGGGGAATCTGCTCTGCAGGCTGGTGTTTCCTGAATATTTTGAGGAATCCGTGGAAAATACCCCTGCCCGGATCATTATGAGGCAGATGCACGGCTGCGGCCACCTGTACCGGTACTGCTTTGAGGAGACCCGGTTTCAGGTAGGGGAGTATGACAAACTGTTTCCCCATGTGGTGGTCCAGGAACTTCCCGGACTTGTGACGCGCCTGGCCCTGTACCGTCTGTACCGGCCCTGGGGGCTTAAGGAGGAGGCGGCCCGGGGATACCGGGAGTATGTGGCAGCCCATGCAGAGGAAGCAGCGGCCGGTCTCTTTGAACGGGGTGAGCGGGACATCCTGGGATGGCTGGCCCGGGAACCGTACATGAATGAGGCGGCTCTTAGGGCAATGCTAAAAGCAGCGGCCCGCTCCGGCGATGCAGGTGACGCGGCCCTGCTCATGGATGTAAAACACAAAAGATTCGGTCATGTGCCGTCAAAGGCCAGGACGTTTGAATTATAAAAGGAGGAAAAACATGGCTAAAAAAACAAAAGCACAGGAACTTAGGGAAGAACTCACGTGGTCATTTCCACACATTGCAAAGGACGCGCCGGAGCAGGTGGAAAAGGCCTTTGGATATTGCGAGGGTTATAAGGCATTCCTGGACGGTGGTAAAACAGAGCGTGAATGTGTGAAAGCAGGGATCAAAATGCTTAAAAAGGCAGGCTATAAACCTTTTGACAGAAAGGCGTCCTACGAGCCGGGAGATAAGGTGTATTATGTCAATCGGGGCAAGGCGCTGATCGCCACCACCTTTGGCAGGAAGCCTCTTACAGAAGGGGTCAGGATCAACGGGGCCCATATAGATTCCCCGCGCCTGGATCTAAAACCCAATCCCTTGTATGAAAAGGAAGAGATTGCATATTTTAAAACCCACTATTACGGCGGGATCCGCAAATACCAGTGGGGGACCATCCCTCTTGCCATCCACGGCGTTGTGGTAAAGAAGAACGGTGAAACCGTAGAGGTATGTATTGGAGAGAAGGAATCGGATCCCGTGTTCTGTGTCACCGACCTGTTGCCCCACCTTTCCGCAAAGCAGAATGAAAGGCCCTTAAAGGACGGGCTTAAAGGGGAGGAGTTAAACATTGTGGTGGGCTCCCTGCCGTTTCAGGACGAGGAGATCAAGGAGCCATTTAAGCTTCTGGCCCTGTCCCTGCTGAACGAGCGTTACGGCATAACGGAAAAGGACTTTTTCCGGGCCGAACTGGAACTGGTTCCGGCGGTAAAGGCCAGGGATGTGGGACTGGACGCCAGCATGATCGGAGCTTACGGACAGGACGACCGCGTATGCGCATATACTGCACTGACCGCGGAGATCGATGCCAAAAAGCCGGCCCATACCACCATAACCATACTGACAGACAAGGAGGAGACAGGTTCGGACGGCAATACCGGACTGAATTCCGACTATGTGCTTCATTACATAGAAGACCTTGCCGACCAGGCCGGAGTAAAGGTGAGGGATATCCTGCGTAATTCCCTGTGCCTTTCCTCGGATGTAAACGCTGCCTATGACCCCACATTCCCTGATGTTTACGAGAGCCGGAACTCCAGCTATGTGAATAAGGGCTGCGTCCTGACCAAATACACAGGCGCCAGGGGGAAGTCAGGCTCCAATGACGCCAGCGCTGAAGTCATGGCAAAGGTCATATCCATGATGGAGCAGGAAGGGGTGTACTGGCAGGCCGGGGAACTGGGCGCGGTAGATGCGGGAGGAGGCGGGACCATCGCCAAGTTCGTAGCCCATATGAATGTGGATACCGTGGACCTTGGGGTTCCCATTTTGTCCATGCACTCGCCCTTTGAGCTTGCGTCCAAATTGGATGTTTACAACACCTACAAGGCATTCAGGGCATTCTACAAATAACAACCTTAAATTTTCATGAAATTGATGGAAACACTTTTTTTTCCCACACAGGTATGGTATAACTATGTACAGCGCACGCCCGGAAAAGCACATGTTTTTTATGGTATGAATACTGGGAATATAAGGGTTTTCACAAGGATGCGTAAAACGAGTAAAAGAAAAGGGAAATGTAAGATGAAAAAAATAGCATTGATATGTTTATGTACAATGACGGCCTTGTCACTTCTGACAGGCTGTTCTAACAGCACAGGCAGCGGAAATGAAAATCTGGGATCTGTGGAGCTGGGAGAATACAAAGGCGTTAAGGTGAACATGCCTTCTGTGATCGTAACAGACGCGGAGGTGGAATCCAGGATCAATCAGGTTCTGAGCCAGAATCCGTCCGAGGAGGAATTGGACCGCCCGGCCCAGGAAGGCGATGTGGTCAATATCGATTATGTGGGCAAGCAGGATGGCGTGGAATTTGCCGGGGGTACAGATACCGGATATGACCTGACACTTGGTTCCGGAAGATTCATCGAAGGGTTTGAGGATGGATTGATCGGAGCAAAGAAAGGGGATAAGAAGGAGTTGAACCTGACGTTCCCGGAAACTTATTCAGAGGAAACCCTGGCCGGCAAGCCGGTGGTATTTGAGGTCACTGTCAACGCAGTGAAGGAGAAAAAGGACGCTGTGCTGGATGACGCATTTGTACAGAGGGTTTCCGATTACAAGACAGTGGACGAGTATAAGGAGAGCATTAAGGCGGACCTCTTAAAGCAGAAGCAGCAGTCCGCAGACCTTCAGGTTCAGCAGTCCGTGCTGCAGCAGGTAGTGGAGAGTTCCACGTTCAAGCTGAATAAGACTGCCCTGTCCAGGCGCTATAACACAAGGATCAAACAGTACGAAGAACAGGCAAAGATGTATGGAAGCAGCCTGTCCCACATGGCCCAGGCCAATGGTATGGATGTACCAGGACTCCAGGAAGCGATCTATGCTTCTGTGAAGGATGATGTGCGGAACCAGCTGGTCATCAATACGGTTGCTGAGCGCGAGGGCATTGTGCTGGAGGATGCAGACCGCCAGGCATTTGCAGAGAGCAACGGACAGGATGTGGAGGATGCTGTTGCATATTACGGCCAGGAGACCTTTGACGAGATGGCGCTGAATTATAAGGTGATGAAGTTTATGGCTGACAATGCTTCCAACGTGGCTGAAACCACAGAGACGGAGACATCCGCGGCAGAGACAGCAGCCGGGGCAACAGCAGCAGAAGAGACTACGGCAGCAAAATAAACGGGAGCGAATTGTGAGGAGGGGACATACATGCAGATTTTAAAGGACAGGATACGAAAGGACGGCAAGATCAAGGCCGGAAACGTACTGAAAGTAGACAGCTTCTTAAACCACCAGATGGACATTAAGCTGTTTGGAGAGATTGGCAGGGAGTTTAAGCGCAGATTTGCCGATGTGCCGGTGACAAAGATTTTGACCATTGAGGCGTCCGGCATCGGCATTGCATGTATTGTGGCCCAGTATTTTGATGTGCCGGTTGTATTTGCCAAGAAGACGCAGACCAAGAACATTGCCGGGGAAGTGTATACCACCAAGGTGGAATCCTTTACCCACGGGCGCGTGTATGATATCATCGTATCCAGGGAATTCCTGGGTCCTGGGGATAAGGTACTGCTGATTGATGATTTCCTGGCCAATGGAAAGGCACTGGAAGGTCTGGCAGCCCTTGTAAGGGATTCGGGCGCGGAGTTGGTAGGAGCTGGCATTGTAATTGAAAAAGGTTTCCAGGTAGGCGGCGATCTGCTGCGTTCCGAGGGGATCAGGCTGGAGTCCCTGGCAATTGTAGAGAGCATGGATGAGGAGACACAGACGATTGTGTTCAGAGATGATGAGTAATAAGACAAAAGCATTATTTTTCGATATTGACGGAACCCTCCTGTCTGAAAAGACAGGGGAGGTGCCGGAAAGTGCAAAACAGGCGGTCAAAGAAGCCAGGTCAAAAGGGCATCTGGTTTTTATCAATACAGGCAGGGTCTACCCCCATACATGGCAGATACGTTCAGAGATCGAGGTTGACGGCTGTCTGTGCGGGTGCGGCACGTATGTCCTTGCAGAGGGAAGGGTGCTTTACTATTACCATATTCCCAGGGAGCGCGGCATCCGCATTAAAAAGGACATTGACGAGTGCGGTCTGGACGGAGCCTTGGAAGGTGTGGACGGCTGTTATTTCCACAGAACCATCTCAAGGATGCCGCGGGTGGAGGAACTAAAAGCAGCACTCAGGGAAGCGGGATGCGCCGGCAGGTATGACTGGGAAGATGACTGCTATGATTTCTCCAAATTTTACCTTGCGTCTGACGGGAACAGCCGGTGTATGGAATTATTTGGACGTCTTAAGGATATAGAGGTCATTGACAGGGGGGATGGATATTATGAGTGTGTCCCCAGAGGCCATTCTAAGGCCACTGCCATGGATCAGGTACTGAAACACTACGGTATTTCCAAGGATGATGCCTATGTGTTTGGGGATAGCAGCAATGATCTGTCCATGTTCCAATACGCAACCAACTGTGTGCTTATGGGACAGCACAGTGAGGTACTGGTCCCCTATGCCACATTCGAGACAAAGGATGTGGAGGAAGATGGTATCGCTTATGCAATGAAAGAGTTAGGCATTATATAGAAAGAGCTGACCGGATGAAGAGAAAGACTTGGATGATAAGCGCCCTGATGTATGCTATGGTATTCATGGCATGCTTCGGGGTTTTGCATTTTATGAAAAAGGTAATGGAACCACCGGGACCTGTACAGGTGGCGGGGACCGAGCCCATAGAGGAGCCTTCAGACAGCCCCCGTGGTACCCGGGAAGATACGGGCGAGCCTGTACCGGCTGCCACGGACTCTGAGGCTGAAAAAGAGGAGACAGTGGAGCGGGAGGGGGGATACACGGGATGGAAGAAGGAGTTCCCTTCTGTTTGGACCCCGCCCCAGGAAACCGAGGTGCCCTACGTTCCGCCGGATGTGATCCTTGCAACGGATCTCCACTATCAGAGTGCCCTGACAGATGACGGAGGGGAGGCGTTCCAGCTTTTTGTGGAGCGCAGTGACGGAAAGGTTATCCGGTATCTGCCCCAGCTTTTGGAGGCATTTCTGGACGAGGTGATAGAAGAAAAGCCTGCCGCGCTGGTGCTCAGCGGTGACATCACCATGAACGGGGAAAAGGTCAACCATCAGGAATTGGCTGATCGGTTAAAGCGGGTACAGGACGCGGGCGTACAGGTGCTGGTGATTCCCGGCAACCATGATATCAATAACGGGAATGCGGCGGTATATTACGGGGCGGAAAAAGCAGCAGCCCCATCCATTGACGGACCTGAGTTTTATGATATTTACCACGAGTACGGCTATGACCAGGCATTAAGCCGTGACAGTGATTCCCTGAGCTATGTCTATGCCCTGGATGAGAGAAACTGGCTGTTGATGCTGGATTCCTGCCAGTATGAGCCGGATAACAAGGTGGAGGGCAGGATCAAGGATACGACCATGGCCTGGATGGATGAGCAGCTTGCCAAAGCCGGTGAGGAAGGAATATTTGTGGTTCCCATTGCCCATCACAATCTTCTGGCCCAGAGCCGGATGTACACAACCCAGTGCGCCATGGATAACAATCAGGATGTGATCCAACTTCTGCAGAAATACAGGCTGCCCTTGTTTTTCAGCGGCCACCTGCATGTACAGCGGGTGCGCAAATACAAGGCGGAACCGGGAGTCCCGGAAGCAGCTTACGGCATACAGGAGATCATCACAGACGCGCTGAGTATCCCTCCCTGCCAATATGGGCACATCATATGGGAGGAGGACGGAAGCATATCCTATGAGACCAGGTCTGTGGATGTGTCTGCCTGGGCCAGGAGAACGGGGATTGATAACCCGGATCTTCTGGATTTTGAGGACTGGTCCTTCCGCTACATACAAAAGCTGATCAGCGATCAGATACGGGGAGTGGTAAAAAACCTGGGGAATGATGTGGAGCGCTCCATGGCAGCCACCTATGCAGGCGTGTACATTGACTATTATGCCGGGCGCAAAATTGACGCAAAAGGGATTAAGGGAACCAGAGGATACCGGTGGTGGGAGCGCAATATGCCGGACAGCTACCTTCTCAGGGAATTGAACGCCATGATCGCGGATTCGGACAGGGATAATAATTATTTCCTTCTCCCGGAGGAACAGGGATGGTTTCTGGATTAGGATAAAATATACGGTGAAAATACATGGCAATTCCGCCCCTCCTGAGCCTTGTGGCTGTTTTTGTTGTGTGTTAGAATAAATGTAAGAAATTGTTAGCTCAAGAAGATTCTGAGAGTACACATACACTAAAGGAGGAACCGGCCATGAGAAAGTTTGACTGGAAAAATGTCTTAAAGCGCGGTGCAGCCCTTGCCCTGGCGTTTATGATAGCAGTATCCGTGCCGTCCTACGGTGCGGCAGCCGCACAGGCAGCGGTTCCTTCAGGAGCCGGCCGCCCGGGAATAAAAAAGCAGCTGCCCGATGCAGCGGACTATTCCCAAAGGCCCTATGAGCATTATTCCACCCAGGTCATTGACCAGGCCATGGAGGATTTTGAAAAGGCCTGCCAGACCGAGGGACAGGAGGAGGAAGTGCTCCGCCTGTACGACCTGATCATCAGTGAGTTTGACCGCCTGGCCACCATGACATATATGGCCCAGATTGAATATGACAAAGACGTGTCCAATGAGGCAGCTGCCCAGGAGCAGGCATATACCACGGATCTGTATGCAGAGCTGGGGGACAAGGCCGCATCCTGTATCAGCAGAGGGCTTGCCACTTCCTATGCCAATGCTCTGGAAGACAGGATCGGCGGGGAATATGTGTCCATGGTGGAGTATTACCAGGAGGACTCACAGGAGAGACAGGAACTGGATAAAAAGGAGCAGGAGCTGCTTCGCCAGTATGACCAGCTGGCGGCGGATGACATAACAGTGGAGTATAATGGACAGCAGTGGAATTACCAGCGCCTGGAGACAGAGGAAGATCTAAGCACCGACACATACCGCGACATACTGAAAGAGCTGAGCCGGGAAAAGAACAGGATCCTGGGAAATAAGTTTATGGAGCTGGTTCAGGTCCGTGACCAGATAGCCGGGGTATCAGGATACGACAACTATGCGGAATACGCATACAATGCGGTATATGGGCGTGATTATACCATGGAGGACGCAAAAAAGCTGTGCGGGAATGTGAAGGACACCATTGTTCCGCTCAATGATGATATGTGGTATCTGGACGTGGATTATGCTTCCTATGACAGCCTGGATGAGCTGGAGAGCAGTTCCGCAGAGGACATGTTTAATGCGGTGGGGCCTGCCTTGGTGAGGACCCAGCCGGAACTGGGGGAAATATTCCAGTATATGCGGGATAACCATCTGTATGATATCCAGGCCGGGGCAGAGGGGGAGGACCGCGCGGACAGCAGTTATACCGTGGCTCTTCCCAGTTATAAAGATGCATTTATCTTTATCAACCGCAGCAATACCTTCAGGGATTACCAGTCCCTGATCCATGAATTCGGCCATTTCAGCAGCTACTATTACAACGCGGGGCCTGAATTATATCAGGGGTTTAACGTGGATGTGTGCGAGATACAGTCCCAGGGGCTGGAACTTCTTGTTACAAGACAGGCGGAGAGCATGCTGGGGGAAGGGGCTGAGGCCTATGTATTCGAGACACTTACGGATATGCTCTATGTAACCATCACAGCCTGCATGTTCCAGGAATTTGAGGAGGCCGTATACAGGAATCCGGATATGACCCTGGAGGAGATGAACCGCAAGTTTAAGGAGATCCAGGATTCCTATGACGGATGGTACTACCGGGTATATGGGGATGAATGCTATGAATGGGTGGACATCCCCCATCTGTTCCACAGCCCCATGTACTATATCGGTTATGGAACCTCGGCCCTTTCCGCTCTTGACCTGTGGGTACTGTCCGGTGATGACTGGGATCTGGCAGTGGACACATACATGGGAATTCTTCATGAAGGTATGGATGCACCCTATAAAGGAACCATCAGCAAGTGGGGAATGAGGGATGTATTCGACCAACCGCAGATGGAAGACCTGGCCCGGGATATCCGAAGCATACAGGGCCTGGCCGATGGGTCAGAGGTCCAGCCGGGGGAAGAACTGCCCCAGGAAAGCGATGGCTATGATACCAACACCGCCCTCCAGGGACAGCGGATGCTCTCAGCGGTAATGATCCTGCTCCTGGGAGTGGGGGCCGTGATCGTGCTTCAGGTTATGATCCTGTGCGTTGGAGTTGTTGTCTTGTGGGTTTTGGTGAAGGGGAGGAAGGAAAAGGATTAATTACTTCAGATTCCGATATTCCAAAGGAGTCTGACCAGTTGTTTTTTTAAAGATGCGGTTAAAATAGTAGCTGTTGGTATATCCAACCATCTGGGCCACCTCATAGATTTTCAGGTTATTTTCCCGGAGAAGGGATTGAGCGTTCCTTATCCTGACCTTGGTAAGGTAAGCCCCAATACTCATTCCCGTATACTGGGTGAATAGAACACCAAAATAGGCTGGACTCAGATGGACATAGTCTGCAAGTGCCTTTACATTAATATTCTGAAAATAGTTTTTTTCAATATACTGTTTTCCAATGCGTACGGAGAGAGGACAATTTCCCTGACGGCTTATGTCTAAGTAACAGGATAAGTCATCTATGATTCCATCCAGCCATTGAACCGCGGCAGAATCAGTGGACAGATCGGAAACCTGCTCCAGGGTACGGATGCTGTGGGGAAGTACGGTGTGAATGTCGATGCCATATCCTTTGAAGTATTTGAGAATACAGGCATAAACATGCAGTGTAAATATAAAACAGGCGGTTCCTTCCTTTACACCAGAGTGGTCCCTGAATTGAACATCACTGGCAGAATCTTCTGCCAGTGTGGACAACATGCGGAAGGTTTCAGGCAGCTGGCCACAAACATTAGTTTGAGATAGGATGCTGCGAATGTGAATATCGATCAGTTTCCCATTGGTAAAGGAAGCGATTTCTTCGATATAGGGGAAATTCATGTAAGTATAGATTGATGCTATGTTTTCGGAGTCTATGGATCCAAGGAATAAAGCGGTTCTGGCCTGCGCATATGAAGCAGGAATATTGGAACTGGAATTTATAATGCTCCCGATGCCTGCTGCAGGATGTATGTTCAAATAGGTTTCAAGCATTTGCAGCAGGGTATCAGTCTGCTGATTAATGGAGGTGGGAGAAAAATCACCTTGGGCAGAGGGTGATATCAGTATACACAACTCGTCTTTTTCCACAAGAAAACAATGGCCCGTGAATCTGTCGGCAATGATCTCTTCAGTGATACTGACCGCTGATGAAGATAAAATCTCCGAAGGCGGAGAGGGTTTGGCAGGAGAAAAGGGGGCCAATTTAACCAATATGCAGCAGATGAAGGCAGGATCCAGCTGTATTTGAAGAATGTCCTTTAGTTGAAGGAATAGGGCATCTGCTTCACCGCCTAGGGAGAGCAGATCCCGCAGAAATTTTTGCCTTAGAAAAGAAAGGCTTTTAGCCAAGCAATCAGCCTCTTTGCTTTCTGTTGGAACAATATGTATTTTCTCTCTGATCTGCAATAGGGTTTCCAACAGGACATTTTCGGTCACTCTCATTTTTAGCAGATAATCACAGGCACCCAAAAGCATAGCTTCTTTAACCAGGTCAAAATCATTGTAGCTGCTCAGTACTACCACCTTGGTAGGATAGTTACGTCTGCGGATTTCCCGTATTAATTCTAAACCATCCATTTCCGGCATTTTAATATCAGTGATAACCACGTCAGGGATATTTTTTTCCATGATAGATAGGGCTGCAACTCCATTGGCCGCTTCTCCGATCAAATCAATTTGATTATTTTCCCAGTCAATAATTGACTTTAACCCTACCCGTACTACCATCTCATCATCTACAATTAAAACTTTCATTTTATCAGCCCTCACTCTCTCTCCATAGGAATCTTCATAACTACCTGAGTGAATTGATTTTTTTTGCTGGAAATGTGGAGTCCATAGCTCTCACCGTAGACATATTTTAATCGCTTATTTACGTTTCCCAATCCCATTCCTTTCGTATTGTGGGGGGAATCCGTATCTTGTATCTCTTCCAGGATATGCATAAGCGTTTCGTGATCCATGCCAGCTCCGTCATCATTAATGTTTATGAGAATATCATGTTCTTTCTGGCAAATTTCTATGGTGATATGTCCCGTTGTATTCTTTCTCTCAATCCCATGAAAAATAGCATTTTCTACAATAGGCTGTAGTACAAATTTTACGATCATGCAGTCCAGAAGAGTGTCATTTTCACAGTACATATGAAATGACACTTTTCCTTTATAGCGAACTCTCTGAATAGCAAAATAAGCATCAATTACAGACAGCTCCTCACGGATAGTAATTTTTTCTGTTGTGCTGCGGGTGGAACAATCTATAATGATGCCCAGAGAAGTAATCATATCTACAATTCCCTGAGCTCCCTGCATAATGGCCATTAATCGGATGGAATTTAATGTATTGTTGAGAAAATGGGGATTTATCTGAGCCTGCAGCATCTGAATTTCCAATTGCCGTTTTTCCTCTGCCCGGTTTAAGTCCTCTGCCATCAATTGTCTGATCCCCTGCTCCATCTCGTAGAGATCACGATTTAAGGATGCGATCTCATTGTTTCCCGGTAATTGTTCTATATCCTCAGAATGATGAAAATTTCCCTTGGCAATCTGATTTACTTTTTTTGCGATTTGGTTAATAGGCTTGGTAAAATTCAGTGACAGGTACCAGGAAAGGAAAAATGCAAATAGCAAGACCAGACCGGAAACTATGAACCCTGTGTTCAGAGCTGTTTTATTCAGCTGAGTAACCTCACTTACCGGTTGAATATGAACCAGTGTATAATCGCTGTGATCGGATTTTTTATAGGTGATCAGTTCTTTGATTTTCTTTTCTTTGTGGATGAAAAAACGTTCTCCTCCCTTTTGGATCCGTCCATAAAACTCCTGATCGCTTAAATTGGTTCCGGTAAGCTCTGGACGATTGGATGCCAGGACTTCCCCTTTGGAATCCATCAGAAAACTTTGAACGCTGGAATGGGGCGGATTATTATTTTCAACCAGCATTTCTGAGTCTAAGAGAATGACCAGTTTGCCAAGAGGTTTACTGTTATAGTCATATTTTATTTGTTTGTAAACAGGTATTACATATTCGGCCGGGGAGGACCGAAGAATGGTGGGGATTCGGTTGTGATTAGGAATCGCATGGTAATAGACAGTCTGCCCCTTTGTGGTGGAAGCCTGCTTATACCAGGAATCATGGTTGAACATGTGCACATCCACATTGTATGCATTGGAACCATATTTGATAATGAGTCCGTTGTCTCCGATGATATAGAGTGAACTGATCCAATTTTTCAAACTGAAGAACAGATTGCGGTCATTAATATTATTGTAAACCCTGCTTTTTACCGTGTCAAAAATATGTATTGAATCTCCCTGTCGTTTTAACAATACATGAATATCCTCATTAAGACAGATCCAGTCAATAAAACTGTTTAATTGATAGAGGTCACGGTCAATGGTATCCATCCTGGAGGAAACCAGAAGATACACCTGCTCACCGGCATTATTAATGATTAGCTGGGAGGACGAATCATAGTAGTAGGAGGAAAAAAATATCCCTACAATCAGAACAACCGTACAAAAGTAGGCAATGAGCTGAGTTCTCAATGAAACATGTTGTTTAGGAAAGAATTTCAAGCCACCACCCCCAAGATATCGTTTGATATAGTATAACAAATAGAAACTAAAAATGAAAGAGATATTATATTTACCATAAATATGTACAATAAAACATTATTTTGTATTATTTCCACAAAAGAGTATGGTAAATGATGGGAAAATAATCACTAAAAGATATAGTAATTATGCGTGCCCCTGCATTGTTTGGATATTATAAAAATGTTACCATAATTACAGATAATATATTGGGGAATAAGAGAAAGGAGAATTAATTATGGCAAAAAAATGGTTTCTTAGGTTCATTCCTATCCTTCTTGGAATGATCATGTTATCGGGGTGTGGAAAGAACAACCAAGGGGATTCCACGTCCTCATCACCGCCGCCAGGTACGGATAGTGCCGGTGCAGCATCTCAAACCTCTGAGCCTCCTGTGACGGATGAGCCGGTGAAGCTGACCTGCTGGTTTGAAGCAGCTTTC
This sequence comes from Enterocloster citroniae, assembly GCF_040545455.1. NCBI lineage: Bacteria > Bacillati > Bacillota > Clostridia > Lachnospirales > Lachnospiraceae > Enterocloster > Enterocloster citroniae. Next base: position 52,661 of record NZ_JBEPLZ010000018.1, on the reverse strand, counting down.
CGTGGTGTTTATGACCAGACGGAACCAGGAGCTGATTTTGGGGATTTCCACAGATATGTAGCAGAGGAATATAAGAAGATTCATCCCAATGTGGATATTGAAGTTGTGGTTGTGGGGCCTCAGGAGCGGGCGGAAAAGCTGAGTGTAGCGGTACAGTCTAATGAGATGCCGGACCTGATGTTTGATACTCATTTTGCGCTGTTTGACTATGCACATGCAGGGATTCTTCTTCCTCTAAATGATATTATAACGCCTGAGGACAGAGAAGATATTCCGGCAGCCGCCTGGGACAATGTTACGTTAAACGGCAACACTTACATGTTTCCATTTACGTCAGAAGATGGACATATGGGATTAAATCTGGATCTTTTTGAGCAGGCGGGAGCCATGGACTATGTGCCGGAAGGAGAGATAGGCCAGTGGACGCCGGAAGAATTTCGGGATGCTTTGCGTGCGCTGAAAAAGGGGCTGCCGGAGGATGTATATCCTTTTGTATTTTATTGCGGGGGACCCACGGGGGATACATGGAATAACATGTTGCTCCGCATGTTTGGTGCCCAATTCTTTAATGAGGACACCACGGAAATCGTATTGAATGACGAAAAGGGAGTGAAAGCACTGGATTTTCTCCTTAGCCTTCAGGAGGAGGGGCTGATTGCACCTGGTTGTGAGACTCTGACAGTGGAAGATGCAGTCCAGATTTTCTTAAACAAGAAAGCGGCAGTCAGTGTGTTTAATGTGCTCCATTATAATAACCTGATGAAGGGATTAAATGAAGGAACCATTGAGAAACCGTTTAACTTGAAATTTGCTTACATTCCTAACGAGGAAGGTCCTACCTGCTTTACCTATGTGTTTGGCAGTGCTGTCTTTGCTACAGGAGATGAGAAAAAGATCGCAGCAGCAAAGGATTTCATAAAATTCTATTCTTCACCTCCATATTCTGATGCATCGATGATTATGCTTCCTTTCCGTAATTCGGTGGCAGATAAACTAAGGGAAACCAATCCAACTATGGCACAGCTGGCAGAATCCCTCCAGTATTCCAAACCGTTTAATCAGTTGGCACCGGGATATCTGGAATTGCGTGCACTGTTCTTCCCGGAATTACAGGCAGCTTTCACAGGACAGAAGACAGCTCAGGAGGCTTTGGATTCTTATGCTCAGAAAGGGAATGAAATACTAAAAAAGAATGTTGAAAAGTCAAAACTGCTGAATCATTAGGAGCTTATAAAAAAAGCTGTGGGAAAAATGGACAAAGGAGGTGAAGCCCATGGAATTCCTGTACCGTGCAGGTAAAGGGTGGAAAAAACAGAAATGGGGATATCTCTTTATTGCACCTCAGATGACACTCTTTCTGATATTTTTGGTATACCCTGTATTAGAAGGAATTCATTTGAGCTTGTATGATATTAAATTCTTGGATAAGGAATGGGCAGGCCTGGGTAACTATGTAAAACTATTTCAGGATGAGGTTTTTAGGAAAGCCCTTGTAAATACCCTGGCTTTTGTCTTTTGGGGCACGCTTTTTACTGTAGTGGCCGGATTGTTTATTTCAGTTTCCATCTTTGACAAAGCGCCCAGGTATGTGTCGGTGATCAGGGGGAGTTTTTATCTCCCCACGATCATATCGGTAGTGGTACTTTCCATTGTCTGGTCATGGCTTCTGAATCCCGCCATGGGTATCATCAATTATTATATGGCGGAAATGGGGATGGAGCGGGTCAATTTCATGGGAAATGTAAAGTTTGCCATGCCGGTATTGATCTTTATGGTTTGGTTGGTAAATATAGGGCAGGCGGTTATCTTATTTGTAGCAGCTATGCAAGGAATCTCAGGGGATATTCTTGCGGCGGCTGAAATCGATGGTTCCAGTCGTTTCCAAAAGATTATTTATGTGATTCTCCCCATGATAAAAAATAATGTTGTGTACTTGATGGTATTAAGCATTATAAGCATTATTAAGGTGTTTATCGCTATTGATCTGATGACCAGGGGAGGTCCTAATTATGCTACCACTACAATGATGTATCTCTGCTATCAGGAGGCATTTAAAAATAATAAGTTAGGGAGCGCGTCAGCAATCGGGGTCATTATGTTTATGGTTGTCTTACTGCTTTCCATAACTCAGTTTAAAACATTTAGAATGGAAGATTGAGGGAGGGAGACTATGAAGCACAGGCTTGAGCACATGGGCAGGTTTGATCTTATCTGCAATATTGTCATTTCCGCCGCGGCAATTTTGAATCTGTTTCCCCTCTATTGGATGATCAGCAGTTCGCTGAAGGTTTCGCAGGATGTGAGTAAGATGCCTCCGGACTGGATTCCATTTCCTCCAGCTGTACAAAATTATAAGAACCTGTTCCAGACTGGCCATGCATTGACATGGACCTGTAACAGTTTCCTCATTGCGATTGGAACAACAGCAGCGATTCTGCTGGTAAGTGCTATGGCATCCTATTCCTTTGCCAAGCTGAGATTTTGGGGAAGAAATACAATTTTCCTTGCCTTTATTCTGACATTAATGATTCCAAAGGAGATTTATATTGTTCCTCTTATAAAGGTAATGCAGTATTTGAATTTAAAGGGAACTTACATAGGTATTATTCTGCCCAATGTGGCTCTGCCGTTCGGTGTGTTCCTGCTCCGCCAATTTTTTGCCACAGTGCCCGACTCGCTTAGGGAGTCGGCCTGGTTGGATGGAGGTTCAGAGTGGAATGTATTTACGAAAATCATGCTTCCTATCTGTAAGCCGGGATTGTCGGCACTGGCAATCCTAATGTTTGTACAAACATGGAATGATTATTTGTGGCAAATGGTGATGATAACTAAGGATTCTATGAAGACACTCCAGCTGGGGGTCGCATTGATGCAGCAGGAGAATAATCCTGATTACGGACTTAAGATGGCCAGTGCCTGTGTGGCGGCAGTGCCTATGATTTTAGTGTTTTTTGTGTTTCAGAGGTATTTTACAAGTGGAATTACCATGGGAGCAATTAAAGAATAGGAGCTGCTAAGAATAGGAACTGCTGAAAGCAGGAAACAAAGTGAACGAAAAAAGGAGGAGAGGAACATGTCAGTGATAGAAAAAAATTATGATGTGGTAGTGGTAGGAGGAGGGCTTGCTGGAGTCTGCGCCGCATTGGCCAGTGCCAGAGGGGGAGCAGTTACAGCCTTGATTCAGGATCGTCCGGTTCTTGGAGGAAATGCCAGTTCTGAGGTGCGGATGTGTATTTGCGGGGCAGATGCCCATGGAACGCGCCCCAATGCCAGGGAGACCGGAATCGTGGAAGAGTTTTTACTAAAGAACCGAAGATGCAATGTGGAGCAGTCATTCTCTATTTCTGATACGATTTTTTGGGAAATGACACATTTTCAGGAAAATCTGGATCTTTATCTTAACACGCGGGTTACTCAGGTGGAAACAGAAGGAGATATGATTACAGCAGTATCAGCAGTCCAGATTACTAATGAAAAGGAGTACCAAATAAATGGTAAAATTTTTGTGGATAGTACTGGAGATGGATTTGTAGGAGCCAGAGCAGGCGCTGAATATATGAAAGGACGGGAGGCAAAAACCGAATTTAACGAACCGGATGCGCCGGATACCCATGACGATTATGTAATGGGGATTACTCTGATGTTTAAATCTTTTAATACCGGGAGGCCGGTAAAGTTTGAGAAACCTTTTTGGGCCAACACCTATACTGAAGAGGATTTAAAACATCGTGGACACTGTTCCGGTGCCCATATCTGGCAGTCCAAATATGGAATAGACTCCGGATATTGGTGGATCGAGCTAGGGGGAGGAGAGTTAGATGTCATAGAAGATACAGAGGAAATCCGGGATGAACTGTTAAAAATCCTATATGGAGTATGGGATCATCTGAAGAATGGAGGCGACCACGGAGCGGAAAATTATGTGCTGGATTGGGTACAGTTCCTTCCCGCAAAGCGGGAGAGCCGGCGCATTACGGGAGATTATGTCCTTAATGAAAGGGATCTGCTCTCCTCATCCAAATTCCAGGATGCAGTTGCGTATGGAGGCTGGCCCATGGATATGCATGCAATCAGAGGAATGAAGAATTTGGAATCTTTACCGACAGACTATATCCATGTTCCTGATATATTCCAAATTCCCTATCGATGCTATTATTCAAAAAATATCAGGAATCTTATGATGGCAGGTCGATGTATCAGTGTATCTCATATGGCTCACGGTTCTACCCGGATGATGGGAACCTGCGGGGTTGGCGGGCAAGCGGTAGGTACTGCTGCGGCTCTTGCTATCCGTAAGCAATGCCTCCCAAAGGACATTGGGAATTGTATAGAGGAATTACAGCAGCAGCTTTTGCGTGATGATTGTTATATTCCGGATGTCAAAAATAGTGATGCAGAAGACAAGGCACCTTTATGCACCAACATTACGGCTACCTCTTGGATAGAGGGAAAGGAGCCTTGGCATGTGGTTGATGGCGTACACAGAAGCGAAAAGGACAATTCCCATTGTTGGCAGTCCGGCCGATTGGGCGAAGGGCAGTCGATTATTCTGGATTTTGGTAAAGCAGTAGAGCTGTCTGAACTGATTTTACGTTTTGATACGAACTTAGGTAAAGAGATTTCGCTGTTTTTGTTCAAAGCCCATTTAGTGGACCAGATTCCCGGGGTGCCGCCGGAACTGGTAAAAGATTTTACAGTTGAGTTTTTACTAGATCATCAGGTGGTGAGAACAATCCCTGTCTTGGAAAACTATATGCGAATGGTGAAACTTCCAATGGGACAGCAGGTATGCTGTGATCAGATTCAGGTGACCGTGACAGACACTTATGGGGCGGATTTCGGAAAGATTTATGAAATCAGAGCTTACTAAATATTAGGAAAGGACAAAATGGAAAAAGCAGGAGTGGAAAAGGCAGATTGTATATTGGAACGCTTTTGCCTGAAGGGAAAAACTGCAATCGTCACAGGAGGAAATACAGGGCTGGGTGCGGATATGGCTTTGGCTCTTGCACAGGCGGGGGCTAACGTTATTGTAACCTCCAGAAGTCTTAAACGGGCTAAAGACGCTGCCAGAGAATTGTCAGAACATTATGGTATAAATAGTCTTGGATTGGAGTTAGTGCAGCAGGAATGGGACAGTGTAGAGCAGATGGCAGGGGAAGCGGCCTCATTCCAAGGCAGGATTGATATTTTGGTAAATAATGCCGGAGGAGGTGCGGGACTTTCAGATGGAGATTTTGCAGTCCGTGATATCCACGCTATGGAGGAGATGATTGCCGTTAACCTTATGGGTGTTTTGTACTGCTGTCGGGCAGTAGCTGGATATATGATCAAGCAGGGAAGGGGAAAAATTGTTAATATTGCATCAGTTGCAGGTATGGTGGGAAGAAACCGGATCATATATAAGGAGAATGGACGTAACCAGCAGCCGGTGGAATATGCGGCGGCAAAAAGCGGTGTTATTGGAATGAGCCGGGATCTTGCGGCATATCTGGCCCCTTATGGAATTCATGTCAATTCGCTGTCACCGGGATTATTTAATAAAGGAGAACTGAGCCAGGGATTTGACCGGGATTCCAGTAAAAAAATCCCCCTGGGACATATGGGACATATGGGGGGAGATATCATGGGGCCGGTTTTGTTCTTGTGCAGCAGTGCATCAGATTACGTGACAGGGCACAACTTGGTGGTAGATGGTGGATTCTCTATATACAGATAAAACAAGCAGGAGAAGGAAAGGCTGATATGGATAATTTGGATTATAAAAAGCTAAAGGTAGCTGTGGCGGGGTGCGGTTCCATTGGCAAACGGCATATTCGTATCTTGCATACCCTGGGAGTTGAGGATATCAGGGTTTTTGATTCCTCAAGGGAAAAGATGGAGGCGGCCCTTGCTGGGACTCCGGGGATAGGGCTGGCAGATTCATATGATGATTTACTGGACAGCCATCCGGAGGTGGTGTTTATCCTCACTCCCACTGGACTCCATATAGATATGGCAGTCCAGGCTTTGACTCGTGGATGCCATGTGTTTTTGGAAAAGCCATTGTCAGTTGATCTTGACGGGGTTGCGCACCTAAAGGAATTACGGGATAGGACAGGGCTGAAAGTTATGGTAGGTTTTTGTTTTCGCTATCACCAGGGCCTTTTAAGGGCAAAAGATCTTTTAAGTCAGGGAGAAATTGGAAGGCTGATATCTGTCAGAGCTATGGTGGGGGAACATCTTCCCACTGTCCGCCGTGATTATCGGAAAACCTATTACGTAAAGTATTCCGGCGCTTTTGAGATGGTACATGATCTAGACTTGGCTATCTGGTATGCGGGGCAACCGGTGAAACGTAGCTATGGTATCTACGGTGCCTACACAGACTTGGGATTTGAGTCTCCAGATAATGTGGAATTACTTTTGGAATTCGAGGACAGGCTTTCTGCCAGCATACATCTGGATTTTTATCAGCGTCCCCGTAGAAGGGTAATGGAACTTGTGGGTACGGAGGGAACCATACTTATCGATTTTTCAAGGTGGGAGGATTATACGATTTATTTAGGGCGTGCAGATGGTAACTGGGAAAAGGAGACAGGAGTCACAACCCGGGATGATATGTTTATAGACGAAGATCTCGAGTTCCTTCGGGCAGTTGCTGAGGATCTTCCTGTGTCATGCACTATAGAAGAAGCGTGTAAATCCCTGGAAGTTGTGTTGTCGGTAACACGGCCATTGTAATTATTGCATATTAAAAACAGAATGATAAGAGGCAGACTGTCCATCAGCCTGCCTCTTAATTCGGTTCATGAAAATCCTAACTATGAAGATCAGGATCTATCTTTTCTTCCTCCAGCGCTTCTCTATAATACGCCAGCATCAGATCCACCATCCGCCCATAACTCCTGACACCATCCTCCTGGCTGTGTGCTTTCAGGTAGCGGTCATTGAGCTGGGTGGAGGCTTCTGCCACCTTGCCGTCATATTGGTCCCAGAACTGGTTGTTCCATTTCAGATCCTGGGCTGCTTTGGGGGAGAGCATGCCATAGAGTTCATAGTATGCTTCCAGGTCCACCTTTGCCAGGGCATTGCCTGCGTAGACCCAGCCGGTGAGGTAGCCGCTGTAGCGGAAATCCGATGACTGGGAGCCGATGCATGCCAGGTAGCCGATGAAGTTGGCCTCGTCCTCCCGCATAAAGCCTTTTAGGTGGGAGAGCTCATGGCAGATGGTGTGGGGAATATTGTAGTAGGGCATTTCCCTGTTATAGTTCGCCTCAATGGTAAAGGGGGAATAGATGCCGCAGAGCTGCTGGATGGACAGCAGCCTGGGGTTCATCAGGGGCTTGGGGTAGGGGTAGTATCCATCCAGCTGGGCATAGGAAGCTCCCAGGTTGTTCATGGCGGTTACGCCTTCCAGACCCATTTCCCTGAGAGCGGACATTGCCGGCAGAGGGGTATCCTCTGTCTGGCCCGGATACAGGCCGGACAGGAAATCCGTAGAGTGGTCCACTTCCTCCAGGGAACTGTTCACCTGACTGGTCAGGAACAGGCACAGGCTGTAAAGCTCCTCTGCAGAGGACTGTTCCATAACCATACCCGCCTCATAGGAAAATGGGCTCCTGTAATAGTTGATCCCGCAGTTTATTGTAAACAGGAACAGCAGGAGACAGGCATAAAAGAAGACACGGGCCAGTGAGCACAGGGGCCTCTTAAACAGGAGGACAATGCTGATGATGCAGAATACTACGGTAAGGTACAGACCTGCCTCAGAGAGGGAAAATGGAAACAGCCCGCTAAAACGCCCCAGTGTGTTCACCAGCACAGGATAGACTGTGACGGAGTAGTTCTGGGCAAATCCGGGGACCATCCTGGAACACATGGTGAGGATGCCTGAGAGAAGAACCAGAACAAGACCCGCTATAAAAAGGCGGAGCGCAGTCCCGGGGCAATTGGCGGCTAAACCGGAGGATCGTAAGTTGGCTTTTAAGGGAAGCTTCATAGGTATACCTGCCTTTATTTAGTATCACACCCGCTGTTATTTTTAGCGATTACTTTAATATATGGATCACACCGGCCTCGTCAAGTTCCACCAGCACGGTAGCCGCAATGGGGAAAAGGAAAATGCCGGGAAGGCCCAGAAGCTTTCCTCCTGCAAAGATGCACAGCAGGGTAGCGGCCGGGGAAAGCCCCATTTGCAGGCCGATCACCTTGGGCTCCAGCGATTGGCGGATGACAGTGATCAGCAGGTAGAGGCAGAGCAGGCCGAAGCCCAGGCTTTTGGGACCGCTGACCCAGGCTGTCAGGGCCCAGGGAAGTAAAATGGTGCCTGTACCCAATACGGGGAGGATATCCACCAGTGTAATGAGGCAGGCGGTTGTAAATGCCATGGGTACACCCAGTATATAGAATCCTGCATAGAGTTCCGCAAAGGTCAGGGACATTAACAGGGCATAGGCCCTTATAAGGCGGCCTGTAACATTACGGGCGCTGGTCCAGGCTTGAATAAGCATGGTGCGTTTGTCTTTTGGCAGCTGGCGCAGGAGAAAAGAGATGACCTGGCGATAACTGCCGGTGAGGAAAAAAGAGGCGATCACTGTTACAAGGAGATCCACCAGCAGGGTGGGGAATCCCACGATCACAGATGCCCCCCAGCCGATCAGGCTGGAGGAAAGGGCGCCCGCCGCATTTTCCATGGCATGTTCCAGACTGCTTCCAAGGGAGGAGATATGGATGCTGTGTCCGGGAAAGCTGTTTTCCAAAAGGGAAAAGAATCGGGACAGACCCGGCTCCACCACCTCGCTGTAAAAGGCGGGCAGTTTTTTTCCCTGTTCCTGGATCATGGTCACGGCCTGGCTTCCTGCCAGCGCTATGATCCCAAGGATACACCCGTAAAATACCAGCAGAACCACCACAGCTGCCTGTTCCTTTCCTCTCCCCATCCGCGCTTCCAGCAGGGAGACGGCAGGATCCAGCATAGCGGCAATGGCCAGTGCCGCTATGAAAGGCATGAGCATGGGAATCAGCCGTTTAAAAAGTATGTAGCAGAGCACGCCAATGATGGAAAAGTAGACGAAGCTGATAATGAATGTCCTGCGCTTTTGAATGTCCATAAATTAGATTCCTGTTTATTTCATTACCTCTATTATAGGCATTCCGCAAGTCACAGTCAAGGAAGAATCCCCAGAAAATGGGGGACAACCCTTGGTATATTTTTTGCTGGAACAGTGTTGTTTTGCACATGTTCCTCCATATACCATTGGCATCCCCCGGAATATGAAAAATAGGGACCGCCTCCGCTGTAATTACCGGAATCAGAAGCCGGCCAGCAAGCGGGTTAGAAATGAGATCCCCATACACAATGCAATGCCGGGAAGGGTGGAGATACATACGGCTGCCGCTGCCCATTTCCATCCCCTGGCCTCTCTGGCAATGGCTTTGCATGTGGTCAGGCAGGGCCAGTGAAACAGGGCAAATACCAGGGTACACATCGCAGTGGTCCAGGTCCATCCGTTGGATGTGAGCAGCTGGTGCAGAGGGAGCCCGCTGGTCATGGACACCAGGCTGTCCCCTTGCATGTATATCATGATCAGAAGGGGCAGGACCAGCTCGCTGGCAGGAAAACCCAGGATAAATGCGGCAAGGATGATGCCGTCCATTCCCAGAAGCCGGGCGGCAGGGTCCAGAACGCCGGTAAAAAAGGAGAGAAGACTGGGCCCGTTTACCCCCTGGGATGCAAAGGCCAGCGCAAACCCGTCAGACCCTGTGTAGATCGCATTGGCCAGGAACCAGATAAGGATTCCGGCAGGAACAGAAGCCTTGACGGCGCGGGCCACCATGACCAGGGTCCTGTTCAGCAGGGAGCGCAGAGCGGAGGCCGTGATCCTCGGCTTCCTGTACGGCGGCATTTCCAGGACAAAAGCAGAGGGAAGTCCCTTTAATGCGGTACGGGATAAAAGCCAGGAAATTCCCAGGGCCATGTAGACTGCGGACAGCAGCAGGATGGCAAAAAACAGGGCGCAGGCCAGGGAGCCGGCCACAGAGTCAACCGGGGCTGAAGCAAAAAACAGGGGGATCAGGGCAATAAAAATGGGAAGCCGGCCGCAGCAGGGAACCATGGAACTGGTCAGCACGGCTGCCATGCGCTCCCTGGGAGAGCGGATCGCCCTGCAGCAGGCCACGCCCGCGGCGTTGCATCCCAGTCCCAGAGCCATGGAAAGGCAGTGTCCTCCGCAGGAACTGCATTTTTCCAATACAGGATCCATGACGCAGGCTGCCCTGGGCAGGAAGCCCAGGTCCTCCAGCAGGGTAAAGCAAAAGAAGAAGACGGTAAGCGGGGGAAACATCACGGCCACGGCCCAGGACATGGCCCTGAATCCCCCGTGGATCAGGCTTCCCGTGACCCATGGAGCTGTTCCCAGATAAGTCATGATCATGTCCAGGCGGTTTTCCAGCCGTGCCAGCGCATCCCACAGGATCCGCGATGGAAGGCCGGCGGCAGCCATGGTCAGCCTGAGCACCGCGGCCAGGGCCAGCAGCAGTATGACTTTTCCCAGAACCGGGCTGGTGAGCAGGTGATCCGCTATGACCCTGCGTGCTCCGGAAGCAGCGGATATGACGGTAATACATTCGCGGGTCAGATTTTTAGGGGAAAAGTCCAGACAGTCATAGGAAAACATCTGACTGTTGGACGGCTTTGCCGCATAGTGGATGGCTGCCTTTATATCATCCAGGTGCCTTTGTTTTCTGGCGCAGCAGGGAATGACGGGGATTTGAAGCACATCCTCCAGAAGGTTAAAGTCAATGAGGATTCCCTGACGCAGGGCTTCATCACAAAAATTCACACACAGTACAATGGGGGTGTTGGTTTCTTCCTGAGCCGCCCGCTTCACAACCTGCTTGAGAAGATGGAGGCCCATCTCCAGCCGGGTGGCGTCAGCCACCACAGCGATCACATCAGGCCGTACCGGAAACAGGGGAACAGGGGTCTGTTTCCGGTACGGCGCAGGGAAGGCCTCCCTGGGAAGGGAATAGATGCCTGGAAGGTCCATGAGCAGGTAGGTGGTATCACAGTACCGGTAGGTTCCCCGGCCGGGTGTACCGTCATCCCCCCACCAGCCGCCGGTATAGCGGCATTTACCTGTAAGACCGTTAAATATCGTGCTTTTTCCCGCTTTGGGACTGCCTGTAAGAGCAATGACACTGCATCCATTTTCCATTGAATCACTCCATATATATAAAATCCGCCACAGAGGGCGGAGCAGTTCTTATAATTACATATGCCGCAGAAATACCTCTGTGCAAGGCCCGATACCGGGTTGCGCAAATAACCGTGAAAACTCCCCCGGTCCGGGGGCATTCATATCACATATGACAGGATGAATCCACTGCTTGACGGCAGAATCGATATCAACTATACTTATACGCAGTACTGGAGCGAGTTTGAACATCACTCTAATTCAAAAACAATCAGGAGATGAACGGTTATGGGATATCAGGACGATTATGTTATGAGAACGATCAGTGATCTGGTAAGGGCCATTGCAAGGCTGGTGCTGGGCAAGAACGATATTGATTATGAACTGCCGGAGGACGAGGAAAAGTATACCCCTCTGGACAGGACATACCGTCAGTTAAAGGATCTGGCGGATGCGGGTGACATTAACGAGGCTGAGAATTTTCTTTCCGACCAGCTGGACCCTCCGGACCTGGATTGTCTGGAGATGGCCCTTACTTTTTATATGTATCTGAACCAGTTTAATGATGACATCCTTTACCAGGCCAACTATTCCAGGGAAGAGATTGTGGATGGCATTAACAGCGTATGCGCGGAGTACGGTATTTCCGGCTTTGAGCATTTCGTAGATACGACCATGGTTTAGAAAGAGAGTGTTCATGGAGATAAAGAAGGAGTGCGTCCAGTTTCTGGGGGAGTACTATAAGGAACTGTTTTTTGGAAATGTGAACAAGCGCTACCGGGCCATGACCGGGGCGGAATTAAAGAAGCGCCTGCGCCGCCTGACAGAGGAGAACTTAAAGCCCATTGAAAAGGCCAATGAGCTCAGTGATATCCATGCCATGCTGTCCAAAGTCTGTGCCTGTCTCATGCGCAAGGAGGGGAACCTGCCTCCGGGACCGGCGGTGGAGGAATGGGAAAAGAACTGCGCCTCCATGGGGGAGTTCTGCGAGGCGCTGGCAAGAAAGGATCTGGAATATCTGTCCGGCCTGTCACTGGAGGAACTGGAGCATGTGCTGAAGATGCAGGGCATCCGCCGCTATCTTCTGACCAATTCACTGGAACGGGCCTATCAGCTGTTCTATATACCCAAAACCATAAAAAAGGGAATACGGGAATCCGTGAACCAGAAGCCGGAGGAGGAATACCCCGGAGCCAGGGAGATGAAGCGAAGGTTTATCCTCCATGTGGGGCCTACCAACAGCGGTAAGACCCACGATGCCCTGGAGCGCCTGAAGGAGTGCGGCCATGGAGCGTATTTCGGTCCCTTAAGGCTTCTGGCTCTGGAGGTTTACGACAAGCTGAACGCAGAAGGACTGCCCTGTTCCATGATAACAGGGGAGGAGACCCTGGAGGTGCCCGGTTCGATCTGCCAGTCCTGTACCGTGGAAATGCTCAATGACCATGAATATTTTGACATTGTGGTGGTGGACGAGTGCCAGATGATCGCAGATCCATATAGGGGACATAACTGGACCAGGGCCGTGCTGGGACTTCGGGCTGATGAGATACATCTGTGCATGGCGCCGGAGGCGGAGGATATTGTGGTCCAGATGATCAAGCGGTGCGGTGATCAGTACCGGGTGGTGCGCCATAAGAGGAATACAAGGCTGACCATGGAGTCCAAACCATATAATCTGAAGAGGGACCTGAAAAAAGGAGATGCATTGATTGTATTTTCCAAGAAATCAGTGCTGGCCCTGGCAGCCCATCTGGAAAACGAAGGGATCCACTGCAGCGTTATATACGGAAGCCTTCCTCCTGCCACCAGAAGGGAACAGGTCCGCCGTTTCCTTGCAAAAGAGACAGAGGTTGTGGTCAGCACGGATGCCATTGGAATGGGGCTCAACCTTCCCATCCGCAGGATCGTGTTTGTGGAAACCAGGAAATTCGATGGCGTGAACAAGCGCACCCTGACTCCGGAGGAGATCAAGCAGATCGCGGGCAGGGCGGGCAGGTTCGGCCTGTATGATGAGGGATTTGTCTCGGCCATTGATGAGCCGGAGGTGATCCGGGACGGACTGTCCCGGCTGCCTATTCCCATTATGAAAGCGTATGTGGGATTCCCGGAACAGCTTTTAAACCTGCCTGCTGAGATTGATACCCTGGTAAAGATCTGGGCATCCATGGACACCCCGTCTATCTATGAGAAGATGGAGGTGGATGAGCTGCTGGCATTGTATATGACGTTTGAACATGTGCACCAGAATGATATAGAGGATTTCACCAGGCAGGAGATCTATAAACTGATCACCTGTTCCATTGATATAGATAATAAGATGGTTATGGATCTTTGGAAGGATTACTGCAGGGATTACAGGGAAATGGAAGAACTGGAATTCCCTTACAGTCCCGGGGATGACCTGTATGACCTGGAGAGCTATTATAAGATGCTGGATCTGTATTTCCAGTTTTCCAGAAAAGCGGGACTGCCTGTGCAGACCGAGAATCTGGCCGAGGAGCGGCGCCGGACAGAAGAAGAGATCAGCCGTATCCTGAAAACAGAATGTGCCAGCTATTCCCGCAAGTGTTCTGCCTGCGGAAAAGAGCTGTCATGGGATTACCCCTTCTCCGTATGTGAGAGATGTTTTGAGAGGGGTAAGATAAACCGCGCCCACAACCGCGGGGGGCGCCGGCACTCGCCGGGCACAGTGGGGCGTGTATGATAAAAGTGAGAGAGGCAAAGGAGGAAGAAAATGGAAAGTAAACGTATCATTCAGGTGGAGGACAAGGTGCCCATTAAACTGCTGGTCCCTCTGAGCATTCAGCACATGTTTGCCATGTTCGGAGCGTCCATCCTGGTGCCGTTCCTGTTTGGCATCAGCCCGGCAGTGGTGCTGTTTATGAACGGCATGGGAACTCTGCTGTTTATCTTTGTGACAAAGGGAAAGGCGCCTGCATATCTGGGATCCAGTTTTGCATTCCTGGCACCTGCGGGTGTGGTTATCAGCAGCTTCGGGGAGTCAGGATATGCTTATGCCCTGGGCGGTTTCGTGGTAGTGGGGTTTTGCGGATGTATCCTTGCGTTTATAGTGTATAAGTTCGGCACGGAGTGGATCGATGTAGTTCTGCCCCCGGCTGCCATGGGACCGGTTGTGGCCCTGATCGGACTTGAACTTTCCGGCAATGCGGCCCAGAATGCAGGCCTTTTGGACGAAGTCATGGATCCTAAAAAGATCATTGTGTTTATGATCACTTTGGGCACCGCGGTATTTGGTTCCATTTTGTTTAGGAAATTCTTTTCCGTTATTCCTATCCTGATCGCGGTCATAGCAGGGTATGTGGCGGCATTTGCATGCGGACTTCTGGATTTTACGGCGGTGGCAGCTGCTCCTGTATTTGCCCTTCCTAATTTTTCCAGACCCAAATTCAACCTGGATGCCATTATGACCATCCTTCCGGTGCTTTTGGTCATTACCTCAGAACACATTGGCCATCAGGTGGTGACCAGCAAGATCGTGGGCCGTGACCTGTTAAAGGATCCCGGGCTTCACCGTTCCCTGTTCGGAGACAACTTCTCCACCATGATCTCAGGCCTCATCGGTTCCGTTCCCACCACCACTTACGGTGAGAACATCGGTGTTATGGCCATTACCAGGGTATACAGCGTGCGCGTGATCGCCGGCGCGGCAGTGCTCTCCATTGTATGCTCCTTTATAGGAAAACTGTCCACCCTGATCAGTACCATTCCGGGACCTGTGATCGGAGGCATTTCCTTCCTTCTGTACGGTATGATCGGTACCTCGGGCCTGCGGATCCTGGTGGATTCCAGGGTGGATTACGGCAACTCCAGGAACCTGGCCCTGACCTCGGTCATCTTTGTCACCGGCCTTTCAGGAATTGCTGTAAAGATCGGCAATATCCAGCTCACCGGCATGGTACTGGCCTGTGTGGTGGGGATGATCTTAAGCCTGGTATTCTACCTTCTGGATTATTTCCACCTGACCAATGACCAGGAATGAAAAGTCATTGACATTTAGGGGAATTTCTGCAATAATAACTGATAAAGTAGAGTTTTAAACCGATGAAGCGGAGATCAAACCGTAAAGGGCATTCACAGAGAGCAGGGGATGGTGGGATCCCTGTAATAGGCCGGACGGCAAATGGACCGCTGAGGGAAAGGTGAAAGTCAGACCAGGAGCAGCCCCTGCGGCTGTCATGAACTGGGATCTGTATCAGTATCCGGACCGCAGGCCTGCGTTAAAGGCAGAATATGTGTTGGCATATTTGTTGAAGCGGTAAACAGATAAGGTGGTATTGCAGGTATTGTATATTCAGACCTGTCCTTTCTTGAAGGGCAGGTCTTTTTGTACATAAATATATCATCTGACCATACGGAAGGAGAGAGGTAATGTCCAAATCATTTTTAATGGGAAATGAAGCAATCGGCCTGGGAGCCATCAGAGCCGGCGTGCGGGTGGTTTCCGGATATCCCGGGACACCGTCCACAGAGGTCCTTGAGACAGTGGCAAAGCATAACCCGGGCGATATTTATGTGGAGTGGTCTGTAAATGAAAAAGCGGGAATGGAGGTGGCTGCCGCGGCTGCCTATACAGGGGCCAGAACCATGGTGACCATGAAGCAGGTAGGGTTAAACGTGGCCTCAGACCCCCTTATGAGTCTGGCCTATGTGGGAGTAAAGGGAGGCATGGTGGTGATGGTGGCGGATGATCCAGGTCCCATTTCCTCCCAGACAGAGCAGGATACACGCTGCTTCGGCCAGTTTTCCAAACTTCCGGTCTTTGATCCCAGTTCCCCGGAGGAGGCGTATGAGATGATCGGGGATGCCTTTGAGTATTCGGAAAAATACCACACGCCCGTGCTGTTCCGCCCCACCACAAGGATCTGCCATGGCTGTGCCAGTGTGGAGTTAAAAGAACGTGTCTGTCTTCCGGAACCCGAGGGTTTTGTGAAAGATTCCAATAAATGGGTGATCTTTCCACGCCTGTCCAACGCCAACCACAGGATGATAGAGGAGCGCAATCCTGTGATCGGCGAGGATTTCAGCTCTTATCGGTTCAATCTGCTGCACAGGGAGAATGAGGAATCGGGAAAGGGGATTATCACCCACGGCATCAACTATGAGTCTGTGATGGAAGCCCTGAACGGCTATCAGGGAGTCCGTGTCCTCAAGATCTCCACCCCCAACCCCATGCCGGAGAAGCTGATGCTGGAGTTTATGGACGGCCTTAAGGAGGTCATGGCAGTGGAGGAACTGGATTCTGTGCTGGAGCAGGAACTTCTGCTTCTGTGCGGAAAGCACCATCTGGATGTGAATGTCAGGGGGAAGCTGACAAGGGATGTCCAAAGCGCGGGTGAGAACAGTGTGGAATCTGTTAGAAATGTGCTGGAGGCATATTTGGGCCGTCCTTACATAGAATACCTGGAAAAAATCGGGGCGGCCCATCCGGTTTCCCCGCTCCCGGTTCCGCCTCTCCCCATCCGTCCTCCCGTGTTGTGTGCCGGATGTCCTCACAGGGCTTCCTTTTATGCAGTGAAGCGGGCCATGGAAAAGCTGAACCGGAATCTGGCTCAGGGCCAAAAGCCGGTGGAGGGGATCTACTGCGGCGATATCGGCTGCTATACCCTGGGGAATGCGAAGCCCTTGGATATGGTGGATACCTGTCTCTGTATGGGGGCTGGCATAACCATGGCCCAGGGTATGCAGAGAGTGGAGCCTGACAAGCGGTATTTTTCCTTTGTGGGAGATTCCACCTTTTTTGCCTCCGGCCTTACAGGCATTGTCAATGCGGTGTACAATGAAGCAAACCTGACCCTGTGCATTCTGGACAATTCCACCACGGCCATGACCGGGCACCAGCCCCATCCGGGCACCGGGCATACCATGATGGGACAGGTGGTGGATAAGATCGATATAACAAAAGTGCTGGAAGGCATCGGTGTCAGGAACATTGTGACAGTGGATGCACTGGATCTGGACCAGTGTGTGGACGCCGTACTGGAGATTTCAGCTAAAAAGGGAGTGGGTGCCGTGATATTTAAGGCGCCCTGCATTGCCATTGTAAAAACCTCCAAAAAGTGCAGGATCGTGGAGGATAAGTGTGTGAACTGCCGGACCTGTATCAATGAGATCGGCTGCCCGGCCCTGGTCCTGGACGGGGATATGGTGAGGATCGATGCCGGACTCTGCAATGGATGCGGACTCTGCGGCCAGATCTGTACAGTGGAAGCCATAGAGCCTGTAGATGAAGGCTGCTAAGTGCTCATAACTAGGAGGATGGATATGACAAAGAATGTATTGTTATGCGGAGTGGGCGGTCAGGGAACAGTCCTTGCATCCCGCCTGATAGCCCTGGCAGCCATGGAAAAGGGAATGGAAGCCAGAGGCGCGGAGACCATTGGAATGGCTCAGAGAGGCGGAAGCGTGGTAAGCCATGTGCGCATTGGGGGAGAGATCTATTCACCCATGATTCCCCACAAAGGGGCGGATGTCATGATCGGATTTGAGCCTGCGGAGGCAGTACGCTGCCTTCCCTATCTGAAAAAGGGCGGATGCGTAGTGGTATCACCCGTTCCTATCCGGCCGGTGACCGCGTCCCTGACAGGAGGCGCCTACACAGGTGAGGAGATGATGGAATATCTGAAACAGACAGTGGATCATCTGGTAGTGGTGGATGGAACCTCCATCTGCAGCCGGTGCGGCTCAACCAAGGTTTTAAATGTGGCCCTTCTGGGCGCTGCCATTGCCAGCGGCCTTATAGGCATTTCCCTGGAGGAGATGGAGCAGGCCATCTTAAAGCGGGTGCCTGAGAAATTCAGAGACATGAACGTGACGGCATTAAAAATGGGCGCTGCCTCAGAGCATGTTTAGACTGTGCCTGAAAACAGCTTTCTGACACCCGGGGGGTGGGCTGACCATTCCCGCCGGGCACACCCCAGCATATAACAGATGGAGGAAAAATCAATGAAGATGAAAGAATCACAGTTCCTTCTTATCAAGGAACAGCTTAAGAAACTGACCAGCAAAGAATGCTTTTACAAACAGAAACTGGAAGGCATCAATGTGGACCAGATCCAGTCGCAGGAGGATTTTGAGAAACTTCCGTTTACATGGAAGGGAGATCTGAGGGAGGCCTATCCTCTTGGGCTTATGGCTGCTCCTGAGGAAGAGATCGTGCGGATCCATTCCTCTTCAGGCACCACCGGAACACCGGTCATCATTCCCTATACCCAGCGGGATGTGGATGACTGGGCCCGGATGTTTGCCCGCTGTTACGAGATGGCGGGGATCACCAACATGGACAGAATCCAGATCACGCCGGGATATGGACTGTGGACTGCCGGAATCGGGTTCCAGCTGGGAGCCGAGCGCCTGGGAGCCATGACCGTGCCCATGGGACCGGGAAACACGGACAAACAGCTGCGCATGATGATGGATATGAAATCCACGGTCCTGTGCGCAACCTCATCTTACGCCCTGCTTCTTGCCGAGGAGATCGCCAAGAGAGGAATCGGGGAGAGGATCTGCCTGAAAAAGGGTGTGATCGGTTCCGAGCGCTGGGGCGAGAAAATGAGAAAAAGGATCGCCTCCGAGCTGGGAGTAGATCTCTACGATATCTACGGCCTGACCGAGGTCTATGGGCCTGGTATTGCCATCAACTGTCAGAAGCAGGGGGCCATGCATTATTGGGATGACTTTATATACATTGAAATTGTGGACCCCAAAACAGGCGAAGTCCTTCCTGACGGAGAGGTGGGAGAGATCGTGATCACCACCCTGAAAAAAGAGGGAGCGCCCCTGATCCGCTACCGCACCCATGACCTTTCCAGGATCGTGCCGGGAGATTGCCCCTGCGGTTCGCCGTATCCCAGGATCGATACCCTGATCGGACGCACGGATGATATGGTCAAGGTAAAGGGTGTGAACATTTTCCCCAGCCAGATCGAGGAACTGCTCAGCTCCATTGGCGGGGCATCCAGCGAGTACCAGGTCATGGTGGACCATCTCCTGGGCAAGGATGTGCTGACCCTGTTTGTGGAGACCAATCCCTCCATTAACCGGTATGCCCTTGAGATTGAGATACAGAACCAGTTTAAGAACAGGATCGGTCTGACACCGGTGGTAAAGCTGGTGGAACTGGGTGAACTTCCCAGAAGCGAGAAAAAATCCACCAGGGTGTTTGACAACAGGTATTAAAAGATCACATAAGAGCAGCCATCAGCCAGAGGAAGTGCCGGCAGGGCGGGACCGTCTATGAGGAAGGTTCCAGGGCCCGGACCAGCACTTCCTTTGCGTTTTCAGTGCGCAGAGCGATGAGGGTGCCGCGGATCAGATAGGCATTCATGGAATCCCTGCGGTTGCCCAGGATGCAGGTGACACGTTCCTTAAATGTAAAGCCAAGGGCGTCTAACTGTGAGGACATAAAGGAATCGCTGATGATCCAGACCACTTCGGCGGTATCTCCTGGATTTAATTCATTTAACGGATAGACCATAAATTTCACCGTTTCAGGTTCGTTATTATATTATATGCAGAGCGCTTATCCCGGGGGATGAAACGGGGGAGGGGGACGTGAGGAACACATTTGGTACAGGCCCATATAATAGAGTACAACCAAAATGAAAGGAGATATATAATATGAGTTGTAATAGTTGTGGTGGATACAGTGAGAACTTTGAGGAAGCTGTTTTCAGTGAAAATGAAAGATTTGCCAACAATGGCATCAATTACAGCAACAGCGGCTGCAATGCTGCGTCAGCATCAAACAGAGGGGGCAATAACTCCAGGCGCGGCTGCGACCTGTACTGGCAGGGATTTATGGCTGGTTTTTATTCCAACAACGGCTGCAATCAGTCGGCTGTGACCAGGACAGCTGCCCAGGCAGCTGAGCGCACAGCCGCTGCTGCCAGCAGATGTTCCTGCTGCTGCCAGTGCAATAATTGGAATTGCCGGTAATTCTGTCATAATCCTGTCTGTGTAAATAATTCTGATCCTTGGGGCTTTGGATATACCAGGGCTCTGGGGATAGGGGGATCTTAGACATGACAGAACCTTGGAGGTACTGGAATCTCAGACATGACAGAATTTTGGGGATACGGGGGCTTCGGAATGACCGGAGCCCCTCCTTTCAGTCCAAAAACACAGGAACCGGCTGATCCACGGCCATGGTGTCAGGCGTTATGATACAGTCATAGGCCAGCACATGGACCCCGCCGGAGGACGCCTCCCTCAGGGCTTCTCCAAAGGCGGGATGGGTTATATTGTTGGGCTTGAACCCTTTGATCCCCTTCATCTGGATCACAAACAATACATAAGCGTCATACCCCTCCCTCACGGCCTGGGCAAGTCCGTGGAGATGTTTGATGCCCCGCAGTGTGGGGGCGTCAGGGAACATGGCCATACCATGGTCTTCCAGGGTCACTCCTTTTACCTCCATAAAGGCGGGAACCTGGCTTTTTCCGTCCATATGATCCAGGGTAAATGCCAGGTCAAAGCGGGAATCCCCGTGGGTCACCTCCCTGCGTATATTGTCAGGTGTCCGGACAGTATCACCCGGGTTCGCGCCCGGCTCGGGGAATGCCCGGCCCTTCATGGCTTCCAGCCATTCCCAGGCCGCCCTGTTGGGAGCCTGGGAGTCCATGTTGATCAGCACATTCCCTTTATATACCCCGATCAGGTCATATTCTGTTTTGCGCCCTGTAACACCTGCTTCCGGGTGATACTCCAGGATGACCGTAACGCCGGGAATCAGAAGCTCCCTGCACCGCCCGGTATTTTTAACATGGCATATAACCGTCCGGCCGTTTACATCCACATGTGCGATAAAACGGTTGGGGCGGCTTAGAAAGGTTCCGGTTACTGTATGTTTATAAGTCATTGATCGTTCCTCCTGCTGTAAAACATGACCAGTATAGCAGATTATTTTGCCACGGTAAAGCGCTGCCCATGATTTCAGTTGCGCCCAACCAGGAAATGTGTTAATATTTCAATAACGTAAGCCAGGATTCCACCGCCTTTACAGGTGGAGCGCGGATCCAAACAATAAATCTGAACATAAATGTAAAAAGTGAGGACAAGAGTATGGGATTAACCTATCAGAGTACAAGGGGCGGTGAGACGGGCGTGTCAGCATCCATGGCCATTCTGCAGGGCCTGGCAAAGGACGGCGGCCTGTTCATGCCCACTGAGATACCAAAGCTGGATGTTCCAATGGAACGCCTTTCAGCCATGACCTACCAGGAAACCGCCTATGAGGTCATGAAGCTGTTCCTTACGGATTATACCCAGGAGGAATTAAAAAGCTGTATTGCCAGGGCGTATGACAGCAAGTTTGACACAGAGGAGATCGCCCCCCTGGCAAAGGCCGAGGGAGCATATTTCCTGGAACTGTACCATGGGTGCACCATTGCTTTTAAGGACATGGCTCTTTCCATTCTGCCCCATCTCATGACAACAGCGGCAAAGAAGAACCAGGTGGATAAGGAGATCGTGATCCTGACAGCCACCTCCGGCGATACGGGAAAGGCCGCCATGGCAGGGTTTGCGGATGTTCCTGGAACGCGTATCATTGTATTTTATCCCAAGGACGGGGTCAGCAAGGTGCAGGAACTCCAGATGCGTACCCAGAAGGGTGAGAATACAAGTGTTGTGGCAATCCATGGAAACTTTGACGATGCCCAGACCGGCGTTAAGAAGCTGTTTGGGGATAAGGAGCTGGAGGCGCAGCTGGCCGCAAAGGGATTTCAGTTCTCCTCAGCCAACTCCATCAATATCGGCAGGCTGGTTCCCCAGATCGTCTATTATGTATATGCATATGCCAAACTGCTGGCCAATGAGGAGATCAAGCAGGGCGAGGAGATCAATGTAGTGGTCCCCACAGGCAATTTCGGCAATATCCTGGCCGCCTATTTCGCTAAGCGCATGGGTCTTCCCATCAAGAACCTGATCTGCGCGTCCAATGACAATAAAGTGCTGTATGACTTCTTTACCACAGGAACCTATGACAGGAAGAGGGAGTTCATTCTCACCAATTCACCTTCCATGGATATCCTTATATCCAGCAATCTGGAGCGCCTTATCTATCTGAGCACCGGCTGTGACGGGGCTGCCAATGAGGCCCTTATGCAGGAGCTTTCTGCAAAGGGAAGCTACACCGTGACCCGGGATATGCGTGAGTTCATGTCTGATTTTAAGGGCGGTTACGCAACACAGGAGGAGAATGCGGCCGTCATCAAAAAGATGTTTGACCGCACAGGATACCTGATCGATACCCATACGGGCGTTGCCGCAGCTGTGTACGGCCAGTACAGGGCGGAGAGCGGTGACCATACAAAGACAGTGATCGCATCCACGGCCAGCCCATATAAATTCTCCAACAGCGTGATGGAAGCCATTGCCGGACCTGACAGCGTGAGAGGCAGGGATGAGTTTGAGGTGGTGGATGCCCTCAGCAGTCTGTCCAAAGTCGCAGTTCCAAAGGCGGTGGAGGAGATCCGCAATGCTCCCATCCGCCACAATACAGAGTGTGATGTGGATAAAATGAAAGCAACGGTAAAAGATATACTTGAGTGTGTTTGACCATTCATTCACGCCGTATGCATGACCTGTAGTCAAAAACCTCTTCCTTTTTGTTCGCAACTGCGATATAATAAGCAAGATGGTTAATAAAATAACAAAGTTTATAAGGAGGGTATCATATGTTAGTTTCAGCAAAAGAGATGCTTGACAAGGCTAGGGAAGGCAAGTACGCAGTTGGACAGTTTAACATCAATAACCTTGAATGGACCAAGTCAGTGCTTCTGACAGCAGAAGAGCTGAAGTCCCCTGTGATCCTGGGAGTATCCGAGGGCGCAGGAAAGTATATGACAGGATTTAAGACAGTGGCAGCCATGGTTGAGGCCATGATGGAAGAACTGAACATCACGGTCCCTGTAGCGCTGCATTTGGATCACGGCTCATATGAGGGCTGCTATAAATGTATTAAAGCAGGATTCTCATCCATTATGTTTGACGGTTCCCATTATCCAATCGAGGAGAACATCGAGAAGACAAAGGAACTGGTAAAGATCGCCCATGCAATGGGTCTGTCCCTGGAGGCAGAGGTTGGCTCCATCGGCGGTGAGGAAGACGGCGTTGTAGGTCTGGGCGAGTGCGCGGATCCCAATGAGTGCAAAGCCATTGCTGACCTGGGAATCGACTTTTTAGCGGCCGGTATCGGCAACATCCATGGAAAATATCCTGCCAACTGGCCTGGACTGCGCTTCGATGTTCTGGAGAGCGTTAAGGAAAAGGTTGGGGATATGCCTCTGGTGCTCCACGGCGGAACAGGCATTCCTGAGGACATGATCAAGAAGGCCATCAGCCTTGGGGTAGCTAAGATCAATGTTAACACAGAGTGCCAGCTGACCTTTGCGGCAGCAACCAGGGAATACATTGAAGCAGGCAAGGATCAGCAGGGCAAAGGCTTTGACCCAAGAAAGCTTCTGGCTCCCGGCGCAGATGCCATCAAGGCAACTGTGAAAGAGAAGATGGAATTATTCGGTTCCGTGGGCAAGGCTTAATGGCACGGATCACGCCAGATATTAAGACAGCTTAATAAAGCTTATTAGAATAAAAAACATGATTTCCGAAAAAATCACTTGCAATTTTAAGTGAAATGGTTTATTTTAATAAAGAACAAAGGTGTTCTCTCTCAAAGGGGGAACACCTTTTTGTTATATATCCGCCAAAGCCTAATAGAATTACGTGATAAGGGTATATGACAATATCTGGATGATGGAAATGGATGAGGAAGATTAAAAAGAGAGGATGGATGAATCTATGAGCGAAGTATTGAATGTATCTGAGATGTTTGGTAAGAACGTATTCAATGATGCGGTGATGAAGGACCGTCTGCCCAAGAACGTGTACAAAAAACTGAAGAAGACCATCGAAGACGGCGCAGAGCTGGATCCCAGCATAGCTGACGTGGTGGCACACGCCATGAAGGATTGGGCGATTGAGAGGGGGGCAACCCATTACACCCATTGGTTCCAGCCTCTCACCGGCGTGACGGCTGAGAAGCATGATTCCTTTATCTCCGCCCCAAATGACGGAAAGGTGATCATGGAGTTCTCCGGCAAGGAGCTGATCAAGGGCGAGCCGGATGCTTCCTCCTTCCCCTCCGGCGGTCTGAGGGCTACCTTTGAGGCCAGAGGATATACGGTGTGGGACTGTAGCTCACCTGCATTCTTAAGGGAGGATGCCATTGGCGTGACCCTCTGTATCCCCACCTCCTTCTGTTCCTACAAGGGTGAATCCCTGGATAAAAAGACCCCGCTGCTGCGTTCCATGCAGGCAGTGAATGAACAGGCACTGAGGATCCTCAGGCTGTTTGGCAATACAACTGCAAAGAGGGTTGCGCCCTCCGTGGGAGCCGAGCAGGAATACTTCCTGGTTGACCGTGAAAAGTACTTACAGCGCAAGGATCTGATCTATACAGGACGCACCCTGTTCGGGGCAATGCCTCCCAAGGGACAGGAACTGGAGGATCATTACTTTGGGGCCATCCGGGAGAGGATCGGTTCCTATATGAACGATGTGAATAAAGAGCTGTGGAAGCTGGGGGTTCCTGCCAAGACACAGCACAATGAGGTGGCTCCGGCGCAGCATGAGCTGGCCCCCATATACGAGGGAGTGAACCAGGCGGTGGATCACAACCAGATCGTGATGGAAACACTGAAAAAGGTTGCAGGGCGCCATGGTATGGCATGCCTTCTCCACGAGAAGCCGTTTGCGGGCGTGAACGGTTCCGGCAAGCACAATAACTGGTCCCTCACCGCGGATGACGGCACCAACCTTTTAAATCCCGGGGATACGCCCCATGAGAATATCCAGTTTCTGCTGGTTCTGGCCTGCATCATCAAGGCTGTGGATGTCCATGCAGACCTTTTGAGGGAATCGGCAGCTGATGTGGGAAATGACCACAGGCTGGGAGCCAACGAGGCGCCGCCTGCCATTATCTCCATTTTCCTGGGAGAACAGCTGGAGGATGTGATCGATCAGCTGTGCAGCACAGGAGAGGCCACCCATTCCAAGAAGGGCGGCACCCTGAAGACAGGCGTTGATATCCTTCCCGACCTTGATAAGGATGCAACGGACAGGAACAGGACCTCACCTTTTGCATTTACAGGCAATAAGTTTGAGTTCCGTATGGTGGGCTCCTCGGATTCCATTGCTTCCCCCAACGCAGTGCTGAATACCATTGTGGCCGAGGCATTTAAGGAAGCGGCTGATAAGCTGGAAAAGGCCGGTGACTTTGACATGGCCGTACATGATTTGATCAAGGAAACACTGTCCGCTCACAGAAGGATCATTTTTAATGGGAATGGCTATGCTGATGAGTGGGTCGTGGAGGCGGAACAGAGAGGGCTTCCCAACATCCGGTCCATGGTTGATGCCATCCCCGCCCTGACTACGGATAAGGCGGTAAAGCTGTTTGAGGAGTTCTGCGTATTCACAAGGGCGGAGCTGGAATCCAGGGCTGAGGTTGAATATGAGAATTATTCCAAGGCCATTAATATTGAAGCAAGAACCATGTATGATATGGCCAGTAAGTCCATCATACCGGCTGTGATCAAGTATACCACCGGTCTGGCAGCATCTATCACAGCTGTTAAGAGCGCCTGCCCGGATGCGGATGTCAGCACGCAGACAGAGCTTTTGTTAGAGACATCAGACCTTTTAAGCGAGACCAAGACTGCCCTTTCCAGACTGGCAGAGATGACGGAAAAAGCAGCCGCAGCGGAAGGGGGCAAGACGCAGGCCCTTGTCTATCATCAGGATGTGGTTCCGGCCATGGCGGCCTTGAGGGCGCCTGTGGATCAGCTGGAGATGATCGTGGATAAAGAGCTGTGGCCCATGCCAAGCTACGGCGATCTGATTTTTGAAGTATAGTTATATTAAAAAAGTACAGATCGTAAGATCACAGCGTGCTGCAGGATGGCCGGAATCCGGTTTTCCTGCAGCATTTTTGTGCGTATATTTTCAAAAAGCAATTTTCAAACACACTCTAATCCGTCTTGCATTTTCCCAAGTATATGGTATAATGTTCATATATTTTTCAATAATTAATATTTTGAACATAAATAGAGCGGAAGCGAGGAATCAGAATATGGACAGACATGGACTTGTGTGCAGGGCGGTGCTGGAACAGCCGGATATTACACAGAGGGAACTGGCGGCAAAGCTGAATGTATCCCTGGGAACAGCAAACGGGCTTGTAAAGGAGTGCATGGGCAGGGGATATATTGCTGAGAGGACAGAGGGAGAGGACGGCTTTAGGTACGGCTCCAAGTGGGAACTTAAGGAGGAGGGAAGACGCCTTCTGGAGCAATATAAGGTGGACGGCGCGCTGATCATAGCAGCAGGTTTTGGTTCCCGGTTCGTGCCGCTTACATTTGAGACGCCGAAAGGGCTTCTGGAAGTGTTTGGGGAACGCATGATCGAGCGGCAGATCCGCCAGCTTCATGAGGTTGGTATCAGAGACATTACCATTGCAGTGGGATATCTGAAGGAAAAGTTTGAATATCTCATTGACAAATATGACGTGGAGCTTTTGTACAATCCGGAATATTCCGGCAAGAACACCCTTGCCACTATTTACCGGGCCAGAAGGGTGCTGAAGGGGCGCAACATGTACGTGCTCTCATCTGATAACTGGATGAGGGAGAACATGTACCACGCCTACGAATGCGGCGCATGGTACAGTGCGGTGTTCCAAAAAGGAGAGACCAAGGAGTGGTGCCTTTCATTTAATAAAAAGGGAAGGATCACGGATGTAAAGGTAGGGGGACGGGACCAGTGGGTGATGTACGGGCCCACGTATTTTTCCAGGGAGTTTACAAGCCGGTTCATGCCGGTGCTGGAAGCCTATTATAAAACACCTGGAACGGAACAGTTTTACTGGGAGCAGGTCTATGTGGATATGCTCACCGGGGAGGCCAAAAGACGCCTGGAGCAGGAGGATCAGGAGATCCTGAAACAGGCGGTCAGGGAATCCGCCCTGCCGGCCGGCCATTGGAATGAGATAGAAATGGATGCGAACCGGCAGCCGGAGGACCAGGTCTATGAGTTTGAAAACCTGGAAGAGCTGAGGCTCTTTGATCCCAGGTATCAGAATCATTCCGACAATGCGGCCATGAAGCTGGTGGCAGAGGTATTTCAGGTGCCTGAGTCCCAGATCAGGGATATACGCTGCCTGAAATCGGGAATGACCAACAAATCCTTCCTGTTTAAAGTGGGGGAACGCCACTGTATCTGCCGGATACCGGGACCGGGCACGGAGCTTCTCATTAACAGAAGGCAGGAAAAACAGGTCTATGACGCGGTGGCGCCTCTGGGAGTTACGGAACATGTGATCTACATGAACGAGCGCACAGGATATAAGATCGCGGAGTACTATGAGGGGGCAAGAAATGCAGCGGCGGACAGCTGGTCCGATATGGAGCAGTGCATGGGGATTGTGCGGTGTCTCCACCAGTCCGGTATTGAGGTGGGACATGAATTTGATATCCGGGAGCGGATCGACTTTTACGAAAAGCTGTGCCGCAGCCACGGTGCGATCCTGTTTGAGGACTACGAGGAAGTGCGGGGCTGGATGGACTGGATCATGGACAGCCTGGAGGCCATGAAACGCACAAAATGCCTGTGCCACATTGACGCAAATGTGGATAACTTCCTGTTTTTAAAGGATGGCAGTGTAAAACTTCTGGATTGGGAGTACGCGGGCATGTGTGATCCCATTATGGATATTTCCATGAGCGCTATTTATTCCTATTATAATGGAGAGGACATGGAGCATCTGCTCAGGCTGTACCTTCAGAGGGAACCTGAACCTGAGGAGCTGTTTGCCGTTTACGGGTATGCTGCACTGGGAGGTTTTTTGTGGAGTCTGTGGGCTGTTTATAAGAGTGCGCTGGGAGATGAATTTGGCGAGTACACCATCATCATGTACCGGTACGCTAAAAAATATTATAGGAAATTACGGAAATTGTAATAAAAATGTTACCATTTGAATATGGGATTGTGCTATAATCGAAGAGATGTAAGAAGCTGGGGAATTCTGTGCCCCGGTTTGATATAAGAGTACCCTCGGAAACTCCCTTGTACCCGTCTTTGGGGCTGAGTTCCTGAGGACGCTCATAACGAGGAGGATGACACATGGGACGGAAAAGGTACTGGGCAGCTATCACCGCGGCCGGTATGATTGGGGCCATGGCATTGGGAAACGCATTCACAAGTTATGCGGCAGACGGCTGGACAAAGTCGAATGATCATTGGACCTATATATACAATGGCCAGGTACATACGGGGTGGCTCCAGACCAGTGAAGGATGGTACTATATGGACCTTTCCACTGGTCAGATGACAACGGGATTCAAGCAGATTGACGGCAAATGGTATTTCTTTAAGCCAAGCGGTCTTATGGCAACAGGATGGGTCAACCCTGAGGACGGCAAGTGGTATTACATGCTCGATGATGGGACCATGGTGACAGGATGGCTGAAGATTGGCGATGACTATTATTTCATGCGCGGCAACGGTACCATGGGTACGGGATGGCGCGAGATGGACGGCGCATGGTATTTCTTCCAGAGCAATGGAAAGTGCGTTGTGAATTCCTGGGCCCAGATCAAGGACAACTGGTACCTGTTCGGGACAGACGGCAAGATGATGACCGGATGGGCTAAGGTGGACAAGGATTATTTTTACCTGAACACAGACGGACGGATGCTGATCGGCTGGCTCAGCGACAGTGACGGCAACAAGTACTACATGGACATGTCAAACGGAAAGATGTCCACGGGCTGGAAGCAGATCGACAGCTCCTGGTACTATTTTAACAGCAACGGGCATATGATGACCGGCTGGATCCAGCTGGACGGAAAGTATTACTATCTGAACCCTGCCAATGAAGGGAAGATGATTGCAGGAACATCAGCAACCATCAACGGAACCCAGTATAACTTTGACTCAAGCGGTGTGTGCCAGAACGCAGGCGGTGTATCCGCCCAGACTCCTGGTACGGTTGACAACAGCAACAACAGCAATTCCGGCGTAAACGGCGGTCCGGGGGCGTCCAATAACTCCTCAGGCATCAGCAACAATGGACCTGGAGGCACCTCTTCAGGAAGCAGCGGTCCAACCAGCGGCAACAGCAGTAACACCAGCAACAGCCCTTCCGGCAGTTCTTCCAATAGCTTGGAGGCGGGACGGACAGACGGACCAGGCTGACGGACCATTCTGACAGGGAAACAGATCATAATATAGGGGGATGTCACAGCGGACGGCTGCACATCCCCTTTGATTTTGCATAAGGAGAACAGTATGAAAAATAAGCTGCACATGATAAAGCGCTGCCAGGCACTTGCAATGGCCGGGCTCATAGGGGCAGGCGCACTGCTGCCCTCAGGAACCGCATTGGCGATCGGACCCGGGGAGACATCCCCAACCGTAGTTTCATCCCCAGGACCGGGAGGGCCCGGGCAGGCAGCATCCGGAAGTACCACCAGCACCACCGGCAGCACCAATACCCAGTCTTCCTCCAGCACCAACCCCAATGCCTGGAAGAAGGTAAACGGAACCTATCAGATGCCGGACGGATCAGCGATCAACAATGTGCTGTTTAGGGGGATTGATGTTTCCAGATGGCAGGGAGATATTAACTGGAGCCAGGTGGCTGCGGATGACGTGTCATTCGTCATGCTGGGAACCAGGTCAAAGGGGGCAGTGGACCCGTATTTTCACAGGAATATCCAGCAGGCCAGCGCTGCCGGAGTGAAGGTGGGGGTATACATATACTCCCTTGCCACCACGCCTGAGATGGCGGTGGATGAGGCCAATTTTGTGCTGGACCTGATCCACGATTATCCGGTTTCCTATCCGGTGGCCTTTGACATGGAGGATTCAACCCAGGGCGCCCTTTCCAAGGATGAACTGGCGGCCATTGCCAATGCCTTCTGTTCCCGGATCTCCCAGGCAGGATACTATCCCGTCATCTATGCCAATGACAACTGGCTGGCCAACAAGCTGGACATGAGCAAGATGGATTATCCTGTATGGGTGGCCCGTTATTCCGCAAAACCGGCCTACCAGAATCCGGTGATGTGGCAGGCGACCAGCACGGGAGCGGTAAACGGCATCAGCGGGAATGTGGATATTGATTTCCAGTTTAAGGACTTTACCTCTGTGATCCCTGCCAATACGTGGAGGACGATCCAGGGAAATACCTACTATTACCAGAACTATGTGAAGCAGAAAAATGCATGGATCGATGACGGTACGGGCTGGTTCTACATGAACGGCGATGGGCTGGCATCCAAGGGCTGGCTCACACTTTCAGGGACAAGCTATTATCTGGACGACAGTACGGGCCGGATGATCACCGG
The DNA here is from genome assembly GCF_040545455.1 of Enterocloster citroniae. NCBI lineage: Bacteria > Bacillati > Bacillota > Clostridia > Lachnospirales > Lachnospiraceae > Enterocloster > Enterocloster citroniae. The sequence continues at coordinate 22,057 of NZ_JBEPLZ010000018.1, read as the reverse complement.
CTGGAAGTCGGATAATGGAAAGTGGTACTATTTTGGCAGTTCAGGTTCCCTTTCCAAGGGCTGGATCAATGACGGCGGCCGGTGGTATTACTCAGACAACCAGGGCGTGATGCAGACCGGGTGGCTGGATGACAACGGCAGGAGGTATTTCCTGGAGAGTTCAGGCGCCATGGCCACGGGATGGACCAACCAGAACGGTAAATGGTACTATCTGGACAGTTCAGGTTCCCTTTCCAAGGGCTGGATCAATGACGGCGGGACGTGGTATTACTCAGACAGCCAGGGTGTGATGCAGACCGGGTGGCTGGAGGAAGGCGGCAGTCAGTATTATCTGAAGGGTTCAGGCGCCATGGCCACAGGATGGCGTGAGATGGACGGGGCCTGGTATTACTTTGAGGGTTCAGGCCGCATGGCAAAAGGCATGATCGATGTGGGCGGGCTCCACTATTATATGGATCCCTCCACAGGCAGGATGGCGGCAAATACCGTGGTCGATATCAATGGAACCAATTATCAGGCAGACGGCAGCGGTGTTCTCAGCCAGGTCCAGGAAACATCAGGATCACAGGATGGCGGCGAGGTCCAGTCAGGAAGCACGCCGGGCAGCAGCCAGGGCCAGCCGGGAAGCACGCCGGATAGTGTACAAACCGGGAGTACGCCGGGCGGCAGCCAGACAGGAAGCACCCCGGGCAGCAGCCAGGGACCGGGAAATTCCCAAAACAGCGGTTCTTCAGGCGGCCCAGGTGTGGTGATCACACCAGTGGCACCAGGCCAGTAGACCGCGGCCGGCAAATCAAGTCAGGAAACATCATACTGGAGTACGCTATACCAGATAGAAAACAGGGACGGGGTTTTGCCTTGCCTACATGTTCAGCGCCGGGATTACATACCCGGCGCTGATTTTTCATTATGGATGCATTTTCATATCCGGTCATATCATATATTGGATAGATAGAGGGTATCAGATGAAAGAAGGCATAGTGTGAAACTTGGAAATAAAATAAAGCTTTTGGCTGTAATCTGCATGGTGGACCTGTTCCTTCTGGGCGGGTTGTTCCGTGTTGTCTCAGACCCGCAGCCTGCCCACGTATCAACTGACGATGGAACCTGGGTGCAGGAGGGTGGGGACACATTGGACCGGGCCAAGGGGCTGGAGGGAAAGTGCATCGCCCTGACATTTGACGATGGACCCCACAAAGACTGCACGCCCCAGCTGCTGGATGGCCTGAAGAAACGCGGGGTACGGGCCACCTTTTTCCTCATGGGGCAGAACATAGAGGGAAATGAGGACCTGGTAAAGCGTATGAAGGAGGAGGGGCACCTGGTGGGTAACCACAGTTACAGCCACGTACAGCTTACCAAGGCCGGGTCGGCTGCAGTGTGCCAGGCAGTGGACAGGACCAGCAGGATGATAGAGGATATTACGGGGGAGCGGCCCCAGTATATGCGTCCTCCCTTTGGGGACTGGAATGAGGAACTGGAGTGCGAGGTGGGAATGACCACGGTGCTGTGGTCGGTGGATTCCCTGGATTGGAAGCTGAGGAACAAGAATAAGATCGTGAAGCGGGTCTTGAAAGATGTAGAGGATGGGGATATTATATTAATGCATGATATTTTCCCCACCTCAGTGGATGCGGCGCTGGAACTTGTTGACACACTTACCAAGCGGGGATATACTTTTGTTACGGTTGATGAACTGCTGATCGACTAGCACTGTACTGTGCAGACTCAGGTGCGGTGGGATAAGCGGATGCGGAAAAACACAGCAGAAGGGGCAGAATGATGGATCTATTTGATTATATGAGAGAAAACAGCATGGAAAAGGAGTCGCCTTTGGCGTCCAGACTGCGGCCGAGGACACTGGATGAGGTGGTGGGGCAGCAGCATATTGTGGGCAGGGATAAGCTGCTTTACCGGGCCATTCAGGCGGATAAACTGGGGTCGGTCATATTCTACGGACCTCCGGGAACCGGAAAGACGACCCTGGCCAAGGTGATCGCCAATACCACCAGTGCGGATTTTAAACAGATCAACGCCACGGTGGCAGGTAAAAAGGATATGGAGGAAGTGGTGAAGGAAGCCAAGGACAGTATGGGCATGTACGGCAGGAAGACCATATTGTTTGTGGATGAGATCCACCGCTTTAATAAAGGGCAGCAGGATTACCTCCTTCCTTTTGTGGAGGACGGGACCCTGATCCTGATTGGGGCAACCACGGAGAATCCGTATTTTGAGGTAAACGGTGCTCTCATATCCCGTTCCAGGATATTTGAGTTAAAGCCCCTGGAAAAGGACGATATCAAGGAACTGATCCACAGGGCTGTATATGACAGGGACAGGGGCATGGGCTCCTATGACGCCGTGATCGATGAGGATGCAGCGGATTTTCTGGCAGACACGGCCAATGGAGATGCCAGGGCAGCCTTGAACGCAGTGGAACTGGGAGTCCTGACCACCGGAAGGGGAGAGGACCAAAAGATACATATTGACCTGGCTGTTGCACAGGAGTGTATCCAGAAGCGGGTGGTCCGCTATGACAAGAATGGGGACAACCATTATGATACGATTTCCGCGTTTATCAAAAGCATGCGGGGCTCGGATCCGGATGCGGCGGTATATTACCTTGCCCGTATGCTGTATGCGGGGGAGGACATCAAGTTTATTGCAAGGCGTATTATGATATGCGCCTCGGAGGATGTGGGCAATGCGGATCCCCAGGCATTGGTGGTGGCGGTCAATGCGGCCATGGCAGTGGAGCGCATCGGCATGCCGGAGGCTCAGATCGTCCTGTCCCAGGCAGTGACCTATGTGGCTTCGGCTCCCAAGAGCAATGCTGCCTGCAATGCTGTATTTAAGGCCATGGAAGTTGTAAAGAGCCAGAGGACCATGCCGGTTCCCGTCCATTTACAGGACAAGCATTATAAGGGGGCGGAAAAGCTGGGCCATGGGGCAGGATACAAGTATGCACATGATTATCCCAAGCACTACGTGAAACAGCAGTACCTGCCCGATGGGCTGGAGGGGGAAGTGTTTTATGAGCCTTCCGACAATGGATATGAGAAGCAGATCGGACAGCATATGAAGTGGCTGAAAGAGTAGTTATGGAAATTTTTACTTTACATTCTTGTAGTTTCGTGTATATAATAGGGCTATACATAGATTAGCTGACAGTTTTCTCATGCTGTCAGCAGTCTGTTAGTCCCGAGCAATTCCCAAATCTGGAATAAACCCCGAATTTGAATGAACAGAAGATTATAGTTCTTGAGCATTTTTCAGATATGCTCTTGAATGTTAGGCATAAACCATCGGTCTGTTTTGGCGGATGATATGATTAATTTTGAATAAGGAGAGATACTATGCGGGAAAAACTACAGACCCTTCCTCTTGCAGAATTAAAAGAACTGGCAAGGAGCAGGGGAATCAAAGGCATCAGCAGCCTTCGCAAGGCGGAGATCATCGAACTGCTCTGTGCAGAGGCTGATAAAAACCCGGAGATCAAGCCGGTGGAGATGAAGAAAAAGGAAAGACGCCAGCCGCCGGCACAGGAGAGCGCATTGACAAGAAGCGCAGAACCCCAGAGCAGGCAGGAGAACGGTCCGTCCAGAAGCGCAGAACCCCAGAGCAGGCAGGAGAGCAGACAGGATAATACATCTTCCAGGAACACGGAATTTCAGGACAGGCAGGAAAACAGGGCTCAGGAATCCCAGGAGACCAGAAATCAGGAGTCCAGAAACCAGGAGTCCAGAAATCAGGATTCCAAAAATCAGGAGAACAGAAACCAGGAGTCCAGAAGCCAGGATCCCAGACGCAATATGAACCGGTCTTATGAAAATAACAAATACTCTTCCTCCAAACCCCAGATGTCCAGACAGCATACGGGCGGCGGACAGAACCAGGGGTCATACCAGCAGAACTCCGAAAGCGGGGAGCGGTCCTTCAGGCAGGATAACAGGACGGATGCGGCAGGCATGTCCAATCAGGACATGGCGGAACTGGACAGCGGGATCGAGGCCAACGGAATTCTGGAAGTCATGCCGGATGGATTTGGGTTTATACGCTGTGAGAATTTTCTTCCAGGTGAGAACGATGTGTACGTGGCACCGTCACAGATCCGCCGTTTTAACCTGAAAACAGGCGATATCATTGCAGGCAACAGGAGAGTGAAATCTGCAACAGAAAAATTTGCAGCCCTTCTTTATATCAAGACAGTGAACGGCTATCCTCTCAGCGCCACTGAGACCAGGCCTAATTTTGAAGACCTGACCCCTATTTTCCCCAACAAGCGTCTGCACATGGAGATGCCTGGAATCAAGACATCCGTGGCCATGAGGGTGGTGGATCTGCTTTCACCCATCGGTAAGGGACAGCGAGGCATGATCGTATCCCCGCCCAAGGCAGGTAAGACCACGCTTTTAAAGCAGGTGGCAAAGGCGATTACCACCAATCACCCGGACATGCATCTGATGATCCTGCTCATCGATGAGCGCCCTGAGGAAGTGACGGATATCAGGGAAGCGATCGTTGGGCCCAATGTGGAGGTGATCTACTCCACCTTTGATGAACTTCCGGACCGCCACAAAAGGGTGTCCGAGATGGTAATAGAGAGAGCTAAAAGGCTGGTGGAGCATGGACGTGACGTGATCATTCTTTTGGACAGCATAACCCGTCTTGCCAGGGCATACAACCTGACCGTTGCGCCCAGTGGACGTACGCTTTCCGGCGGTCTGGACCCGGCGGCCCTTCACATGCCGAAACGATTCTTCGGCGCTGCCCGCAACATGCGCGAGGGAGGAAGCCTGACCGTGCTGGCAACCGCGCTGGTGGACACGGGAAGCCGTATGGATGATGTTGTGTATGAGGAATTTAAGGGAACCGGCAACATGGAGCTGGTTCTGGACAGGAAGCTGTCCGAGAAGCGTATTTTCCCCGCCATTGATATCCTTAAGTCAGGCACAAGAAGGGATGACCTTCTGCTGTCCAGGGAGGAAGCCGAGGCAGTGGATATTATTCACAAAGCCACGAACTCCCTGAAGCCTGAGGATGCGGTGGAAAAGGTACTGGATCTGTTCGCAAGAACCAGGAACAACAGGGAGTTTGTGGAAAACGCAAAGAGAATCAGATTTTATTAATGGGGAACATAGGTCGGTTCGGTCACAGGGACACGTTCCTTTCCTTTAACAGGTCGCGGATCTCAGCCAGAAGCTCTTCCTGGGTGGGACCGGCCGGTGCAGGGGCCTCCTCCTTTTTCTCCTCCTCGTGGTGGAAGCGGGAGCTGACCACGGCCACGGCCTTGATCATAAAGAACATACATGCTCCGATAATGATAAAATCAAGTATATTCTGGAGGAAGCTGCCGTACAGTATGGCGGCTTCTTCTTTTACTTTTTCACCGTTTTCCCATACCGCGGGATTGATTACATATTTAAGCGTGTTAAAGCTTGCCCCGCCGGTCAGGGCTCCCAGCACAGGCATCAGTATATCGTTCACAAGGGATGTGACGATCTTGCTGAAAGCACCGCCGATGATAACGCCCACTGCCATATCAATGATATTGCCCTTCAGGATAAATGCTTTAAATTCCTTCATTACATTGTTTAAGTTACTCATTTGTGACCCTCCTGTCTTATGTAGTGTACTCTCGGAATCTCTTGGTACTCAGATTGGCGAAAAGTCAGCCAAAAGATGGATGCCGGGGAGACTCCGGGAGTACAATGTAATAGATACAGTATACACCATTTTGTGACCGGTTCACAGTGGTTTTTTCGGGCAGGATAAGGATATGGATTGTACTTTATCAGGTACAATCAAGAATCCGGGAAGAAATACCTGGATGCCGGGGCTGACTATGTGATCAGGGACATCCGGGAACTTCTCCCGATCCTTGATCCTTCCCTGCAATGAATTTGAATCTGCCTTATCCTGTGGATGGGGTTGTCTGATATGCTTATAATGATATGTTTATGATGATATACTTATGATTCCAGATCAGATTTCAGAAGTTCATTATATGTTTCAATAATCCGGTAAAAGGCATCCAGATCCGCCTCTCCGCACTGTTCGATCAGGTATGAGGTAGTCTGTGTGATGTCGGCAACGTCATAAGCTTTGTGGACAGAGGAGAGCCTCTGTCCTTTTTCTGTTACATACAGGCATACTGACTTTTCGTTATTTTCCTTGTAGCGCTTCTCCACATATCCGGAGTCCACCAGTTTTTTGATGACCTGGGAAATGGCGCTTTTGCTTTTGTGCCAGATCTTTGCCAGTTCAGTGGCCGTAATGCCCGGGGAATCTTCAATATATGTAAGGGTATGGATCTCCAGCATACTGAAGTTTTCGTTCTCATAAGTGTGATGGGCGTAGATGTAATTATGGTATAAGATGACGAATTCATATAATTTATCCGCCTTGGCGTTCAGCTTTTGATAGGCGCTGTTTATATCTGAAAGATGGCTCATATTAGTACTCCTATTCCGAAATATGTTTAAAAATGATCTTTATATGTAATAGTATCATAGATGGAAAATGGCTTCAATCATTTATTTCCAGCAAAATATGGAAATATTGTTAAGTAAATAAACTATAAAAATTTATTTTCAACATTTTTGTGTGCAAAATGCCCGATTTATAAAAAATGTATTAAAATTTTATTGACAATATGCACTAAGTATTTTATAATATAGTTCAGTTGATTAACAATATTTCTTAAGAGAAAGGACGGTATATGTAATGGATATTGAGAAGTTCTGCAGGGAAAATTGTGTGGAGAGGCGAGGAACAGGTACGCTGAAGTGGGACTCCCTCCAGGAGATCTTTGGAGATGCCGAACTGCTCCCGCTCTGGGTGGCGGATATGGAGATCCAGTCACCGGCAGCAGTGAGGGAAGCACTGGTAAAGCGTGTGGAGCACGGCGTGTTTGGCTATGGAAGAGTGGAGGATTCATATTTTGACTCTTTCTTTGTATGGCAGAAGAAGCACCACAATGTAGAGTATGTCAGGGAGAATGTAAGATTTGCCACCGGAGTGGTAGGCTCACTGTATGCGGCTGTAAGGGCATATACCAAGGAGGAGGCCTCCGTTATCATCTGCCCTCCGGTATACTATCCATTTTACGATGCCATACTGAATACAGGAAGAAAGCTGGTAACCTGTGAACTTGATAACAACAACGGTTACTACACACTGGACTTTGAAAAGTTTGAGAAAGAAATCACGGATAATAAGGTAGAGATGTTTATCCTGTGCTCCCCTCACAATCCTGTGAGCCGGGTATGGTCTGAAGAGGAGCTGGACACCATGTTTGACATCTGCCGCAGACATGGAGTGCTGGTGGTTTCTGATGAGATCCATCAGGATTTTACTTACGAGGGAAAGAAGTTCGTATCCTCCGCCCTGGTTGGGGACGGCAAGTACAAGGATATCCTGATCACCCTCAATGCCGGATCCAAGACATTTAACCTGGCCGGTCTGATCCATTCCCATGTGATCATTTTCGACAAGCAGCTGATGGAGACCTATGATGCTTATATTAAGGGGATCGGCTCTGCGGAAGTCAACCTGATGGGAATTGTGGGCGTGGAGGCCGCTTTCCGTGGCGGAGAAGAATGGCTGGATCATGTAAAGGCATTGATCATGCACAATTATAATTATATGAAGCAGGAGTTTGCAAGGGAGCTTCCCAAGATTGTGGTTACGCCTCTTGAGGGAACATACCTGTCCTGGATCGACCTTCGAGGTTATCTCACAGGTGAGGAGACAGCGGACTTTATCCAGACCAAGTGCCGTCTTGCCTGTGATGTGGGAGAGTGGTTCAGCCTTATGGCGCAAGGGTTTATTCGTATTAACCTGGCTACAGATAAGAAGAATATCGTTACTGCTGTTGAGAGCATTATTAAAAACATCAAGGAAAAGGTGGGGGAATAAATGGCTGTTTATATCAGTATAATCTGTTTTTTAATCTATCTGGGCGTTCTGTTTGTATTGCAGAAAAAAGGCAAATCCTTTAATGTACGTGTAGTGGCCGGTCTGTTCGGCGGTATTATATTTGGTGCGATTTTAAAGACAGTGGCGGATGACGCAGCGGTTTCAGAGAGTCTGCGGTGGATCAGCCTGGTGGGCACCGCATACACCAAGCTTTTAAAGATGATGGTAATCCCGCTGATCTTTGTATCCATTGTGTGTGCTATCATCAACCAGAAGTCAGGCAAGAACCTTGGAAAGATCACGGCCCTTGTACTGGCGATCCTCCTGTCCACAGCCGCGGTTGCAGCAGTGGTAGGCGGCGTTACGGCAACTGCATTTGGCGTCAGCGCAGAGGGACTGGAGATCGGCGAGGCCGAGAGCAAAAAGACATCCCAGCTGGAAGAGAAGGCTCAGGAGGGTATTTCCTTTGAGGATACCATCATTGATATCATTCCTTCCAACCCAATCTATGCCCTGACCGGACAGGGAAATAACGCCACTCTTTCCGTAGTGCTTTTTGCGGCATTCCTTGGAATCGGAGTGATCGGGGTGCGGACCTATGCACCGGAACAGGCGGAGTTTTTCGGGAAGATAATGAACTCGCTAAATACTTTGGTGGTGGAAGTGGTCATGATGATTATTATGCTGACGCCGTTCGGCATTTTCTCATTGATGACCAAGACCATTGCCGGAAGCGATTATACAAGTATCCTGCGACTTGTAACCTTTGTTCTCGCATCCTACACAGCCATATTTGTCATGTTCATCATCCATGGACTGATACTGGCCGCAGTGGGAGTAAGCCCCCTTATCTACTTTAAGAAGGCTATGACAACCCTGATATTTGCATTTACTTCCCGTACCAGTGCAGGAACCCTGCCGCTGACCATCAGGACCCTGACAGATGAGATGGGCGTGGACAACGGAGTTTCCAACCTGGCAGGTTCACTCAGTACTTCCATTGGACAGAACGGGTGCGCGGCTATTTATCCGGCTATGCTGGTGGTCATGGTGGCTCCCGCTGTGGGACAGCCTATTACTCCATCCTTCTTTATACTTATGGTGATCATCATCACCTTTGCGTCCATCGGTATCGCCGGCGTGGGCGGAGGCGCTACCTTTGCGGGTATCACCGTATTATCCGCACTGGGACTTCCTGTGGGTATTGCCGGCCTTCTGGTGGGAATTGAGCCTGTTATCGATATGGCCAGAACAGCATTGAATGTAAGCGATGGCATGGTGACCGGTCTGGTGGCCGCCAAGCTGACTAAGAATATTGATATGAACGTATATAATGACAAATCCGTGAACCTGGAAAAGAAATCCGCCTCAAGCGGGGATTAATGGCAGGGACGGATAACAGAGATCATGAACAGAGATCATGTTCAGGGATCATGAACAGACATAAATGACAGAGGATCATCTGGAAAGGAAGTGTGAACATGGGTAAACGTGTGCTCATAGTTGGAGGGGTTGCAGGCGGGGCGTCCGCGGCGGCCAGAATCAGGCGCCTGGATGCGGATGCGTCCATAACCATATTTGAACGGGGGGAGCATGTATCCTTTTCCAACTGCTCACTTCCCTACTATTTAAGCAGGACAGTGGCGGATAAGGACTACCTGGTGCTGATGACGCCGGAGGGATTTAAGTCCTCCTATGATATTGAGGTGCGTGTGAACAGCGAGGTGTGCATGATCGACCGTACCCTCAGAAAAATACGCGTCAAAGACAGCGTATCAGGCCGGGAATACGAGGAGGCATATGATGAACTGGTGCTTTCGCCCGGATCCTACCCGATCCGTCCGGGGTCCATTGAGGGAGTATTTCTCCCTCATGTGTTCACAGTGCGCAATGTGAATGACATTGCTAAACTGGATCAGTATGTTGCCAGGGAAGAGGTCCGCAGCGTGGTTGTAATCGGCGGCGGTTTTATCGGCCTGGAGGTGGCGGAAAACCTGAAATCAGCGGGAAAGCAGGTGGCAGTTGCAGAGGCTGCCGTCCAGATCATGGCTCCCTTTGACTATGATATGAGCCAGATCCTGCAAAAGGAGCTTTACGACAAAGGGGTGGAACTGGCAGTGGGGGATGGTGTCAAGGCCATCACCCAGGACAAGGTGATCTTAAACTCAGGAAGGGAGCTGCCCTGCGAAGCGGTGGTGCTTTCCATCGGCGTGCTGCCGGAGACAGAACTGGCAAAGCAGGCAGGCCTTAAGATCGGTGAAACCGGCGGGATCATGGTAACGCCGGATTACCGCACCAGTGATCCCCATATCTATGCGGTGGGGGATGCCATTGAGGTTTTCCAGAAGCTGACCCATAAGCCGGTGAAGCTTCCCCTGGCAGGTCCCGCCCTGCGCCAGGCAAGGGCTGCGGCGGATGCCATGTACGGTATAACTAGCAGGAACAAGGGAGTGATCGGCTCCTGCGCCGTTAGGCTGTTTGAGCTGAATGCAGCGGCTACTGGCCTGAATGAACGGACGGCCAAGGCAAATAACATCCCATGTGACTCGGTGTACACCATGTCCATGGATAAGGTGGGACTCATGCCCGGCAGCGCGCCTATGCATTTTAAACTGGTTTTTGAGGTGCCCACAGGAAGGATCCTGGGCGCCCAGGCAATCGGTAAGGGCAATGTGGATAAGCGGATCGATGTGATCGCCGCATTGATCTCCATGGATGGGACACTGGAGGATTTAAAGGATCTGGAACTGTGCTATTCCCCTGTGTTCGGTACGGCCAGGGATGTGGTGAATCTGGCTGCCCTTGTGGGTCTCAATGTGCTCCACGGAGTATTTAAGCAGGTTCATGTAAGTGAAGTGAGGGAACTGGTGGAAAGCCAAGCCTGCATCATTGATGTGAGGGGCAGGGACGAGTTTGAGATGGGACATCTGGTAGGTGCGGTGAACATCCCATTGGGTGAACTGAGGCAGCGGCTGCCTGAGATACCCCATGACAGGCCGGTGTACCTGCACTGCAGAACCAGCCAGAGAAGCTACAACGCCATCATGGCATTAAAGGGCCGGGGGTATGATAATATCATCAACATTTCCGGTTCCTTCCTGGGAATCAGCTGCTATGAATATTTTACAGATGTGACCACTGGGCGGGAGAAGATACTCACAGAGTATAATTTCATGTAAACGCCAAGGGGAATGGGTGTTAAGCTGCAGATTAGAAACTGTGGCTTAGCACCTTTTTATGACGTTGGCAAAAGCATGCAAAGTTAAAAAGATAAAAGATAAAATTTTGGCCAAGCTTTCATAAAATATCTTGCATTCATATTTTTTTTATGCTATACTGTTTAAGCTGTCTGGATTGACGGCAGTTTTAGCATCCGCGTGAGTCAGAACCTTACGGTGAGGGTGCGTTAAACTTGAACAGTGCTGATATCTGTGCGTTCTGGTGACGGCATGAGCCGGCTGCCTGTAATGTACAGAGGCAGATTGGCATACAGGCCGCGGTCGGAAACCGCAACTAATATCAGAGAGGTGAATATCATGAGAGAAGGAATCCATCCAAATTATTACCAGGCAACAGTTGTCTGCAACTGTGGTAATGAGTTCGTAACAGGTTCAACAAAGAAGGACATCCACGTTGAGGTTTGTTCCAAGTGCCATTCATTCTACACCGGTCAGCAGAAGGCTGCTCAGGCTCGTGGACGTATTGACAAGTTCAATCGTAAGTATGGCATGAATGCTAACTAATAGGCAAGAAAAGATGAGGGTTGGGCTTGGCATCAGGCTCAGCCCTTTCTGGTATTACGCCCTGCGGATTTAAGGCGCTTGGCCGATTGATATCTGCGCGGCGTAGTATGGATCTCACAGAAAGGTAAGAAAGGATGAAATATTCGGGAATTGGCGGTCAGGCCGTAATTGAAGGCATCATGATGCAGAACGGCAATGATTACGCCATTGCAGTCCGCAAGCCGGACGGGGATATTGAGGTGAAAAAGGATACCTACGTAAGCATTACCAAGAAGCACAAGTTTCTTGGACTTCCGTTTATCAGGGGTATTTTCAGTTTTATAGATTCCATGGTTGTGGGAATGCGTGCCCTGACCTGGTCCTGCAGCTTTTTTGAGGATGATGAGGAGGCGGAGCCGGGACGGTTTGAGGCATGGCTGGATAAGGTGTTTGGGGAGAAGCTGGAGAGCATACTCATGAGTGTGGTGATGGTATTTTCCTTTGTCATGGCCATCGGCATATTCATGGTGCTTCCCCTGTTCATTGCGCGGATCTGCAAAAGCTTTATTGCCTCGGAGACCGTGATGGCCATACTGGAGGGCGTGATCAGGATCCTTATCTTTATCCTGTATATCAAGCTGGTGTCCAGGATGGAGGATATAAAGAGGACGTTCATGTACCACGGCTCGGAGCACAAGTGTATCAACTGTATAGAACACGGGCTGGAACTGACCGTGGATAATGTAAGGGCCAGCTCCAAGGAGCATAAGCGCTGCGGCACCAGCTTTATCATGATCGTTATGATCATCAGTATCCTGTTCTTTATGGTGATCCGCGTGGACACCATCTGGCTCAGGATCGTCAGCCGTATTGTTCTGATCCCGGTCATTGCAGGTATATCCTATGAGTTCCTGCGCTTTGCGGGAAGGCATGATTCCAAGCTGGTGAATGTTTTAAGCCGTCCCGGTATGTGGATGCAGGGGCTGACCACCACGGAGCCTGACGACACAATGATAGAAGTTGCCATTGCCGCGGTTGAAACCGTGTTTGACTGGAGACAATATCTGGATGAGACATTTCCGGGCTGGAGAGAGAACAGCAGCAGGGAAGACTGCAAAGGAGCGGCAGGACATGACCATACAGCAGTTGCTATGGCAGGGTGCGCAGATACTGAATAAGGCAGGAGTGCCGGATGAGGCACTGGATTCCAGATATCTTTTGATGGAGGCGTTTCACTTAAATCTGGCGTCCCTGCTGGCAGTAAAGAACAGGGAACTTCCAGAGGATGAGGAAACCCTGGAAATGCGCAGAACATATGAGGAGTTGATCCGCAGGCGGGCCGGCCGGATCCCGCTGCAGCACCTTACCGGTGTCCAGGAGTTTATGGGGTTTGAGTTCCTTGTGAACGGGCATGTGCTGATCCCGCGCCAGGACACGGAGACTCTGGTGGAACTGGTGCTGGGGGACAGGCGCGGTAAGGATGGGGCCTGGGGCAGAGATAACGCTTACAACAAAAAGACAGACCTTAACAGGGATACCGCGCTTTTGGACGTGTGTACGGGGTCGGGGTGCATTGCCATCAGCCTGGCTCTCATGGGCGGCTATGGGAGGGTTACGGCCCTGGATGTATCTGAGGAGGCCCTGGCCGTGGCCGGGCGGAACGCGGACCGTCTGCTGGAACCATATAAAGGGGAGTTCAGGCTTGTTCACAGCAACATGTTTGAGGGCCTGGGATCAGAAGACAGATATGATATCATTGTCTCTAATCCTCCCTATATACCCAGCTTGGTGATCGAGGAGCTGGAGCCTGAGGTAAGGGACCACGAGCCCAGGATGGCACTGGACGGGACAGAGGACGGACTGAAGTTTTACCGGATCCTGGCCGCGGAATGTAAGGACCATCTGAATCCGGGAGGCAGTGTGTACATGGAGATCGGATATGACCAGGGGCAGGCGGTAAAAGAACTGTTTGCCGACCATGGATACGGACAGGTGGAAGTGAGAAAAGATATGGCCGGGCTGGACCGTGTGGTGCGGGCGGACTGGGAATAAGAATGGTACGTAACAGGTAAAGTGATTGGATAGAGGCAGGAGAAAACTATGTTTGATAAGTTAGATGATATGTTGATTCACTATGAGGAACTGATGCTGATGCTGGGTGACCCGGCCGTGACCCAGGATACCAAGCGGTTCACCAGGCTGATGAAGGAGCAGGCTGATCTGGCCCCTATTGTGGATGCCTACAAACAATACAAGCAGGCAAAGCAGGATGTGGAGGACAGCCTTGCTCTTTTGGAGGAAGAAAGCGATGATGAGATGCGCGAGATGGCCAAGGAGGAATTGTCCGATGCCAAGAAGCGCATTGAGGACCTGGAGCATGAACTTAAGATCCTGCTGCTTCCAAAGGACCCTAATGATGATAAGAACATCATCCTGGAGATCCGCGCAGGGGCAGGCGGGGACGAAGCAGCACTGTTTGCGTCCGAGCTTTACCGCATGTATTCAGGGTATGCGGACAGCCAGAGATGGAAGGTGGAGATCGTCAGCCTGAATGAGAACGGGATCGGCGGTTTTAAGGAAGTGGTGGCCATGGTGACGGGAAAGGGCGCATATTCCAAGCTTAAGTATGAGTCCGGCGTACACCGTGTGCAGCGTGTGCCGGAGACTGAGTCCGGCGGCAGAATACACACCTCCACTGCAACGGTTGCCGTCATGCCTGAGGCGGAGGATGTGGATGTACAGATTGACATGAACGATATCCGTATCGATGTAATGAGGGCATCGGGCAATGGAGGACAGTGTGTAAATACCACGGACTCCGCGGTCCGTCTGACCCATATGCCCTCCGGCATTGTGATCTACAGCCAGACTGAAAAATCGCAGCTTCAGAACAAGGAAAAGGCCTTCCGCCTGCTCCGTTCCAAGCTGTATGACATTGAACTGGAGAAACGCCAGAGTTCAGAGGCGGAGGAGCGGCGCAGCCAGATCGGAACCGGCGACCGGTCCGAGAAGATACGTACCTATAACTTCCCGCAGGGCCGTGTCACGGACCATAGGATCAAGCTGACCTTGTATAAGATCGATTCCATTATGAACGGGGATATACAGGAGCTCCTGGATAACCTGATTGCGGCCGACCAGGCGGCGAAGCTGGCAAAGATGAACGAAAATTAGGAAGATACCATGAGCAGTTGTATCATCTGCAAATACAGATGCTGAGAGAAGAAAATAAAGTGCCCGAGATTGGTTTTAACAGCTGATATCGGGCACTTTTTATCCTTTCTGTCAATTGAGTCTTCCATGTTTTCAGGGTTCAGCTGACCGGCTCCGCCTTAAAATACTCCATGCAGAAATCTTTAAACAGACGTCCGGCATTGGACATGCGCCGTTTGGTGTCATAAGAAAGGCTGATGGTACGTTCCAGCACCGGGTGGATAAGAGGAATGCACACAATATCGCGGGGGAGCACGGATCCCAGGGTGATCTCAGGAATGATGGAGATACCTACCCCGTGCCGCATCAGGGCCTCATAGGTGGTGCCGTTGTCACATTCCGCAATGATATTGGGCCGGAATCCGGCTTTTAGGCAATAGAATTCCAGATCCTCCTTTCGGTTGGATGCCACAAAGGGATAGGAAGCAGCTTCCTTGAGATGGATGGAGGTCCGGGAGGCCAGGGGATGGTCTTTGTGGACGGCCAGCACAAAGCGCTCGGTCAGTATGGGGATGACGCAGTTGCCCGCCAGGGGAGTGTAGCTGTCATTGGCGGTAAAGCAAAAGTCGCAGTCATACATAAACAGGTGCTCGGCGCGGATATAGTTGCTCAGCTGCAGCTTGATATAGGGATAGCGCTGGTGAAAGGCAATATAAAACTCAGGCATATAGGAAGAGGCTGCCAGCACCAGGAGCTTGATATTGCCAAAGGGTTCGTTGGACAGCTCGCCCACCTCAGACACCGTGTCGTCAATGAGATTGATGCCCTGGTCGATTTTTTGGTAAAAGATCTCTCCTGCGCGGTTCAGGAAAATGGAGCGGTTACGCCGGTCAAACAAGGGGGTGCCCAGTTCCTTTTCCAGGGCAATGATCGTTTTGCTCAGGGCCGGCTGGGAGATCATCAGTTCGGCAGCCGCCTTTGTCATATTCTGATGTTTTGCCACCACACAGAAGTAGCGGAGCTGCAGCAGTTCCATAGTAATTCCTCCTTGTTTGAAGATCTATAACCTATAAGATATGGAAAACATAAATAAACATATATTAGACAGAATTATAAAAATAGTATATACTATTTTTCATAAAATGAAAAGTGGATTCCCGGAAGAGTTGCATTGAGGCAAGGCAGCCTTCCTTTTTTTGAATCCCGGAATTTTAGCTGTTTAAAGTGATAAAATAAGTGAGTGGAGGAGGAGAAAACATGAGTGTGGAGAATTTGCGGAGCGTAATGCACATTGATCCCCTGAAGGATGTGCTGTATTCCATACCGGACAGCGACAATCACGGGGACCTGCTGATTCGTCCCCAGGGTGGGAGAATGGTGAATGAGCTGGGAGATACGGTCTACATCAAGGATGCATTTGTTCCCTATCACGACCACGAGAAGGGCTATGAGACCTTTCTGATCGATGGGGGGTCTGCCGAGGTCTGTATCAACAAGAAGAAATGTATTATTGAGCGGGGTGACATCGTACATATCCGTCCTTATGTAAACCACGGATACCGCTACCTGGAGGAAAATACCATCTGGAGGGAGATGTTCCAGGACATGGACATGTATAACTGTGTGGAGGACAAACATGTGATCCGTACCTACAGCCCGCAGTACTGGGAGGATGAGGAATTCAAAGCCAGGAGATACACCCTGTTAGGAACCCTGTACAGGGAGGATCCTGTTCCGGAGCCGGCCGGCAAATATGACATTCCTGCCGTACGTCCAAGGGGATGGGCCATTGCGGGGTTCGACATGGAGGGGATCCGGCTGAACCTGAAGGTGGGACGCTGGGAGACGGACGGAGTAAAGGAAATCTGGGAACTCCTTCCCCAAAAGGGGCTTCAGATTGAGTGGAATTATCCATATGCGGGAAATGATGTGTATCTGGTTATGGAAGGTTCTGTCCATGTTCAGGCTGACGGCCATGATTTTGTGGCCAAAAAACGGGATGTTATCAATATCCCGCCTTACTACAAGCACACCCTCACCGTGCTGGAGGAGGGGACGCAGATTTATGCCTACAATGTACAGTCCTATCTGATGCATATCATGGAACGCCTCAACGCAGAGAAGAAGCGCTCTCCTGAAAACCTAAAGGACTGGGGCTATGTGGAGAAGATACTGCGTGAGAACAACTGCTGGATTACCGGGATACGGAAAATAACTGTGTAAAGGATGGAAGGGTATGTTCGATTATAAAATACATATAACGCCGGATGATTATATCCATGAACTGGAGGAAAAGGACTGTAAGGATTATCTTTTTATTGCTCCGGTGGGGGAGACGCTGAACAATGAGATGAGTGATGTGTATTATCAGGAAAATGCTTTTGTCCCTTACCATGAGCATAAGAAGGGGTATGAGACATTTGCCATTGACAGGGGCAGTGTGGAGGTTACCATCAATGGAAAGAGAGCCATAGCAGAGACAGGGGACATGATCCACATTGAGCCGTATATGTCCCATGGATTCCGCTTCCTGGAGGAGGGGACCATATGGCGGGAGCTGTTTTCAGGCATGAACATGTACGGAGGCATCCTGGAAAAGCAGCTCATAGACAGGAGCTATCCTGAAAAACTCCAGGATGATGCATTTATGGCAGAGTACCGTTTGAAGCACCATACCATGCGTCTGGGAGAGCCTGAACCGGAGGTGGTGCCAAAGGAGCAGCTGGCGCAGATCCGGCCCAAGGGAGGGAGCATTGCCAGGTTTGTGTTTGACGGCATTGTGTGCAACCAGAAGGTGGGCCGCCATGAGACGGGCGGGGAAAAGGAAGTCTGGGAATTTGTGATGGAAAAGGGGATCTGTGTGGAATGGGACAGCCCTCATCCTGATTGGGACCTGTATGTGGTGAAGGAAGGCCGCGTGGAAGTGACCGTGCTGGGCGGGACCTTTGTGGCAAATGCCCGTGATATCCTGCATTTTCCTCCATATACCAATTATTCCATGAAAATACTGGATCATGGAACCGTGGTCCATGCTTATAATGTAAAGGCACTGGGACTGCGCCTGGCAGAGATCGTGGAGAAAAAGCTGGAAGGACGTCAGGACCTGGTAAACAACTGGGAGGATGTCAGGGAAATATTCCGGCAGAATAACAGCTGCATCACAAAAATCAGCAGGGTTTAGGCGCGGGCCAAAAGCGTCTTAAACAGTTCCTGCTGTCAGCGAAAAGGGGAAGCCTGTATGGGAAAGTATGTTATAAAACGACTGTTGCTGCTGATACCCATTTTATTGGGCGTAAGCTTTATTATCTTTACAATCATGAATATGATTCCGGGGGATGTGGCTTCCCTGGTTCTGGGGGATAACGCCCCGCTGTCCGCCAGAGAGGAGCTGACCCGGGAACTGGGGCTTGATAAGCCCTTCTGGCTGCGGTATGTGGATTATGTGCTCAATGCCCTTCAGGGGAATTTCGGACTATCCTACCGCACCAGGACGCCTGTGTTTACCGAGATATTTTCCAGGTTTCCAACCACTATGAAGCTGGCCGCGGGTGCCATGCTTTTGTCCGTGGCCATTGGAGTGCCTCTTGGGATCTTATCCGCCGTAAAGCAGTATTCTGCCCTGGACGTTATCAATTCCGTCACAGCCATGTTCTTTTCATCCATTCCCGCCTTCTGGCTGGGCCTTTTGTCCATCCTGCTGTTTGCACTGAAGCTGGGGTGGCTGCCATCCAACGGAGCGGACTCGTTTAAGAGTTTTATCCTGCCCATTGTTACCCTGGCCCTGCCCGGGGCGGCGGAGATCCTGCGTCTGACCCGTTCCACCATGCTGGAAGTCATCCGCCAGGATTATATCCGTACCGCAAAGGCAAAGGGAGCCACCAGCATGGTGGTCATATGGAAGCATGCCCTGAAAAATGCGCTTTTGCCGGTCATCACAGTGGCAGGTATGCATTTCGGCGCGCTGTTGGGCGGTTCTGTGATCACAGAGTCCGTATTCGCCATGCCGGGAGTGGGGACACTGGCCATTGACGCGATCCGGAGCAAGGATACGCCGCAGGTAATGGCCGCCGTGCTGATGTTGGCCGCCCTGTTTTGTATCATCATGCTGATTGTGGATCTCCTTTATGCATTTATTGATCCGCGTATACGTTCAAGATACAGTAAGTGAGGGCAGAAGATATGAGTGGAAAAAGTGAAAAAACAGCTGTGAAGCGGAACAGTCCCGCCTATGAGATCTGGAAACGTTTTAAAAAGAATAAGGCAGCCATGCTGGGCCTTGCCATATTTTCCGTCATGGTGATCCTTGCCGTATTTGCGGATGTGATCTGCGACTATGACACCCAGGTGATCGCCCAGAATGTGGCCAACCGTCTGAAGCCGCCCAGCGCGGCCCACTGGTTTGGAACGGACGCCTACGGCCGGGATATCTTTGCCAGGGTAGTCCATGGGGCCAGGATCTCCATTGTCATCGGGCTGGCTGCCACGGTCGGCAGCGTCTGTATCAGCGGGATCCTGGGGTCGATCGCAGGCTATTACGGAGGCCGCGTGGACAATGTTATCATGCGTGTGCTGGATACCTTTCTGGCAATCCCGGGTGAGCTCCTGGCAATGGCCATTGTGGCTTCCCTGGGGCCCAGCATGACCAACCTGCTGATCGCCGTTACCATAGCAAGGATCCCTCCCTTTACCAGGGTGATCCGTTCCTCCATCCTGACCGTGATCGACCAGGATTACATAGAGGCAGCCATAGCCAGCGGGGCCAGGGATTCCTATATCATTGTAAAACACATCCTGCCCAATGCCATGGGCCCCATCATCATCCAGGCAACCATGGGCGTGGGAAGAATGATACTGACAGCCGCGGGAATGAGTTTTATCGGCATGGGCGTTCAGCCTCCCCTTCCGGAGTGGGGTTCCATGCTGGCAGAAGGGCGGGATTTTATGAGGTACTCCCCGTACATTACCCTGTTCCCCGGCCTGGCCATTATACTGACCTCCCTGGCGCTTAACCTATTGGGAGACGGACTGAGGGATGCGTTAGATCCCAAGCTTAAAAATTAAGGGGGGACAGGTATGTCAGATGCATTATTGGAGATCAAAGATTTAAACATTGTATATCAGACTGACGAGGAGACTGTCCATGCCGTAAACCGTATCAGCCTGACGGTACATACAAAGGAAACCCTGGGCCTGGTAGGTGAGACCGGGGCAGGAAAGACTACTACGGCCCTTGCCATTATGCGCCTCCTTCCGGAGCGTATTGGAAAGGTGGAGCAGGGACAGGTGCTTTTTGACGGGGAAAACCTGCTGGATCTAAAGGAGAGTGAGATGCTGTCCGTCCGCGGACAGAAGATCGCCATGATCTTCCAGGATCCTATGACCAGCCTGAATCCTGTGCTCACAGTGGAGGACCAGATCCTGGAAGTGCTTCAGTTCCATAACCACAACAACCTGAGCCGGGCACAGATGGGAAAAAAGGTGGAGGAGATGCTGGAACTGGTGGGAATACCTGCTGCCAGGAAAAACTGCTATCCCCATGAATTTTCCGGAGGTATGAAGCAGAGGGTGGTGATTGCCATGGCCCTGGCCTGCAATCCCAGGCTGCTGATCGCAGATGAGCCCACCACGGCTCTGGATGTGACGATCCAGGCCCAGGTTCTGGGAATGATGGAGGAATTAAAGGAACGGTTCGGTACATCCATGCTGCTGATCACCCACGATCTGGGCGTGGTCGCCCAGACCTGCGACCGGGTTGCCATTATGTATGCGGGTGAGATCGTGGAGCATGGGACCATTGAGGATATATTCACGGGGAAGAGACACCATCCCTACACCCAGGGCCTGTTCGGCTCCATTCCCAGCATGACAGGGGATGCCAAACGCCTGAATCCCATTGCTGGGCTGATGCCTGATCCAACCAACCTGCTCCAGGGATGTAAGTTCCACACCAGATGTCCCCACTGCATGGAAGTCTGCAGGCACAGTCTGCCCCCGGTCTGCAAGGAGGGCACCCATGAGATCGCCTGCCATCTGTTTGTTGGTAAGGAGAATGTGACATCTGACGGAGAGGAGGTTATGCGCATATGAGCCGGAACAGCCAGAATACGCCTTTGATCGAGACGGTCCATTTGAAGAAATACTTTGATACAGGTTCCGGCGTGCTTCATGCAGTGGATGATGTGAACCTGACCATCAGCCCCCAGAAGACCCTGGGTGTGGTAGGGGAGTCGGGGTGCGGAAAATCCACCCTGGGCAGGGCCATCCTCAGGCTCACACCGGCCACAGAGGGAAAGATACTGTATAATGGAAAGGATATCCTGTCCTGCAATCCCAACCAGCTGAGGGAACTGCGAAAGGAAATGCAGATTATTTTCCAGGACCCCTATTCCAGCCTGAATCCGCGTATGACGGTCAGCGAGCTGATCGCGGAACCCCTGGTGGTCAACCGGGTGATGAAGAATAAAGCGCAGCTTCGGGAAAGGGTGGCGGAGCTGATGGAGACGGTGGGCCTGGCCCCGCGCCTGGAAAGTGCCTACCCACACGAGCTGGACGGCGGAAGGCGTCAGAGGATCGGAATTGCCAGGGCCCTTTCCGTAAATCCCAAGTTTATTGTCTGTGATGAGCCGGTATCGGCCCTGGATGTGTCCATTCAGGCGCAGATCCTCAACCTGCTGATGGATCTCCAGGATAATATGGGCCTTACCTACATGTTTATTACCCATGACCTCTCAGTGGTGCGCCATATCTCTGATGAGATTGCGGTCATGTATCTGGGGCAGTGTGTGGAGCGGTGTGAGTCAAAGGAACTGTTTGACAACCCCATCCATCCCTATACAAAAGCGCTTCTAGATGCCATCCAGGTGCCTGACATCTCACTGAGGGGAAAGAGAAAACCCGTTATCCACGGGGAGGTAACAAGCCCCATTGATCCTAAACCGGGATGCCGTTTTGCAACCCGCTGTCCCCTTGCCACTGACGGATGCTGGGGCAGCCCGGTCCCGCTTCGGGAGGTGAGCGCAGGTCATTTTGTTGCCTGTAATCTTATATAGCAGTGAACTCCCGGAGTCTCCCCGGCGCTCATATCTGCGGCTGATTTCCCGCAGGCCGCACACGAATCGGATCAACGTACACACCGTGTACGCCTCATAAATATGGGGTACACAACACAAATAAGCCTGCAAATAAAAAGTCAAGCTAAATTTTAAAGAACATTGAAAAATTTATACAGGTTGAAAAGTGGGTATCAAAATAAGACCGCCAGG
>NZ_JBEPLZ010000017.1:0-122246 GCF_040545455.1 Enterocloster citroniae | reverse complement strand
CAATGCGGGCAACGGAGTTTCGTCAACAAAAAACGGCTCTCATCCGGAGAGAACCTGGTATCACAGATTTTGCACAGGAGCTGCCCTTTGGAGCCATTGTTCTTGTAAAGGAATGGCTTGGGGGCATCACAGCGAGGACAGGAGCAGTCATCCGGGATGTGGCAATCGGAGCGGCGGCTTATGGGGCGGATCATCTTGCCGTAACGTTTTTCGTAGTAAGGGATGAGATCCTTGTAAGTCCAGTCTTGCCGGAAGTCAGTGATCAGAGGAAGCTCATCAATTTTGAATTTTTGGTACTTGGGAGAATGAGAATCATCAAAAGCCCACTGTTTGAGAGGGATGTATCTGCAAATAAAGTTAATTAGCCAGCAGTTTTGGCGATAAAGGTATTGAATAATGTTAAGTAAATAAAGTATAATGTCCATGAGCAATGAAATCCTTTCTGGTATTTTGGAATTTTGGTCGAGGACATTATACCAAAAAAAGGGAGGTCATTGCTCTTTTTATTGCAAACTCCCATAAAATCAAGGTTTAAACAATAAAACAGGTAGTGAAACTTGACACTACCGCTTGTAACAAGGAGGAAACGGAAATGAAAGCAATTAAACTGGCAGAACCAAGACAGGTGGATTGTGTTGAATTGGAA
This sequence comes from Enterocloster citroniae, assembly GCF_040545455.1. Classification (NCBI taxonomy): domain Bacteria; kingdom Bacillati; phylum Bacillota; class Clostridia; order Lachnospirales; family Lachnospiraceae; genus Enterocloster; species Enterocloster citroniae. Next base: position 121,600 of record NZ_JBEPLZ010000017.1, on the reverse strand, counting down.
AAGCCGGTACCAGGTCCCGGACAGGCCCTGATCCGCATTAAGACAGCCGGTATCTGCGGCAGCGATATCGGTGCATTCAGGGGAACCAACAAGCTGGTATCCTATCCAAGGATTATCGGACATGAGCTGGCAGGCATCATTGAGGAGATCCCGGCAGACAATCCCAAGGGATTAAAGGTGGGGGACAAAGTGATCGTGGATCCGTATCTTTACTGCGGAACATGTTATCCCTGCAGCATTGGCCGCACCAACTGCTGCACCAGCCTGAAGGTTCTGGGCGTACATATTGACGGGGGAATGGCTGAATATTACTGCCATCCGGCGGACATGCTGGTGAAAATGCCTGAAGATATGGACTGGACCGATGCAGCCATGGCTGAGCCGCTGACCATTTCCCTTCACGGGATCCACAGAGGCGGTTTAAAGGCAGGGGAGTATTGTGCCATTATCGGCGCAGGCCCCATCGGACTTCTGGCAGGCATGATCGCCCAGGCATACGGCGCACACGCCATCCTTCTGGATTTGGTTCAGGAACGTCTGGATTTTGCAAGGGAACTGGGAATTGAGTATGTGATCAACTCCAGGGAAGAAAACCCGGTGGAGCGCGTCAGTGAGATCACGGGCGGAACAATGGCACAGCAGGTAATGGAGTGCAGCGGCGCCAATGTGGCGGTGCTTCAGACCCTTGACCTGGTCAGCCACGCGGGCAGGATCACCCTGACCGGATGGCCGCCAAAGGAAACTCCGATCCCCACCGATGTCATTACCCGCAAGGAGATCGATATCCGCGGTGCGCGCACCAGCGCAGGGGAATTTGAGGAAGCCATTGAGCTGATCTACACCAAAAAAGTGGATGTGGCAAAGATCCTTACAAAGACCATTGGGCTGGAGGAAGCTCCTGAGACCATCAGGGACATTGAGAAGAACCCGGGAAACTATATGAAGGTTGTTGTAAAGATGGATTAAAGATCTTTGATCCTATGAATTGCCCTTTGGCAACTTTAAAGATGCATCCTGCCACAGCAGAAGGCTGTGGTAAGATGCATTTTTTGTCCACATCACAGAATATCCATATTAAGGGGCATCAGCAGGTGGGCGATCAGGATCCTGTAGGCTTTATCCCCGTCCTCTGATTTTAAGCAGTTATAAAGTTCCTGGTGTTCCTCAAAGGTGGCCTGGACCCGCCCTTCAATGGACAGGGCGTTGGATGTGGTCAGATGGATCATATACATGAGGCGCTGGAACAGATGGTTAAACTCATCATTGTCAGCATAGTGGACTAAAAGGAGGTGGAACCGGTGGTCCTCCTCGATAAAGGAGCTGCGGGAGGCCGGGGAGGCCAGCGCCTTTTTCTGCCGGGCCAGGGAGCGCTCCATGTCTTTTAACAGCTTCTGGCAGCGCTTCTCAGAGGGCTGTGATGCGATCAGATGGACGCAAAAGCCCTCGATGGCACAGCGGATCTGTATGGATTCCCTCATGGATTCCTTGCTCAGCTGGCGTATCTTAAAGCCGCGGCTGGGAATGATAGTGATATACCCGTCTTGGGAAAGGCACTGGAGCGCCTCCCTCATGGGAGTGCGGGAGATACCCAGTTCCTTGGAGATTTTTGTCTCGGAATAAAGCACCCCGGGTGTCAGGATGTTGGAAAGGATCTGCTCCTTTAATGTATCATAAGCTTGTGACTGCAGTGAATTTTTGATAACCATAATCAAACTCCTTACTTCCCCGTTGGTATGGATGGTGCGAACATGGGGATCAATACTCGGTTCAGGCACATGGATCAAACACGCTGATCAAGCACGCGGAAAATATTGAATTAATCATACCCCAGATAGTCCCCAAAGTCAATGAAAAAACACTTGACCGGTATACCGGTATACTGGTATAATGAACTCAACAAACAATGTATCATAAAGAAGCAGGAGGTATAGTAATGAGCGTATATGATTTAGGTAATGGTTTAAGACTGGTTGATTTAACAAAGGTTCTGGATCCCGCAACAGAGTCAAGAAGGTGTCATCTGATCCGTTACAACACAGGCGGCCCGATCCCGGATTTCCACACAGCACTGGATCTGACCACACATCTGGGAACACACTGCGAGTGTCCTTACCATCACTTTGAGGATGGCAAGTCGGTTGGAGAGCTTCCGCTGACCACATTTATGGGCCGTGCCATTTATGTAAATATCGATTTCCTGGAGCCCAACTCACATATCAGCGCCGCTGATCTGGACCGTGCCTGCGGCGACCGCATCAAAGAGGGCGACATTGTGATCCTTGACAGCAACTGGAAATTCCCTCCATTTACACCGGCTACCAACAGCCCTGATGACAAGCGTCTGTTCATCAATGCTGAGAGTGCATGGTGGTTCCGCAACCATAAGGTTAAATGTGTTGGCTTTGGCGATGGTGTTTCCATTGAAAACTGCAACGAGGATGTAAAACCGTTCCATGATATCCTGATGGAAGTTGACATTGTATTCCTGGAAGTATTAAAGAACCTGGAGGATCTGACCACTGACACGTTCTTCATGTCCTATACTCCATTACCACTGATCGGTGCCGACTCCATGCCGGTGCGTGCGTATGCCATCGAGGGCCTGCCGGGATTTACTGCATAATAGAAGGTGAGAACAATATGAGAATAGCTGTAATCGGCGCAGGGGCCATGGGCTCCATCTATGGCGGACATCTGTCACAGCACAATGAGGTATATCTTGTAGATACGGCAGCTCCTGTTGTGGAGCATATTCAAAAGGAAGGATTGAAACTCCAGGAAAATGGAGAGGATATCCTGTTTAACCCCATGGCAGTTACCTCCACTGAGGGCGTAGGGACCGTGGATCTGGTGATCCTGTTTGTGAAGGCGCTGTTTTCAAGGGCGGCCCTCTCAGGCAACGGCGGCCTGATTGGACCGGATACCTATGTGATGACTCTCCAGAACGGCTCCGGCCATGAGGATATATTGGGAGAGTTTGTGGATCAGGACCATATCATTATCGGGACCACCGAGGATAACGGCGCGGTTTTGGGCCTGGGCCATATCAGGCGCGGCGGCGCGGGCAACACCAATGTGGGCATGCTGACCGAGGATAAGAATGGATTTCTTCCTAAATTAAAAGAAGCCTTTGATTGCTGCGGTTTTAATGTAAAGATACATGAAAATATCCAGCAGCTGATCTGGGATAAGCTTTTTACCAATGTTTCATTAAGCGCTGTGACCGGCATCCTTCAGGTGGATATGGGTTACATTGCGGCCAATGAATATGCATGGGCCATGACAACCAGCCTGATCAGGGAAGCGGTGGCAGTGGCAAAAGCCATGGGCCTTACCGCAGATGAAGAACAGATCATGGCCAAGGTAAAGAAGACATCAGAGATGTCGCCCAATGGCTGTACCTCCATCCGGGCTGATTTAAGGGACGGACGCAGGACAGAGGTGGATACCATCAGTGGTTCCGTGGTCCGCGCTGCCGCAAAAGTGGGCGTACCTGTGCCAAGCCATGAATTTGTGGTGAATATGGTGCATGCGCTGGAAGGTAAGAACTGAAATTACAGGGAGTATTTTTAATGGAATAGACAGGGAGCCCCCGCACCGGAAGACAAACCGGCGCGGGGGCTCCTTTTTAAGCATTGCGGTCCTGTTAGCGCGGTCCTGCCAGGCCGGTTCTACCAGATCCCCAATACCCTTTGCAGCATCAGGCTGACGCCCGTGATCCCGACCCAGCAGCAGGCGCCCATAAAGATCGGTTTCCCCCCTGTTTTGATCAGCTTGACCAGATTAGTGTTAAGTCCGATGGCAGCCATGGCCAGCACGATAAAGAATTTGCTCAGTTCTTTGACCGGCTGGAAGACAGCCATGGGCACGCCGGCCTGGAGGGCAATGGTGGTTATGATGGAAGCGGCCATAAAGTACAGGATGAAAAATGGGAAGATATCTTTAAAGCTCACGGCCTGCCCCTGGGCCTTGTCATTCTTCTCCTCGTTTCTGGTCCTTATAAATGCCAGGACCAGGGTGATGGGGATAATGGCCAGTGTTCTGGTAAGCTTTACCGTAACCGCCTTGTCCAGGGTTGCTGAACCCAATTTCCACATGCCGTCCCAGGTGGCGGCAGCCGCTGTCACGGAGGAGGTATCATTGATGGCCGTGCCTGCGAATACTCCAAAGGCATTGCCTGAGGCTGTGTCAAATCCCAGCATTTTACCAAACATGGGAAACAGGATGGCTGCCAGAACATTAAAGAAGAAAATAACGGAAATTGCCTGGGCCACCTCCTCGTCATCCGCGTCAATGACCGGCGCGGTGGCAGCTATGGCTGATCCGCCGCAGATGGAAGAACCCACACCCACCAGGGTGGAGATCTTTGACGGTATATGCATGATCTTATGTAAAGCAAATGCGATCACAAGGGAGGTGGTAATGGTGGACAGGATAATGGGCAGGGATTGCCTGCCTGTTTCCAGCACAACGCTTAAGTTCATTCCGAATCCAAGGAGGATTACGGCCCACTGAAGTATCTTTTTTGATGTGAATTTGATGCCCGGTTCCAGTTCGCCTTTGTTTTTGATGAAACCGGTGAGGATCATGCCGGCTATGATGGCGATCACGGCGCCGCCTACAATGGGAAACATTTTCCCTAAAAACCAGGATGGCAGTGCGATGGCAAGGCACAGTAAAAGTCCTTTCCATTTGTTTTTTAATCCTAACATTCCTAAAACCTCCTAAGTAATCACTTTTTCTTTCTTATCCGCATTACATGGTAACTTATGGAAAACATAAAGTAAAATTATATATATTTATATTTTGATAAAGTTATGTTATGATAAGGAAAGATTGGGCAAAAACGGACGAAAAATAGGTGTATGGAGAAGTTGGGATAAGGGGGATTAAGGATATGCTGGATTTCAGAGTCTATACCTTTCTTGCTGTCTGTGAATATATGAATTATACAAAGGCTGCGGAGGCGCTCCATATTACACAGCCGGCTGTGTCCCAGCATATACGGTATCTGGAGACGCTTTACGGCGTCAGGCTGTTCGCAAGCGAGGGAAAGAAGATACATCTTACCCCGGCAGGCAAGAGACTTCTGCAGGCGTCTACCACTTTAAAAAATGACGAGGAATTTTTAAAGGAAGTGCTGCGCTGTGTGCCGGAGCAGGGACCTACCCTCCGGTTTGGCACAACCAGGACCATTGGCGAATCTGTCATATCAGCGCCTCTGGCCGGTTACATCCATCGTCACCCGGAGGCCAACATCAAGGTGGCCATCGGGAACACGGATGAGCTGCTTCACAAACTTACATCCGGGGAAATACAGTTTGCCCTGGTGGAAGGATATTATGACCAGCAGGCATATGACTCTTTGGTCTATTGCACGGAGCCGTTCATACCTGTGTGCGCGGCCTGCCATCAGTTTAAGAAGGATCCCGGACAGCTAAAGGACCTTTTAGGGGAACACCTGCTGATTCGTGAACCTGGGTCGGGGACCAGGGATATCCTGGAGAAAAACCTGGAGATCAAGAACATACGCCTGGGTGATTTCGCCCATATGACAGAGGTGGGGAGCATGCATGTGATATTGCAGCTCCTGGAAAAGGATTCAGGTATTACCTTCCTTTACCGGACCGCTGTGGAGCAGGGGATTCAGGACGGGACCATCAGGGAGCTGCGGCTGAAGGATTTTCAGATGGAGCACGACTTTGCATTTATATGGAATAAAGGCAGCATATACGGGGACGAGTACAGGGAGATATGCAGGGAACTGCAGTGAGCTGTAGCGAGCCGCAATATAATGAAATATAATAGGAAGAGCCGGAATCCGTACCGGGGCAAGGATTAAACATGCTCCGGTATGGATTCCGGCTCTTTTTATGCGGGATTAGCTTTGCATCAGGTAAACAGCCTGTGTTCGGCGGGCTCTGCCTTGTATCAGAAAAGTGGCCGGAAATTGTGGTGGAAAGTGATTGACAAACACAGTAATAGTAATTATTATTAATATTTAGAGGACGATATACCAATAAATACCAGCCAAAGAAAGAGGGAAGTTTATGAGCAAACATTTATCACCAGAAGTCAGAGTACCCATTGAAAAGGAAAATGTGTCCATATTCAGGGACGAGGAGCGGTGTATCAAGTGCGGACAGTGCAGGGATATGTGCCGGGACTATATCGGGGTCCTGGGTACCTATGACCTGTTAAAAACAGGGGATACCGCCATCTGCATCAACTGCGGGCAGTGCGCCAATGTCTGTCCGGTGGAGAGCATCAGGGAACAGCCGGAGTATGGAATGGTGGCCGCAGAGGTTATGGACCCGGACAAGATCGTGGTTGTATCCACCTCCCCTTCCGTGCGTGCGGCACTGGGAGAGGAGTTTGGCATGGAGGAGGGCAGCTTTGTCCAGGGAAAGATGGTGGCCCTGCTGCGCACCTTGGGAGTGGACTATGTTCTGGACACCAATTTTGCTGCTGATCTGACCATTGTGGAGGAGGCCAGCGAATTGATCGACCGCATAACAACAGGAAGACGTCCGCTGCCCCAGTTTACCAGCTGCTGTCCTGCATGGGTCAAGTTTGCGGAAATCTATTATCCGGACATGCTTCCCCATATATCTACGGCAAAGAGCCCCATCGGTATGCAGGGGCCTACCATTAAGACATATTTTGCCCGGAAGATGGGAATCGACCCCAAAAAGATCGTGAATGTGGCAGTCACCCCATGCACTGCCAAGAAATACGAGATCCGAAGGCAGGAGATGAAAGCGGCAGGGGAATACCTGGGCGAGGATGATATGAGGGACATGGACTATGTGATCACTACCAGGGAGCTGGCGCGGTGGGCCAGGATGAAGAGGATCGACTTTTCATCCCTGGAGGATTCGGATTATGACCGGCTTATGGGCCAGGGATCAGGCGCAGGCGTTATCTTTGGAAATACGGGAGGCGTAATGGAAGCGGCCTTAAGAACCGCTTACGAATACATAACAGGAGAACAGGCACCTGGGGTATTGTATGAACTGACACCGGTAAGGGGCATGGAGGCGGTAAGGGAAGCCAGCCTTCAGATCGCAGATATGACCGTAAATGTGGCGGTCGTATATGGGACCGCCAGCCTGCGCAGATTCCTGGAGGAAATGAGGAACGGGGAAAAGCAGTATCACTTTGTGGAAGTCATGACATGTCCCGGCGGTTGTATCGGCGGCGGAGGGCAGCCAAAGGATAAGAAGTTTGAGGGGGATGCCCTGCGGCAAAAGCGTATAGACAGCTTATACAAGAGGGATGGCGCCATGACCGTCCGCCTGAGCCATGAGAATGAGAAGATCAAGGTCCTGTATCAGGAGTTTTATAAGAAGCCCCTCAGTGAGCTGGCGGAGAAGATGCTCCACACATCATACAGGGATAAAAGGGGACAGCTGGAAGGGAAGGAAATAGATTAAGGCAACAAGGGATGCCGTGCCGCATAGTTAACAGTTCAATATGATTAAATGAATGGTTCAGATATTTCGGTTTTTATAAAGCTGTTTTTATGTTATCATAATTTAAGAAAGATTTCTGTAGGACAGATGCCGGTGAACGGATGAAAGTGAACGAAAAACCAGCATCATTGGACGGAGATTAGAAGGGAGCTGTTAATATGATAGAGATACGGACATTTACTGAAAATGATACAAATGAGATCATTCAGCTGGTCTTACACTGCCAGAATGACGGAACACGCCCTATGGTCACGGTGGAAGACCAGCCCGAGCTGCTTCATATAAAGGAAACGTATCTGGATGGAGGCGGGAACTTCTGGGTGGCTGTAAAACAGGAGAGGGTCGTGGGCAGTATCGGCCTGATGGACTGCGGAGGAGGGCTTGGCCTGTTAAAGAAGTTCTTTGTGTATGAGGAATACCGTGGAGAGCCTGTGCATCTGGGCCGCCGGCTGTATGATGTGCTGGTGGAGTTTGCCCGGCAGCGCCATATAAAAAGCCTGCTTTTAGATACGCCAAAGAACACGGGACGTGCCCACCGGTTTTATGAAAAGGCCGGCTTTCAGAAGATCGGGGAGGACCAGCTGCCTCTGGTCTATGATCATCCCTATGAGGACAGTGATTTCTATATTCTGGACTTATAAAATAATAAACTCTTAAGAGAACTGTCTTGTCAGCTGTAATAGGTTGACAAGACAGCTTCTTTGGGTTAAAATCCTCTGGACAGCAAAAAAAGTCTGGGAGGATCGAGTATGAACCATTTGTTTAAAACTAAATTAAATGCAGCCTGTTTTGTCCTGATTCCTGCGTGCATCGGGATCAACTATCTTGGGAAGCTGTTTGCTTCCGTTTTAAAACTGCCCTTGTGGCTGGACTCCATCGGCACATGCATCGGAGCAGTGTTAGGAGGGCCGGTCATCGGAGCAGTGTGCGGAGCGGCCAATAACCTGATCTATGGATTTACCACAGGGGACACCATTACGTTAATCTATGCACTCACCAGCCTGGGCATTGGTGTGGCAGTGGGTATCATGGCACGGCTGGGCCAGATGGGAAGACTGAGGGGAGCTGTCCTGACCGCATGTGTGGCAGGCCTGACCGCGGTGGTGATCTCCACCCCGCTAAATATTGTTTTCTGGGGAGGGACAACGGGAAATGTCTGGGGAGATGCTGTGTTTGCATGGTCACAGGCAGCAAAGATGCCTGTATTCCTGGGTTCACTGCTGGACGAGGTGATTGTGGATGTGCCTGATAAGCTGATCACCCTTTTGGTAGTGTTTGCCATTATAAATGGCCTGCCTAAAAAGCTTACATCCCTGTATGACGTGGATAACAAGGTGGAGCGCCTGGATTAGGGCGTGTTCGGATATCATGCAGATAAGAGAAAGGGGTATTTATGAAAAGCATAAGCCTTTATGTGGAGCAGGATACATACCTTACAAGGCTCCATCCCTTTGCAAAACTGTTCTATATCCTGGCAGCAGTCACGGTGCCCCTGATCACAGGGAAAATGTGGGTGTTTGTCCTCTTCATTGCAATGAGCCTGTGCCTTCTGGTCAGTGGCAGGATTGCAGCCAGAGTTTTCCCCCTGATCGCATTTTCCTTTACGATCATTGCCACTGTGTTTCTGATCCATGGGCTGTTTAACCAGGCCAACCGGAACGTGCTGTTTGTTCTGGGGCCGTTTAAGTTCTACCGGGAGGGACTGGTGTACGCGGCCAGGATCGGGTTTAATATACTGAACATGCTGTTGGCATTTGCGGCCTTTGTGCTGTCCACAAAGCCGGATCAGCTGGTGGATGACCTGGAACAGATCGGTTTTTCCCCCAAGTTTGGTTATATGATAAGTTCCGTGTTTCAGATTATACCCCAGATGATGGGCACTATGAATACCATCATGGATGCCCAGCGGAGCAGGGGGATGGAGACGGAAGGAAACCTGTTTGTGAGGGCAAAGGCGTTCATCCCGCTTATCGCGCCCGTGGTCAGCAGTTCCCTGATCAATACAAGGGAGAGGGCCATTGCGCTGGAGGTCAGAGGGTTTGATTCCAGAGAAAAGAAGACCTTTCTCACAGACGGAAAGATGGGCGGAAGGGACAAGGCATTGATCCTGATCATGTGTCTGATCATTGCAGGTTCTGTTATATGGAGGATGATCCATGTCGTTGATTGAGGTTAAGAATCTGAAATATAGATATCCCCACACGGAGAAACTGGCCCTGGACGGGCTGGATTTTGAGATTGAGAAAGGCCAGTTCATTGGAATCCTGGGGGAGAACAAAGCCGGTAAAAGCACCCTGTGCCAGGCATTGGTGGGTCTTGTGCCCACCATGTTCGGAGGGGCATACGGAGGACATATCCTCATCGATGGGATGGAGGCGGCCCGGACCCCTGTGTCAAAGCTTTGCAGGAAAGTGGGGCTGGTGTTCCAGAATCCTTTTAATCAGCTGTCGGGCGCCAGGGATACGGTGTTTGGGGAGGTGGCCTTCGGGCTGCAGAACATGGGGGTAGCCAGGGAAGAGATCCTGAATCGGGTGGAACGCAGCCTGGAACGTTTGGAGATCGGCGCTTACAGGGACAGGAACCCCTTTGACCTGTCCGGGGGGCAGATCCAAAGGGTGGCCATTGCAAGTATCCTGGCCATGGAGCCGGAGATCCTGGTGTTAGATGAACCCACCTCACAGCTGGATCCCCAGGGGAGCGAGGATGTGTTCCGGGTGGTGGACCGGCTGGCAGAATCCGGGATCACCATTGTGATGGTGGAACACAAGATGGAGAAGCTGGCTTCCTATTGCCACAGGCTCCTTCTTCTCCACAATGGAAAACAGGTGGCGTATGATACGCCGGGGCGCATATTTGCCAGGGATGACTTAAAGAAACTGGGGGTGGAGCCTCCGGTATATACCCGGGTCAGCAGGGCTTTCTCAGTGAACTGCCCGGAACGCAATCCAGAAGTCGGTCAGGAATGTTATCCGGTGACATTGGAACAGACTCTGGCTTTGAGGGAATATTTTCCGACACAGCTGCAGGGGATAAAAAAAGCAGATCAGGAGCCTGAGGCCGGCCCGTCTGTATTTTCCATTGAGGATGTGGGATTTTCCTATGTAGAGGGCAGTCCGGTCCTGGAGGGACTAAACCTGGAGTTGGACGGAAGGCCCACGGCCATTGTGGGACAGAACGGTGCGGGAAAGACTACCCTGGTAAAGCTGCTGAAGGGGTTGTTAAAGCCGGACAAGGGCAGGATTTTGCTGCAGGGAGAGGACATAGGAAAAAGAACCGTGGCCCAGCTGGCCGGAAGGATAGGATATGTGTTCCAGAACCCGGATGACCAGATCTTTAAAAGCCGCGTGCTGGACGAGGTGATGGTAGGTCCGCTGAACCTTGGAATGGATAAGAAGAGGGCAGAGGAAATGGCAATAAAAGCCCTGGATACAGCGGGAATTTTAACTGTTCAGAATGAAAATCCCTATGACCTGGATCTATCGGACAGGAAAATGGTGGCCATTGCCTCGGTCCTGGCCATGGATCCGCAGGTCCTGATCCTGGATGAGCCCACCATAGCCCAGGACGCAGGGGGAAAGAGCCGGATCGGAGCCATGGTCCACCAGCTGAGCCGGGAGGGGAAAACCGTACTGGCCATCCTTCACGATATGGATTTTGCAGCAGAGTATTTCGAGCAGATCCTGGTAATGGCCCATGGGCGCGTTCTGGCCCGGGGAACAGGGAGAACGGTGTTTTATGAGATGGATGCCCTTTTTGAGGCCCGTCTGGAGCAGCCCCATGTGACGGGACTGTGCAAACTCCTGGGCTACGAAGGGACATTCCTCACAGTGGAGGATATGATTGGAGGGAGATAAAATGCCTGCAGGCAGAATGATGACAGAGGGTGAAAAGCGCAGGATGAACATCCTGGAAATACTGGAGAACAGGACAGCTCCGGTGTCCGGTACGGAGCTGGCAGGCAGGCTGGGAGTCAGCCGCCAGGTGATCGTCCAGGATATTGCCCTTCTCAGGGCGGATAACAAAGAGATCATGTCAACCTATCGGGGATATATGTTCCATAATCCCGATATGGGTGCAGGGACCTGTGTGCGCGTGTTTCGTGTAAACCATGCCACGGAGGACACCCTGGATGAGCTGCAGACCATTGTGGATTATGGCGGAAAGGTGCTGGATGTATCCGTGGAGCATGAACTGTACGGACACATAACCGTGGACCTGATCATTAATAACCGCCTGGATGCAGCTGAGTTTGTGGCTAATATGAAAACCTCCCGTGACCAGCCCCTGAAAGCTCTCACAGGCGGCAGCCACTACCATACGGTGGCGGCGGGGGAGGAACGGTATCTTCAGATGATTGAGGATGAATTAGAAAAAAAAGGTTATATTCAGCACTGATATGTTTAATTGCCTCCAAAGTGGTGATACTCTCCAGTAGAAAACACCATTTATCCATCAGTGAGGTAATGTTATGAATAGTGAAAATAAGAATATAACCAAAACCGTTATGAGAGGGGATTTATATTATGCTGACCTGTCGCCTGTTGTGGGTTCGGAGCAGGGAGGGATCCGGCCCGTGCTGGTGATCCAGAACGATGTGGGAAATAAATACAGCCCCACTGTGATTGTGGCCGCTATCACCAGCCGTTCCACTAAGGCAGCCATTCCCACCCATGTGTGTATCCGCAGGATGCGCGGAGGATTAAAACAGGATTCCACTGTATTGGCAGAGCAGATCCGTACCATTGACCGGAACCGTTTGAAGGAATACATAGGTCATCTGGATTCCGGCCAGATGGAGGGAATCGAACAGGCCATGGTCACCAGCCTGGGGCTGGGCCATCTCATAGGAGGAATGGGACAGGTATTCCTGCCGTCTTATACATGACCTTCCGCCGTATGGGGCAGGTAAAAATAGGACAGAGAAAATATGATAGGTAAAATATGATAAGTAAAATATGATAGGCGAAATATGACAAAGGATCTTGATCTCAGGAAGGCGGCGCGGCTGTCTTCCTGTTTTATTGGCTGTCAGGACCAGGCGTGGGCTTGGCGGGGCTGCGGGATTAAATTCTGGTACGGGATAAGAAAATTCAGCAGTATCAAGGATATACTGAAAAAGATATTATGAAAAAAGATATTGACATATGTCAATAATGGGATTATAGTTAATGACATAAGTCAATAACAAAACAGCGGATAAGGAGAATACATATGGCGCGGCCGTTTAAAGCCAGAAGAGTCTGTTCCCAGCCAACCATAGATGTGTTTGGCCCATTGAATCAGGAGTCTGAAACCAGGGTGGAGCTTACATTGGAGGAGTATGAGACCATCCGTCTCATTGACCTTTTAGACTGTACCCAGGAGGAGTGCGCCACGCAGATGGGGGTGGCCAGGACTACGGTCCAGGCAGTATACAATTCTGCCAGGAAAAAGCTGGCGGACTGTCTGGTGAATGGAAGGCAGCTGCAGATCCGGGGCGGCAATTACCGTCTGTGTCCGGAGTCAGGGAACTGCTGCGGCAAGGACTGCGGGAAGCGCCGGTGTCAGAAGCGCCGCTGTAATAACAGACCAGGAGGAGAATTTGATGAAGATTGCAGTAACATACGAGAATGAACAGATATTCCAGCATTTCGGCCACTGTGAGGCATTTAAGGTTTACGAGGTGGAGAACAGCAAAGTCCTGTCATCCCAGGTGGTAGGCACGGGCGGAAGCGGCCATGAGGCCCTGGCTGTATTTTTAAAGAACCTGGGCGTGGAGACCCTGATCTGCGGCGGGATCGGCGGAGGCGCCAGGACCGCTCTGGCCCAGGCCGGGATCGAGCTGTATCCGGGTGCCTCCGGCAATGCTGATGAGGCGGTGGATGCCCTGCTAAAGGGGAATCTGGCATATGACCCTGATACCATGTGCAATCATCACCATGAGGGCGGGGAACACAGCTGCCATGGACATGGAGGAAGCTGCAGTCACTGATGACTGCCGAACGTACACGAAACTGCCTGCCGGCAGCCTGAAACAGGCTGTGCAGGCAGTTTTTTCATGGAAAGCCTTGCCTTATATGAAGAAAAAATGATAATGATAATTGTTATTGTTTGTGTGACTTAGTCACAGTATTTTCTTTCTGTTCCTGGTATGATTAAATCATCATCAGACAACGGATCAGGCTGGCGGAAGGCCAGACAGAAGGAGGCAAGGTATGAAGAAATTCGTATGCGGTATTTGCGGTTTTATTTATGATGAAGCCGCAGGTATCCCGGCATCAGGAATTGCACCGGGAACCAGGTGGGAGGAATTGCCCGGGGGTTGGGTATGCCCCTGGTGCGGCGCTGCAAAGGAAATGTTCAGGGAGCAGGTTTTGCCGGAAGCAGAACAGGCGGGGGAGAAATCATCCGGGCCGGATAAGGCAGAACAGGCGGGAGAGAAGTCATCCGGGCCGGATAAGGCCGGACCGGCTGGGGAAGAGGAGGATCTGCGCGAACTGACGCCAGGTGAAATGTCCGCCCTCTGCTCCAATCTGGCCAGGGGCTGTGAAAAGCAGTATCTGAAGGAGGAGGCGCTCTTGTTTACGCGGCTGGCAGGCTATTTTAAGGACAAGACCTTGGCAGACGGGGGAGGGGATGTTAAGGCTTTGAAGGCAATGACGGAATATGACCTTGACACGGCATTTCCCAGCGCCGACCAGGCGGCTGGGGGTGAAACGGACCGTGGCGCCCTGAGGGCCCTTGTGTGGAGCAGGAAGGTGACTGCTATGATGGATTCCCTTCTGGCACGCTATGAGAGGGAGGGCAGCGGATTCCTGGAACATACCAATGTGTATGTCTGCGATATATGCGGATTTATCTATGTGGGAGATACCCCGCCGGATATCTGCCCTGTGTGCAGGGTTCCCAGCTGGAAAATGTCAAAGGTGGAGAGGAGGTCACAAGCATGAAAAAGTTAGCTGTGAGAAATATCCGTCTGTGTACAAAGGACTGTCTTTGTCTGTATGTCTGTCCCACAGGGGCAACCAATACGGAGAACAGCATCATTGACCCGGATAAATGTATTGGCTGCGGCGTATGCGCGGACAGTTGTCCATCAGGCGCCATTTCCATGGTACCCCTGGAGTATCCGCCCCAGCAGCCCAAGTCTGAAGCCGTGGTAAAAGCCATGAGGGCGCTGGCAGAGAGCAAGGCGGAGCAGGAGAGTGCCGCACGCTCCCTGGCAGCACGGGGAGGAGATCCTGTGCTTGTGCAACTGGCGGAGGCAATGGAGAAATCCAACCGGCTGATGGCTGAGGACATTCTTCGGGAGGCCGGATACATGCTTCCCCAGAGCAGGAATGCCCGCCGGTTCCTTCAGTCCCTGTTGGACAACCCTCCGGGGGAGGATTTTCCGGGGGAGAGCGTTAGGCGGCTTCTGGACATGATTCACTGCAATGAGGTGCAATGAGGATTAGAGGGAACAGGGGATACCCGGGGAACTGCCCCAAAAAAGAGGATAGGCAAGGATAGGACAGCTCTTTTCCTGGGGTGACACCGTCAGGCAGAGGGGCTGTCTTCTGCCTGTTTTCGTTCCTTCATCATTAACCTATTTTGATACATGGCCTCGTCCGCACGTTTAAATACATCACTGACCGTCAGGTCCACATGTTCTTTGTACACGGCAATTCCTCTTGACATTTGCCTGGTCATCTGTGAGAAAGGCGTATCCGGTGTCATAGACCCTGGTGGCATCCACCATGTCCTTGACCGCATCAAAGTCTATATCCATTCCAACCGCGCCGATGGTGGTGTTCCCAACATAAAGAGGAACCACAAAGGATATCATTTCGCCAGGGTTATAGCGGGAAACGTCAGTTGGGGCGTGTGTGCCCTTGTCCACTGAGGGTAATGTATCTGATGGTATTCATGGAACCGTCCTTTTGGCAGTGGATAGGGCGGGGATGACAGCGGGGGAACGTAAGACCGCCCTGTTTAAGGATACATTGTAACCGGGTTTATGAGAAATTGCAATAACCGGATTGGAGACTGCCGGCAGCCCGGAATGGGGGCATTATGGGATTGACGCAGGGGGGACAATTGTGGTAATATGGACACAATTTAGCGGATGTGGTTTGCAGGGCATGGTCAGGTGAGGTTCGCCTGTTAGTGTCCTGTTTTCATAGGAGGGATTTGATGGAGTACTGGATGGGGATCGATCTGGGCGGGACCAAGATACGTGCGGGGGCTGTGGACCGGAACGGGACAGTGGCTGCGCTGAGAGAATCATATACAAAGGATGCGGCGGATGCGGACAGGCTCAGGGAACAGATCATAGCCATGGGAAGCAGGATCATGGAGGAGTATCCCATACAGGGAGCCGGAATGTGTTTCCCGGGAGTGATCATGGCGGATAAAACCCTGCAGCATGCCACCAATCTGCCGGGGGGAATGCTGGCCCCGGAGTTCATCACCTCCATTGAGCATGTGTGGAATATCCCTGTATTTGTGGAAAACGATGCAAATGCAGCGGCATTTGGTGAATATATCCACGGCTGCAAAGGGAATGTGGAATCCATGTATTACGTGACCATTTCCACGGGAATCGGAGGCGGATATATCTGGAAGGGCAATATTATCCAGGGATATCAGGGCTTTGCCGGAGAGGTGGGGAGTATCCTGGTGGAGGAAGGGGATCGATCCTTCAGGGGACTGGCTCCCGGGGCTGCGGAAGGATGTGCCAGCGGCAGCGCGGTATTGGAACAGGGAAAAAAGGGCATTAGCCCCAGGATCAATGATGCGGGGGAGGTGTTCCGGCTGGCTGCGTTGGGTGATGACCGGGCCAGGGAGATCGTGGACCGGATGACCACCGGTCTGGCGAGAATGTTTGCCGCTATTTCCATGGTGATCAATCCCCAGGTGTTTGTTCTGGGCGGCGGATGCATGAAATCATCGGACCTGTTCCTGGATGAGGTCGTCCATAAATATAAAGCCCTGGTTCCTGAGGCGGTTCAGGATATCCTGTTTAAGCCCGCCTGCCTGGAGGAACCGGGGATCGTAGGGTGTGCGGAGATCGCAAGGGCCCGGCTGTCCTGACAGGCCAAGGCCAAAGCCGGTACGGGGCAGGCCGGGGCAAAGCAGGTCAGTACCGGCCGGGGAAGATCAGGTCAACACCGGCCGGAGAAAAGCAGGTCAGTACTGCCGGTACAGATCAGGCCGGGCTATGCAGCATTTCCCGGGCAAATTCCAGGGAATGGCTGAGGTGTTCCTTCATCATGGCCACGGCCCCCTGGTGATCCCCTGCCTCGTATAAACGGAAGATCATATGGTGTTCGTTTAAGATCAGGTCCTGCTTTGGGGCCTGTTTTTCATACTGATAGGCCAGGATGGACATCTGGCTGCGCATCCGCTGGGCGGAATGGACCAGGCGGCTGTTCTGACAATAATCATAGAAGATCAGGTGGAAACGGTCTGAGAGATCCTGCCATTTGGGGGAGGACAGGCCGCAGGCATCCATCAGGGACAGGTTCTCCCGCAGTTCTCCCAGAATGGGCTCCTGGTCGGGATAGAGGGAGGCGTAGCTTACAGCCAGGCTGTCCAGGTCCCCCATGAACTGGTAGATTTCCTTTACATCCCGTTCATCCAGGCTGACCACGGAGACACCAATATTGGAATAGTAGGAGGCAAGCTGTTCTTCCGTCAGCCGGGTCAGTGCTTCCCTGATAGGAGTGGAGCTGACCTGAAAACGCTCCTGGAGGATTTTAAGGGTCAGTTTGGAGCCGCAGGGGATGGCCTGGGTAAGAATATCATTTCTCAATATTTCATAAATCTGTTCGGATAAAGTCTTTTTTAAATCCATGGTTTACTGCCTTTCACATAGAAAAATGTTTGATCACGATCCAGTTTATCATATTATTTTGCATTTTGCAAAATGCATATTGCCAAATCTTGCCTTTAGTGATAGAATACACATGGGCTTTAATGGTTTAAAGTGAAAAAGAAAGGAAATGGAGTATGGAAAAGGAAAAAATTGTAGTAATTGTCTGTGTCATCTACTTTGCTGCAATGGTTCTCATAGGAGTCATTGCCGCAAGAAGGAATAAGGCAACGTCTGATTATCTGGTGGCGGGAAGAAAGCTGAATGTGACCATGACTGCCATAACATTGGCAGCAGTACAGATCGGAGTGGGGATCGTGCTCAGCAGCGCCACCAACGGCTATGACCTGGGGGTATGGCCCGGTATGTATTATGCATTTGGATGCGGCGGGGGCCTGATCATCGCAGGACTGGTCACCACAAAAAAACTCAGGGAACAGGAAGGTTATGTTCCCTTGGATTACTTTGCCCAGCGATATGGGGAGAGCAAGGCCATACGTCTGTGGGCCTGGATCAGCAATGTGCCCAGCCTTCTGGGAATCTTCATTGCCCAGCTTCTGGCTTCAGGCGGTATTCTGGCCGGTTTCGGGATCCCCTTTAAAACAGGGGTTGTGGTTACAGCAGTGGTTATTTTGATTTACTGCACGGTGGGAGGCATGTGGGGCGTTGTGCTGACCGATGTGGCCCAGACCGCCATTATCGCAGTGGGCGTACCCATCCTGGCAGTGGCGATCCTGATCCGGTATGTGGGAGCCGGGGGAAGTGTTGGCGAGATCTTTGCAACTCCCTTTATCCCTGCCGGAATGGGTTCAAGGTTCGTGTATCTGGTCCTTCCCTTTTTGCTGTCCATCTCTGTTTCCTATGATGCCTATTCACGGATCCAGTCATCCAAGGATGCAAAGACCGCAAGGATCGGCTGTATCATAGGCGGTATCCTGGTCATCATCATAGGCGGATTCTGCTCCACCATCGGCGTGGCTGCAAGAAGCCTGTTCCCCGGCGTTACGGACGGTATTTTTACCATAGCGGCAACCGGAGTCCTGCCGCCGGTGCTGGCAGGGATCGTGATCGCAGCCATCCTGGCAGCGGCCATGTCCAGCGCCAACTGTGTGATCCTGTCCATGGGAGCTTCCTTTGCAAGGGACTTTTATAACAAATTCCTCCATCCCGAGGTGGATAATCTGGATGACCTTCCAAAGTCCAAGCTGATCTCCCAGGCAACTGTATTTGTGGGCAGCCTGGCAGGCATCTTTTTTGCCTTTCATATGACGGACATCCTGGATGCCATGATCATATTTAATTACCCCTATATGGGAAGCCTTCTGATCCCCCTGTTGGGCGGATTGGTGTGGAAGGGAGCCACAAGAAAGGGTGCGTTTGCAGCTGCCATTGCCGGCGGTATTGTGGGAGTGGTGTCCTTCTTATTTGGTATACCCGGCCCCCTTTACGGGAAAATGAATACGGATCTTTCACTGATGATCGCGTATCTGATTTCCGCAGCCTTCCTGATCCTATTCAGTATGGCTGACCGGAAAGCAAAAAATTAGTTTGTGTACAGTTGACCAGGACCGGTTTCTGGGCACGGAAAAGAGGTAATATGTCGGATTTTAAATGGCCTTATCCCAATGAGATGGACCAGGAGGAGCAGGTGTCTGCGGACGTCCTTGTCCTGGGCGGCGGAATCGCGGGCTGTTATGCAGCCATAGCAGCTGCCAGAAAAGGAAAAAAGGTGGTTTTGGTGGAAAAAGGGGCAACGGTCAGGAGCGGAGCTGCGGGAAGCGGCTTTGACCACTGGGAGTCCGCCTGTACCAATCCCTGTTCCAAGGTGACGGCAGAGGAGATTGCCAATGCCTACATTGATGAGCAGGACGGGTACAGCAACGGGATCGCCCACTACATAGAGTGCCAGGAGGGCTGGCACAGACTTAAGGACATGGAGTCCTTTGGAGGTAAGATCAGGGATACACAGGGGGAGTTTGCGGGGGCGGATTTCCGGGATGAAAAAACAGGCCTGATGTTTGCCTACGATTATGAGAATAAGTTCACGGTGCGGGTGTGGGGAAGCACCTTCAAGCCTGCACTCTATAAGGAACTGAAGCGCCTGGGAGTGGTGATCTATGACAGGACTGAGGCCACGGCATTGCTGACAGCAAAGGAAAACGGAACCAGGCGCTGTATCGGCGCCATGGGCATGAATGTGCATACGGCAAAATTCCTGGTATTCAGCGCCAGGACCACTATTCTTGCCATGTCCCGTCCGGCCAGGATCTGGCTCTTTGATTCCGATCAGGTGGGACTGAGCGAATTCCGTCCAACCCAGAGTATTGGCAGCGGCCATGCCATGGGATACAGGGCGGGAGTGGAGTTCACCATGATGGAGAAATCCGTGCAGGGGGAATTTTCAGCCGCGGGCAGGAGTTTCCCTCCCTACAGCACGGGAAATAACCATAACACCTGGTATGCGGCCACCATGGTGGATGCCAGAGGAGTGGAGATCCCTTATGTGGACAGGGACGGAAAGGAACTGAAAACAGTAAAAGAGCGGTACTATCCTGCCAAGGGGCAGAAATTCTTCCTGAAAGGCGGGGTGATCGACAATCCCAAATATGAATACCGCGGACCCGAGACACTGGAGTTTGAGGAGCTGATGAAACGGGGATACCAGCTGCCTTTTTATGCGGATCTAAGCCGGATGCCGGATGAGGAGCGCCGGGTGATCTGGGGCATGATGGTGGGGGAGGAAGGAAAGACAAAAATCCCTGTTCTGGAGAATTTCACAGAGCGCGGATTTGACCCTGCAAAACACCGTCTCCAGTCCTATGGAACCGGATGGCAGTCCGCCGCCTTCCTGGCCCAGGAGCGCCAGCTGTTTGGAGCGCCGGGAGGGATTTTCCATGATTGGGATCTGCAGACCAATATCCAGGGGCTTTATGCGGCAGGCGACCAGCTTTACGCTTCGGACTGCTGTGGTTTTGCAGCGGCTACCGGTTATTACGCGGGAAGGAAAGCGGCAGCTGCCAGCAGCGCCCTGGAGCTTACGGCGCCGGACCGGGCGGATGTGAACCGGGAAAAGGAACGGCTTTACGCCCCTCTTTTTGTGGAGGACGGGATGGACTGGAGGGAGCTTAACAAGGCGATCTCCAAGGCCATGCAGAATTACTGCGGCGGCGTAAAGAACGATATGCTGCTGATGCAGGGGCTGGAGCTTTTGGAAAGTTATGAAAAGGAATATGTGCCCGCCCTTTCCTGTGCCAATCCCCATGAACTGATGCGCGCCCACGAGGTGATGGATATCCTGGAAGTGTGCAAGCTGATCTTAAATGCCTGTCTGCTGAGAAAATCCAGCTCAGCGCCTCTGTGCTTTGAACGCAGTGATTATCCCCAGATGGATCCACAGGAGGACCAGTGCTTTATCACCATCTGCCAGGAGGACGGAAAGATCTGCAGCAGAAGGGTACCAAAGCGGTATTACGGGGACGTAAAGTCCCAGTATGAGGCCTGCAACCAGGACTATATAAAGGAGGAGGCATGGGCATATGAAGAAGAATGAGTTTCGGGCAGAGCCCGTGTCATGCAGTGTTAAGCCCCTTTCCTTTTGCCAGGAGCTCTGCATTGGCTGCAACCAGTGTGCGTCCGTCTGTCAGGTGGATATTATGATCCCTTCACCGGAAAAGGGAAAGCATCCCATTGTGATGTATCCGGGGGAATGTTACTACTGTGGTTCCTGTGTGATGGCGTGCCCTGTAAAGGGGGCCATTCGGTTGAGACATCCGCTGATGAATCAGACTAAGTTTGTTTGATGGGTGTGGACGGAAAAAAGACAACCGCTGGAATACTTGGGTTTAATCAGATTACCATGGCGCGTTTGTGTAATTTTAATTATTGGGTAGAGAAAAAAGATAATGAAGGATCATCGGAGTTTCGGTGATCCTTCATTTTTTATTATGATATTTGTTGATGATTAGACCACAAATATTGGTAGCGCAATATTTATCATGCCATACAAAGGGATTAATTTGGTAAATGTGGAAAATTCCTATATAAAAGAATGAAAATACTCTAAAATAGAAAAACTATAAGGCAGAGTTAAGAATTAACCAACCAAATGAAACCGCGCAACAGAACTCACGGAGGAAGTTATGAAACAAAAAGAGTGTATGGATGAATTTAGGGACTATCTGTGTAATGAAGAAAAAGCTGCGGCAACCATTCACAAATACCTGTACGATGTCAATGAAATGCTGGTCTTTATGCAGGACAGGGAATTAAACAAAGAGAATTTACTGCTATACCGAAAGCATCTGACTGGCAGGTACAAAGCACAGACTGTGAATGTTAAACTTTCTGCCATTCATGTTTTTTTAAGATTTATGGATCTGGAAGAATATCGGGTCAAATTTTTAAAAGTCCAGAAACGGGCCTATATTGATGAAAAGCGGGAACTTACGGAACTGGATTACAAAAAACTTATGGAAGCAGCGGACCGAAATAACAAAAAGCAGTTATACTATCTGATGCTTGTTTTATATGGAACAGGAATCAGGATCAGCGAACTTCCTTTTGTGACCGTGGAAGCCATAAAGCTGGGAAAGGCGGAAATATATATGAAGGGAAAATACCGGGTCATTATTTTTCCCAAGAAACTGGTCAGGATGTTAAAGGAATATACCAGGATACAGAATATACAAAGCGGATGTATTTTTAGGACAAAAAGCGGGCGGAATTTAGACCGGAGCAATATATGCCATGCCATGAAGCGGTTATGTAAGGATGCAAGGGTAGAACCAACTAAGGTTTTTCCGCATAATTTCAGGCACCTGTTTGCGAAATGTTTTTACTCCATTGAAAAGAACCTGGCTAATCTTGCAGATATACTGGGACATTCTTCTATAGAAACAACCCGAATTTATGTAACAGCCAGCATCAGCCAGTATGAAAAAATCATGGAAAAAATGAAAATTGGTTTTGACGATAAAAAACCACAGAATAATCATTCTGCGGTCAGGCAACTTATTTAAACACCACAGAATAATCATTCTGTGGTGATGAGTCTGCATATCAAATAATGAGAACCTGCATTGTATGTATTTTATAACAAAATGTGGGGGGAGTCAATATACATAAAGCTGTTTTTTCTCCAATACAATGAGGCCGGGAAGGATAAAATCATGAACCGGCCTTTTCGTCATGGGTATTTTTTCTTTTGAAGTTCCACTCAAAAGTCACAATACCCATTTTTATTTGATTTTCATTTAAACATTGTCATCAAAATACCGCAGAATGATTATTCCGTGGTGGATAAAAATAAGGGGACATGTTAAACAGTGGCTTTCATATGTTGGATGATATTACACATGGAAAGGATGGTCATATGGACACTGGAGTACAGGATGGTTTGATTATTGCGGAGGACGATATCCTGAGAGATGGAGGACAGTATCCGGAATATACCGCCACCATGTTTATCGTGATTGAAAATTATTATAACGGAATCGCAAAAGGTTATTTACAGACATTTTATTACGAAGAACCTTTTTACTTTTTTGGGCTTGATAATATGCTGATTCAGCTTGAGAACGTTATGGACATGGCCGGTGTTCCGCGCAAATGCAATGAATACCGATATCTAAGCAAGAATCCGCCTGCGCGGAAACGGGCAAAGGGGACTGAAAAAAGGAACAGTCCTGTACCTCTCCAGCATGTAAGGTTTAACCCTAACAACATATGTTCCGCCAAGAACATTTTCTCCATCAGGGTGTATTCCAGACGGAACGCAAGCATTCAGGGAACCCTGAAGAATTCCAAAGGGCAGATGAATTTCAGAAGCGGTATGGATGTGATCCGTGGGATCCACGGGTGGATGGAAGAGGTAGTGAATGAGGGAGATGAATTCTGATAAGGGATGGGTGGACATACATACCCATATACTGCCGGGGGTTGATGACGGGGCTGGGGACTGGGAGGAAACCATAACCCTGCTGAAGATGGCATATGAGCAGGGGACACGCCATCTGATAGCTACCCCTCATTTTTCGCGCAGACAGGAAGTTGGCCGTTTAAAAGAACTGTGCAGGCGCCTGGAGAGGGAAGCCGGCAGCATTTCCAGTGATTACCATGTAAGCCTGGGGCAGGAGATCATGTATTTTGAGAGTATCCTGGAATACCTGGGCGAGGGAAAGGCCCTGACACTGGCAGGGAGCAGGTATGTGCTGGTGGAGTTTGCACCCGGGGACAGCTTTGGCAGGATAAGCAGGGCAGTCCGTCAATTAGTGCAGGCATCCTATTTTCCGGTAATCGCGCACGTGGAACGTTATCCGTGCCTTGCCCGGGATGAGTTGTTGAAAGAACTGATCGATTATGGTGCATATCTGCAGGTGAATTTTAAAAGCCTTACCGGTGTGTGGATGGACAAAAGACTCCGGTGGTGCAGACGGAATCTGAAAAAAGGGTATATTCATTTCCTGGCAACAGACATGCACAATATAGCGGTCCGTCCCCCTGGAATGCAGGAAGGGATATTGTGGCTGAAACGGAATGCGGGCGAGGAGAAAGCAATCCGGATCCTGCGGGAAAATCCCGAATTTATACTGGCAGACCGGATGCTGCTGTAAGAAAAAAGTGTGGAAAAGGTAACAGTGATGGAAAACAAACTATACGAAGACAGAGATGAAAATGAAATAGAGATTGATGTAATGGAACTGCTGTATGTGTTCAAGAAAAAGGCATGGATCATCATACTGGCCGCAATTGCGGGATGTATGGCGGCGGGCCTTTACAGCGTGATGATATTAAACCCGGTCTATACATCAACATCTATGGTGTACGTTCTGTCTAAGGAGACAACATTGACTTCGCTGGCAGATCTGCAGATCGGCAGCCAGCTGACAAAGGATTACAGTGTCATGATAACCAGCAGGCCGGTACTGGAACAGGTGATCGAAAAGCAGGGCCTGGATCTGACCTATGACCAGCTGAAAGAAAAGATTACGATCACCAACCCCACGGATACCCGTATCCTCAATATGACGGTATCGGATGAAGACCCTGTAAGGGCCAGGGCAATCGTGGACGAGGTGGCCAGGGCCTCATCTGATTACATAGGCGATATTATGGAAATGATACCACCCAAGATCATAGAAGGCGGGGTAGTCCCGGACAAGCCGGCTTCCCCCAATGTGACAAGGAACGCTGCGCTGGGAGGCATGGCGCTTGCCGTGATATCCTGCGCAATCATAACCCTTCAGGTCATTATGAATGACACCATACGGTCTGAGGATGATGTGTCTAAGTATCTGGGAATCAGTGTCCTGGCCGCCATACCTGATAACGGTGAGGCGGAAAAAGAGCAGCCTATAAAGTTCCGGGGCAGAAAAGAGAGCCGGAAAAAACAGAAACCAGGACAGAAGAAAAAAGGCAGGGAGGATTAAGGAATGGGACAGACATTAAGCCTTAAAAATACAGGCAGGAAAGATTACCATTACGAGGAAGCGGTCAAGACGCTCCGCACCAATATCCAGTTCTGCGGAAATAACCTGAAGACCATTATGTTTACAAGTTCATTGCCCAGTGAAGGAAAGAGTGATACGACCTTTGCGGTTGCAGCCTCCTTTGGGAGTATAGGCAAAAAGGTACTGCTGATCGATGGGGACATCCGCAAGTCTGTGATCGTAAAAAGGCATGAGATCCAGGGAAACCCCTGCGGGCTGTCCCAGTATTTAAGCGGACAGAAAACAGCGGAGGAGATCTGTTATGGCACAGATGTGGAGAATCTGGATATTATCCTTGCAGGCCCCTATTCGCCCAACCCATCGGAACTCTTAGAGGATCCCCTGTTTAAGGAACTGCTGGACCGTGCCAGGTTAAAGTATGACTACATTATCATAGATACGCCGCCCATGGCAAACCTTATAGACGGAGCCATTATAGCCAGCCTGTGTGATGGGGCCGTGATCGTTATTAACAGCGGGACCATCAGCTACCATCTGGTGCAGAAAGTAAAAAGCCAGCTGGAAAAAAGCGGGTGCCGTATCCTGGGGGCTGTGCTGAACCGGGTGGGGACGGATTACGATAATGGATACTATAAAAAATATTATGGAAAATATTATGGAAGATACTATGGAAAAACTTACGGCGGAGGGGGCGAGAAATACCAGATCCTGGATGAGGCCAGGTGAAATGAGGCCGGACCAGATGAAGCCGGGCAGGATTCGGAATGAGGATATGGAATGAAACGGATCAGAATAAAACGGAATCAGACCCGCAGCTGGTGGAAGCAGGTATTTACAGCAGCCGGCGTGGTCCTCCTCGCTTTCTTTGTTTACCATACCTGCCAGTTATATCTGGACAGGAAGGCATCGGCAGAGCAGGCGGCGCAGTGGCGCCAGGACCAGATCGGATCCACTGCAAAGGGCATGGGGGACAGGATCGAGTATGAGGGAAAGACCTACCGGCGCAATACTTATGTAAAGGCCATCCTGTGTATGGGAATAGACAGGACCGGAAGCCTGGAGGAATCCAGGGTAGCGGGACAGGGGGGACAGGCGGACGGAATCTTTCTCATAGCTCAGGACACTGCAAGGGACAGGGTAAAAATCCTGATGATCCCCAGGGACACCATGACGGAGATCACTCTGACAGACCTAAGCGGCAATGAACTGGGACAGGGGATCCAGCATCTGGCCCTGGCGTATGCCTATGGAGATGGAAGGGAAAAGAGCTGCCAGTACATGGCGGATGCGGTGAGCAGGCTGCTTGACGGGCTTTCCATAGATGGATATATGGCTTTCAGCATGTCGGTCATACCGGTTGTGAATGACGGGGTGGGCGGCGTTGCCGTAACCATAAAGGACAGGGAACTGGAAAAGGCGGATCCTGACTTTATTTATGGAAAGGATCTTACGCTCCGGGGAAAACAGGCTGAAGCCTATATCCGTTACAGGGATACAAAACAGGCTCAAAGCGCAATCGGCCGTACGGAGCGGCAGAAATCCTATATAGAGGGTTTTTTAAAGGCGGCCAGGAAAAAGGCCGGCCGGGATGATGGCTTTGTGCCATGGATCCTGAAAGAAATAGAACCTTACATGATAACAGACATGACAAAGGACAGATATTTGGATATGGCCCTGGCATTTATTGAAAAGGGGCAGGATGTGGGGATAGGCGATATGCTGACACTTCCGGGTAACGCTGTGGAAACGTCAATCTATGATGAGTACTATCCTGACAAGGATCAGATCCGTCCATTGATCCTGGAACTGTTTTACAGACCGGAGGAATAGACGGGTACAAAAAGGGAAAATAAGTATAGCAACAACTACTTATTGATAGAAAGATACAAAATTATGCAATGGAAAGGAAGAGTGAGAACTATGAGAAAAAGAATCACAACAATCGCATTGGTTGCTGCACTGGCTGCATCACAGTCAGTATGCACGTTTGCGGCTAACAGCCCGGGAACAGGCCCGGTGATCAGCGATGGAGGCAGCGATGGAAGCAGTTATGACGCGGGAACCCGCACCAACACAACTGCAAAAACCGGGACTACCACCAACACGGTACAGTTTGGCGGAGGAGTACAGACCAACAGCAGGGGGCAGGCCGTGGTAGGCGATACGGCTCTGGAACTTGTAAAGGACACTGGCAGCGCTGTTGCCGGACTTCCGGAGAGCGTGGTTAACGCCATCAACGGCATCAACAGCGGGCGTCCGCTGAATGAAGCTGTTCCAGGCGTGGACCTGACCGGGTACAGTGCACTGGTTGGAACCCAGGCAATCGTTACAAAGGATGCCTCAACCAATGCTGAGAAGGCAGGGGCAGTGGAAGTTCCTATGTATATCCCCAACCTGGTTGACGGACTGGGAAATGTACAGGTGCTTTTCTACAATAACTTAACCGGAACCTGGACTGTAATACAGCCAACCAGGATCGATACAGCGTCCAAGATGCTCTATTTTAACATTCCAAACTCAGGTACGGTTTCGGTTATTTACAAACGTTAATGCCAATGCTCTGAGCGGCTGGAAAAAAGGTGGGTATGAAAGTGGCATGTAAAAACAAACTTGTTTTAGAAAAATGTCTGCCCCATAGCAAACGGGTAAGAATGGGGGTCCTCTGGGCCTATGACATGGCAATGGTCTGGATTTGTGCATGCCTGGCTCTGGGGCTTAGATTTGACCTGAACCTGTCGGCCGTCCCGATCCAGTATGCCAGGGAACTGTGGAAGTACGGTTTCCTGCAGATGGCAGTGGTGTCCCTCGTATTTTACGGGGGACACCTGTACGCCATCATGTGGGGAACAGCCGGTATACGGGAAATGGTACTGGTAGGCCTGTCCTGCCTGTCGGCTGCACTGGTGCAGCCGGTTGGGATACTGCTGTTTGATGCACGGATGCCCAGAAGCTATTATGTGCTGTGGTTTGTGCTTATGACGGCAGCGTCCATGTGGGGGCGCAGCAGTTTTCAGGTGATGCAGAGAATCGTAAACAGGCTGAACCGGGCGATGGACCAGGAAGAGCCTCCCCGTGTCATGATCATTGGCGGAGGAAAGGCAGGGACCCTTATTGTCCGGGAGATGAAGGGCAGTGAGAAGATCCACGGCCTGCCTGTGTGCATTGTGGATGACGACAGGGACAAGCAGGGCCGGATGATCGATGGTGTTCCCATAATGGGGACCAGGCAAGACATCGCAAAGCTTGTAAAAGAAAAGGAAATAGATAAGATATACGTTGCCATCCCGGCCGCCGCGCCTGAGCAGATACGAAATATTCTTGGAATATGTCAAAAGACAGGATGCCAGGTTAAGACACTTCCCGGCGTATATCAGCTGATGAACGGCGAGGTGAATATTTCCAGGCTCCGGAAGGTAGAGATCGAGGACCTTTTAGGCAGGGAGCCGGTCCGTACCAATCTGGATGAGATCATGGGCTATGTAAAGGATAAGGTAGTCCTGGTCACCGGGGGCGGTGGTTCCATTGGCAGCGAGCTGTGCAGGCAGCTGGCGGGACACAAGGTAAAACAGCTCATTATATTTGATATATATGAAAATAATGCCTATGAGATCCAGCAGGAACTGAGACGTAAGTACCCGCAGATGGATCTGGTGGTGCTGATCGGTTCCGTGCGCAATACAAACCGTCTGGAATATCTGTTCCGTACATACAGGCCGGACATTGTATATCATGCAGCGGCCCATAAGCATGTGCCTCTGATGGAGGACAGTCCCTGTGAGGCCATTAAAAATAATGTGATGGGAACCTATAAGACAGCCAGGGCAGCCATCAAATATGGGGTAAAACGCTTCATTCTCATTTCCACGGATAAGGCGGTCAATCCCACCAATATTATGGGCGCAAGCAAACGGCTCTGTGAAATGGTTGTGCAGATGAGCAACCAGAAAAGCAGTACGGAGTTTGTTGCGGTCCGCTTTGGAAATG
Source organism: Enterocloster citroniae (assembly GCF_040545455.1). Classification (NCBI taxonomy): domain Bacteria; kingdom Bacillati; phylum Bacillota; class Clostridia; order Lachnospirales; family Lachnospiraceae; genus Enterocloster; species Enterocloster citroniae. The sequence goes on along the minus strand of NZ_JBEPLZ010000017.1, from coordinate 92,858 downwards.
TTCTGGGAAGCAACGGAAGTGTCATCCCGCTGTTTAAAAGACAGATTGAAAGCGGCGGACCGGTAACTGTGACACATAAGGATATCATACGGTACTTTATGACCATACCGGAGGCGGTCAGCCTGGTGATACAGGCAGGAGCCTATGCAAAGGGCGGGGAAATATTTGTCCTGAACATGGGAAATCCGGTCCGGATTCTGGACATGGCCGAGAACCTGATCCGTTTGTCCGGCTATGAGCCGTACAAGGACATTGATATCTGCTTTACCGGACTCAGACCCGGGGAAAAACTGTATGAGGAGCTGCTCATGGATGAAGAAGGTCTCCAGAAGACGGAGAATGAGCGCATTTTCATAGGAAAGCCCATAGAAATGGATTATGACAGGTTTGAACGGGCGCTTCACCGTTTGGGGGAGGCTGCCAAAAGCGAGACAGGAAACGTACGCCAGCTGGTACATGAGCTGGTGCCGGAATACCATTACAAGGGTATGGACTCAGATCTTGCTGCCGCAGAGGCTGCAGCGGGCCGGGAATCCGGTGTTGTGGCTTTGAACGCAGACCGGTTGACCGGGCATAAGAAGGTTGCAATGTATCAATTGGGATTAAAGTAGGATGAAAAGGGTATGAAAGCAGAATTGTCGCTTTGCCGCATTCTGAGGTCATACCTGTTATATTGTTACTCTCAGTGGACAAGGGGACACATGCCGCAGAAGCGCAAATCTGTGGCGCAAAGCCGTGTGTCCCCTTGTCCACTTAGGGTAAGCCTTTTTCTATGGAAAGATTGCCGGATCCTTTGGAGAAACGTAAGGCGGCAGGTCTTGTCCATGGGATGGCGGAGCATGCCCTTTTGAGTGGAACAACAAACCGTGAAATCAATTAGGATCGAGGAACTGAGAACGGATAAAGTCCCTGAAAAGCTGGAGGATATGGGAATGGAAAACTGGTATGCAGTGCAGGTGAGGACCGGAAGGGAAGAGTCTGTTCTGCATTTGATCAAAAAGATTGTGGACAGGACAGTGCTGACAGAATGTTTTATCCCGTACTGTGAACGGATGAAACGCTATCAGGGTGAATGGCATAAGGAGCGGTCTGTTTTATTCCCAGGTTATGTATTCCTCATTACAGAGCGGGTGGATGAATTGTTTCAGGAGTTGAAAAAAATACCGGAATTTACAAAGATCCTTGGAGATGGTGCGGGGTTTATACCTTTAAGGGAGGAAGAAAGGAAAATGCTGACAGATACAGGCGGCCGCGATCATCTGTTTGAAATGTCCCGGGGATACATTGTGGGAGATCAGGTGATTATTACCTCCGGCCCCATTAAGAAAATGGAAGGAAAGATCACATTTATTGACCGGCACAAACGGTTTGCTGTTGTGCAGATGGACATGTTCGGAAGAAAAATTGACGTAAAAATAGGACTGGAGATCGTTAGAAAACAATCCAAGGGAGAATATAAACATGGTAACTAATAAATTCTTATCTGACCCAAGATTTCAAGGGATCAAGCCGTTTGAGAGTAAGGTTTGGCTTTCTTCCCCTACTATGCACGGTGATGAGCAGAGATGGGTAGACGAGGCAATCACAACAAACTGGGTGAGTACGGTTGGAGAAAATATAAATGAAGTCGAGTCTGCTGCTGCTGCAAAGGTCGGGCGTGGATATGCTGTTGCACTGTCAGCCGGCACGGCAGCACTCCACCTTGCTGTTAGACTCTGTGCTGAGCGAATCTACGGACAGTCAAAGATAGGCAAAGGTTCCCTGGAAGGACACAAAGTATTCTGTTCTGATATGACCTTTGGCGCAACGGTAAATCCCGTAGCATATGAGGGAGGAGAGGCTGTTTTTATAGATACGGAGTATGATACTTGGAACATGGACCCGGTTGCCCTGGAAAAGGCGTTTGAGATTTACCCGGATGTGAAGCTGGTTGTAACAGCCCATCTGTATGGAACTCCTGGAAAGGTTGATGAGATCAAGGCTATCTGTGAGAAGCATAGAGCGCTGATTGTGGAAGACGCGGCCGAGTCCTTTGGTGCCACATATAAGGGCGTCCAGACCGGTATGTTCGGTACAGAGTCAGTAATTTCCTATAATGGCAACAAAATTGTGACCGGCAGTTCCGGGGGAATGCTTTTGACCGATAGCCTGGAGGATGCAAACAAGGCAAGAAAATGGTCCACACAGAGCCGGGAGGATGCGGCGTGGTATCAACATGAGGAGCTGGGGTTCAACTATCGCATGAGCAATATCATAGCAGGTATTGTTCGCGGACAGCTTCCTTATTTGGAAGAACATATCAGGCAGAAGAAAGCAATTTATAAGAGGTACAAAGAAGGCTTAATCGACCTCCCTGTGGAGATGAATCCCTTTGACGCTGAGAACAGTGTGCCGAACTACTGGCTGAGCTGTCTGACCATTAAAAAGGAAGCAATGTGTCCGCAGGTCCGCGGTGAAAAGGACTCGCTTTATATCAGCGAGCCGGGAAGGTCCTGCCCTGCAGAGATTTTGGAGGCCCTTGCCGCTTTTAACGCAGAAGGCCGTCCGATCTGGAAACCGATGCATATGCAGCCTGTCTACCGAATGCATGGATTTGTTACCAGGTTTGGCTCGGGGAGGGCTGGAAGTAACGTCTATATCAAAGAGGAGGATGTGGTGGATGTGGGCGCTGATATTTTTGAGAGAGGACTGTGCCTTCCCAGTGACAACAAGATGACGGCAGAGGAACAGGATGTTGTGATAGATATTATACATAGGTGTTTTGAGTAACAATAAAAAGTTGAAAGATAGGAAGGATTAATGGGGATGAACAAAGATGTTGCCGAGCAAATGGAAATAAGAACAGATATCCCAAAACCACGTAATACAATTTATTCAAAATATATAAAAAGGTTGCTTGACATTCTGCTGAGCGGGATTGCAATCATTGTATTGAGTCCATTGTTAGTGGTTATTTCTATTCTAGAACTGGTGTATCATGGAAAGCCTATTTTTTATATTGATAAGAGGCCAGGAAAAGATGGAAAAATTTTCGGTGTATATAAGTTTCGCTCCATGTCTAATGAGTGTGATAAGAATGGAAAACTTCTTCATCCAAGTAAACGTATTACGCCATTTGGCCGTATATTGAGAAGATATTCTCTAGATGAATTAGCAAGCCTTTTTAATGTGTTTAATGGGACTATGTCAATCATAGGCCCACGTCCATTGATGATTGAATATTTACCACTTTATAATGAGCGTCACAAGTATCGTCATAGTGTTCGCCCTGGACTTGGGTGCTGGAAGATTGGTGGAGATGACAAATTGACTGCGGCGTCCTGGACGTGGAATGTACAGTTTGAGAGCGATATATATTATGTTGAACATGTCAGCTTCCTCCTTGATGTCAAAATGGTATTAAAAACAATTAAGATTATGCTTTCTAAAAGTGAAATGAGAACGAACTCCGATAGGATTAGGTTTAATGGAACAAATCTTAATGAAACACGACCGAGGCATGAAATTATAAAGGAGGAAGCTGAAGTAACGGAAAAAGGGCAATGAGGAAGACATCATTGGGGCATAGGTTGGCAGGAGATTTTAATGTATGTATATAAAAAATAGGTATTTTAAAATATATAAATATGGATTCATCACTTATGGTATTGACAATAACTCGCTGGTTGATCGGTTTTGTGCATTTATTCTTGCAATCAGCTGTATTTTGCAGCATTATAAGGGCTTTTACAAGAATGCTGGTTTTTCTGCTCTTCTTGTAATATCGCCATATATATTGCTAAAGCTGCTGAAGAAAATGGTAAATGGGAAATTTGATTCAAGGTGTCTGTTGGCGATTAGTCCTTTGATGTTGTTCCAGCTTTATAAGACATTTTCTCACGATATAAGCTTTAGCAAACTGTTGTATGGTGCGTTTATGATGGTTTTCTTTTTTGCAATTGCAAGTGGCTGTGTTAATGTTCGGTATTTTGTAAAATCTGCAACACATATAAGCTGCATTGCAGGCGTTTGTTTGATCATACAATACATACTATATTATCTATTGCATTTTCATCTCCAATTTGTCCCCACATCTCTCCTGCTTCCGGAAAGCAGTATATGGATACTTGGGGCTAAAACCGGCTTAATTAATATAACAGGCAGAAGTAATGGTTTTTATAGACCAAGTGCCTTCTTTTTGGAGCCCTCTCATCTATTTATCTACTGCTTCCCTGTCCTGTGCTTGCTTTTATTATCTCCTAATATGAAGCCATGGAGGATGAAGATGGCGTTTATTATTACGGCGGGCATGGTCCTTTCCACATCAGGTATGGGACTTGGTGTGGCAATAGGATTATGGGGGGTGTATTTTGCTTTATATAAAAACGGGAAAAGTGATGAGAATATAGCAAGGATCCGGAATTTGATTTCGCCTAAGAATGTGGGGATTTTAATAGTATTTCTTACTGTGTTGACTGTAATGTATTTTGAGGTGGATATTTTTCGGAATATTGTAATACGGATTTTTAATTCCGGATCAGGCAATCAATCAACGGCGATCAACGGAAGGGTCAGGCTGGCAAGGATGCTGGTCGGAGGCTTGTCAGGTAAGTCATTCATATTTGGAGTGACAGATAATGTCAGTGAGATAGAATTCAATTTGTCAGGATTTTATGCAACGTTGTATAAGTATGGGCTTATTGGGATCTTTCTTTCGTATGCATTTTATGTCCAGGGATTATTTAAGCTAAAAGGAGCATACTTTTGGTTGACTTGTATTATTGTAGTTATTTCCTTTTTTACGGCTCATACACATGGAACCTTTTATATGATGTACTACATTATTGTACTAATGGATGGACACTATGCGTATGATAAGAAATTTCTGAAAAGGTCCATAAAGACCGGGAGTCCATGGAATGAAGGATGGCACATATGAAAACAACTGAGTCAGTGAATACAAAAATATTATTAAAGTCAAGTTTTTGGTATGTGGTATCAAATTTTTTGACGCGGGGTCTAGTCTTTATTACCACACCTATTTTTACCAGACTGATGACAACAAAGCAATATGGGAATTTTTCTGTATTTGCAAGCTGGCAATCCACCTTTCTGATTATCTGTGGTCTGGAAATATACGCGACATTGAATAGGGCAAGATTTGATTACAAAGAGGAAGGGGAACTGGACAGCTACATTACATCCTGTCTGGTCCTGAGTAGTATGATAACAGCTGTTGCGCTGGCGTTATACTTAATTTTTCCGGAATTCTTTCACAGGCTTCTTCTCCTAGACCGGAAGTATATCCTTATTATGTTTGCCTATCTGTTTGCACAACCTGTTTTCTTAATGTTTCAGGCAAAACAGAGAGTTGAATACAAATATAAGCTTAGCTCCGCCATATCCTTTGCATTAGTAGTGGGATCTTCTCTGATAGCAGTGGCTCTGGTGTATTGGCTGGAGGATGATCGGCTGCTTGGCAGGATTATTGGACAGTATGTTCCATATATTATTGCCGGTGTTATATTCTATGTTTTTTTTATAAAAAAAAGTGCAGTCATACGTCTGAAATCCTGGAAATATGCATTGGCCATGGGACTCCCTTTAGTATTTAGTTTTCTTGGAAGTCAGATCCTTTTAAATTCAGACCGGGTGATTGTGCAGCATTTGTGTTCATCGGACGAGGTTGCATGGCTTGTGCTTGCGACAACATGCGCACATATCATGCTGATTTTTGTTCAGTCCCTCAATAATGCCTGGGCGCCATGGTTTTATGATAAACAGGACAATCAGGACTATTTTGCTATCAGAAAGGCATTTCGGGTCTATATGTGTTTTATTCTGTTCTGTACGTTCGGTGTATTAATGATTGGCCCTGAGATTGTAAGGATATTGGGGGGTAAAAGTTATGCGGAATCCGTATATGTTCTTCCCGCAAATATGCTGTGTGGAGTGTTTACGGCTTTGACATCACAATTTGTAAATCTTGAAACATTTTATAAGAAAACACATTATGCAGCAATTCTAACTTCTATTGTAGCAGTTATTAATATTGGTTTGGATATAGTGGGGGTGTTGATGTGGGGATACCGTGCCGCATGTTATGTGACAGTTTTCTGCCAGATCTTATTAATTATGATGCATTATATCATAACCATCAAGATGGATATCAGTAAGATACTTCCTGCAAAAGATTTGGCTGCAGAACTTCTGGTATCTGTAATATTAATTCCGGTTTCGCTGATATTTTATCGGTTCACAGTGATTCGTTGGGGATTTATCATGGTACTCATTCTATGTTCAGGAATTGCAGCTGTAACGAAACGCCAAGAAATACTAGGATTTGTTAAAAGATATAGGAAAGTGTAGTGGCACTGCTACTTAAAATGAGAAAACTGGGAGGAAATGTTTATATGAAAGCCTTTGTGTTGGCAGGGGGCTTGCCTCAAATAACATTAATTAAGGAATTAAAAAAACGCAATATTGCAACAGTACTTGGAGATGGAAGCGAAAACGCCCTTGCACGCCCTTATGCGGATCAGTTTTGCCAAGTCAATATTTTTGATATAGAAGCGGTGAGAAATATTGCTGTTCAGGAAGGCGTTGATTTTCTGATCACCTGCTGTGCGGACCAGGTGCTTTTAGTTGTAGCCCAGGTATCGGAAATGCTGGGGCTTCCTTGCTATCTTGATTATAAGACTGCAAAGATGGTATCTGATAAGGAACTGATGAAAAAGGTTTTTGTTGAGAATAGGGTACCCACATCACAGTATGTTGTAATGAATGAACTGGATCTGTCCCGAATCAGGAATTTGCAATATCCTCTTATTGTTAAACCTGTGGATGCTTATAGCTCTAAAGGGGTGAGAAAAGTGCGGAATATGGAAGAATTGAAATGCGCTTTTGATGATGCAGTGCAGATCAGTCGTACTAAAACTGCATTGGTAGAAGAATTCTTTGCCGGGGAAGAGATTAGTGCAGATATTTTTGTGGTGGATGGAACGGTGCATATTCTGTGCGTTTCCAACAGCGAAAAAATAAGGGATGATGATCGTTTTGTCATCTTCCGCGGCAGGTTTCCAGTGCATGCTTCTCCTAAACTGTTTGCTGAAATCAGAAAAGTTTCTCAACAGATTGCAGATGCTTTTGAGATTAAAAATGCACCTATGCTGGTACAGATGATTACAGACGGAGAGCAAGTGTCTGTTCTAGAATTTTGTGCACGTACTGGAGGGGGAATGAAATACCTGCTTATCAGACATTCTTGTGGGGTTGATGTCATAAAAGCAGTGGTTGATCTAACTATGGGAATTAAGCCGGTTATTGAGGTTTGCACACCTGAGAATAAATATATTGTTAATGACTTCATATATTGCAGGCCTGGCGTTTTTGATCACATGGAAGGGTTTGAGGAACAACTGAAAGAGGGAAACATATCTGATTTTCATTGCTTGAGACCGAGGGGGATGAGGTTTAATGGTATTACAAGCAGTAGTGACCGTGTAGCAGGAGTTACGATACAAGCAGATACCATAGAAGAATTCAACCAAAAACACAGAACGTTTGTAGATTCTGTAAAAGTATTAGATACGGATGGGAATGATATTATGAGGCATGATCTGTTGCCTGAGCTTACAGTATAAACTAATATTAATGCTGTATTTACAAAGGAGTAAGAGGATGAAAAAACTGGTTGTATTAGTATTGTGCCTTGCGAGTTTAAATATGATTTTGGTCGGATGTGCACACAAAGGAAATATATCTGAGAAACATGCAGTTCAAAGTGCTGATGCTACAAGTGCTGTTATGCAGGAAAAAGATGCCCAAGACACGAACGAAACACTGACGGCTGTAGGTGGGGGGGGGGGGGCATTCTGATCAAGAGATAGCGGATGTATCGAAACAACCGACTTTGCTGCAAAAAGGAGTAAAAGAGTCGAATGGAATGATTTATGAAGGGGAGAATGGTAGTTGGCATATTTATGGAATACCTGAAAAAGCCAGTTTTGTATCCCTTTCAGGTGGAAAGAACAGTATCCCGGAGTGGATGGCAACAGGAGAAATTGTATATGTAGAACTTAATTCAGATTCACCAGTGGAGTTGGTTTTCAGGGCTTTTAATGAAGAATATCCAGATGGATTCAGGTTATTGGCAATACAGGAGAGTGCGGTTTATAAGATACCGGATTTGAGCTCTTTTTCCGGGATTGATGTTAGACTACAGGTTTCGAGTGGTGAGGAACATATTGATACGGTTCTAAATCCTAAAATCAGTTTTACATTACCCGATTACGGAAATCCAATGCTAACAATTATTGATGATGACGGGGGAATCCTCTATCTAAAAGATATTCTTCCTCTCTGTAATGAGATGGGGGTAAGTATTTCAACTGCGGTAACGACTACTCGAATTGGCAGCAGTAGCAAATGGATGACTTGGGAGGATATTAAAACCTGTCATGCTATGGGGGCAGAGGTGTTGTGCCATACCTATTCCCATCCAACCCCCAATGATCTGTTATTGCTATCTGATCTAGAGATTAGGGAAAGGTTGACTACAGCTAGAGATAAGTTGTTAGATGAGGGAATTGAAACCGGAGATATTCTTGTTTATTCATCCAGTACAGGATATGAGATACGCATGTTAAATGCAGCAAGATCTGTATTTAAAGCTGGAATCATTATTGGAGGAAATACGATCAACTCAAAGGATTCGGATCCATATAGACTAAAACGCTATAGGATTGATTTTGCATCCGGTGATGGTGATAAGTCCAGGGAAGATTATGATTTAGAAGATATTAAAAGATATATAGACACAGTATCAGTTTGCGGTGGTTGGGAAATTATGATGTTTCACACTTCAAATACAAAATGGTGTCAGTTGGTGGAAGTGGACACAGATGGGCAGCCTGTATATGACGAAAATAATGAGGTGATTCCATTGTATGATCAGGAAGGAAAACCACTTACTGACAGCGATGGAAGTGAATATGAAAGAACTGTGGGACATCTGGTGTATGTACCAATGCTAAAGGAGGCAATTGAATATGCCAGAAGCAAGGGCGTTGAAATTGTGTCGGCAAAAGATGGCTATGAGGCATATTTCCAGCATTGACCCCCAGTTGACTATTAAGAATAAAAAGTAAATTGATGAGATTGGAGATTGGTGCGTGAATACTTCAAACAGGTTTATTAATTCAATAGACAGGATTCAAAGGCAGATGGTACCGGAGAATGTCTTAAATAGAGCAAGGCAATCCTTGCTTGATTATGTTGCGGTTACAACTGCAGGGGCAAAATTTCAAAATAAGAAGATTAAAGACTATATTGCATTTGCTAATCCGGAACAGGGAGAGTTTACGGTAATTGGAACAAAAGAGACTTTGGCATTAAAAGAAGCCGTATTTCTCAATGGTTTAAATGCCCATGCACTTGATTTTGACGATGGAACCAACTCCGGGATCATACATCTGGGTTCTCCCATTTTTTCACTGCTTCTTCCACTGGCCCAGAGGTATGATGTAAAGATTGAGGATATGCTGAAGGCTGCAGTTATTGGTTATGAAACTTCTTATACAATGGCTGTTTCCATCCAGCCCGGACATAAAGCACTTGGTTATCATGCAACCGGTACCTGCGGTGTATTGGGGGCAGCGATAGCAGCATCCTATATGCTGGACTTTTCGGAAGAAGAGAGGTACAACGCGTTTGCGGCAGCATGTGTATCCGCTACGGGGATGTTAAAAGTCCTGGATGACGGCTCGGAACTGAAACCCTACAATGTGGCAAAGGCTGCATTGCTTGCGCTCACCTCTATACAGCTTGCAAAAGCAGGTTTTAAGGGACATCCGGATCCACTGGGGGGAAACCGCGGCTATTTCAGGATGATGACAGGAAAAGAGGATATAGAGTTAAAGCCCGTGGTTTTGAATGGTACATACGCGATCCAAAAGACCTACACAAAGCCATATGCCTCCTGCCGTTACACGCACCCTTCCATTGAAGCCGTCATTGAGCTGAGAAATGAGTATGGCCTGACAGCAGGGGATGTGGAGAGCATTCATATCAAAACGTATTCACTGGCTGTCAGCGGCCATGACCATGTGGATATCCTGGGATCCTATTCGGCAAAGATGAGTATACCTTACAGCGCAGCGGCAGGCTTCCTATACGGTAAAGCAGGCCTGCAGGAGTTTAGTGAAGCAGGTGTTCAGGACAAGGTTGTCCTTGATCTGACAAAGAGGGTAACGGTTGTCCCGGATGAGGAAATCAGCGCAGCGTTCCCAGCGGTTCAGGCTGCGGTAGTGGAGCTTAAAACCACGGATAACAGGACACTTGAAAAACGTGTTGACTTCCCCAAAGGGGAGCCTGAAAATCCGCTGAGTGATGAGGAGTTTAAGGAACGGTACCATGGGCTGATGGATTATGCAGGCATCGGCAGGGAAGCCGGCAGCCGTATTTTTGATACTGTTTACCGGGAAAATGTGTCTGTGAGAGAAATACTGGAACTGTTTATAACGGAAAGGCAGGAGCCTGCAGATGAATAAGAAAATAAAACTGGTTCTCGGCACAATGACATTTGGCGAATCCGTGTTTCATCCGGACGTGGAGGCATTTATCCAGACGTTTCTCCATGCCGGATATGAAGAACTGGATACCGCTTATGTGTACAACGAAGGCCGGTGTGAGGCCCTTTTGGGGGAAGTGATAAAGAAAATGGGTAGGGATAAAATAAAAATCTCTACCAAGGTCAACCCCAGGATATCCGGAAAACTGGACGGAGAAGCTGCCTTTAAACAGCTGAACGAGTCCCTGGACAGATTGGGGATTGACAGCGTGGATACATTTTATCTTCATTTTCCTGATCTGAATACTCCTGTGGAGTCCGTACTGGAAGCCTGCGCTGTTCTTTATGATCAGGGAAAATATAAAGAACTTGGACTCAGCAACTTCCCCGCCTGGCTGGCGGCAGATGTTTACCACAAGTGCAGGGAACATGGCTGGGTACTGCCAACAGTCTATGAGGGCATCTATAATCCGCTGACCAGAAAAGCGGAAACAGAATTAAATACAGCCCTGGATTACTTTGGGATGCGGTTCTATGCCTACAATCCTATGGCAGGTGGATTGCTGACAGGACGGTATGGCAGGTTTGAGGAAACACCGGCGGAAGGGCGGTTTACACATCGGCCCAACTACCAGAAACGGTATTGGAAAAAGTCTTACTTTGATGCGGCGGATGTGATAAAAGCAGCATGTGAACGGAATGGCATCAGCATCATTGAGGCGGTATACCGCTGGCTGGCGTATCACTCCATGTTGAATGAACGCCGGGGGGATGCCATCCTGGTGGGAGCGTCTAAGCTGAGCCACTTAAAGCAGAATATGGAAGCTGTGAATGCAGGTCCGCTGCCCTCAGATGTGGCCGATGCTTTTTCTTCAGCCTGGGAACTGTGTAAAGCGGACAGCCCGGAGTACTTCACATTTTATAAAGGCACTGCAAAAGAGTAGTAGGAGGAGAGATGTTAGATCAAAATCTAGTGTTGGATGAATTGAAAAAGAATGGTGTAACCTTTTTTACCGGGGTACCGGATTCATATCTCAATGGTTTTTGCAATCATATATTAAAGAACGCACCGGACCGAACGATTATTGCGGCAAACGAAGGCAATGCCATAGGGATTGCCTCAGGGTATTATTTTGCCTCAAAGGAGATACCGCTGGTATATATGCAGAACAGCGGAATGGGCAATACGGTAAATCCTCTTGTGTCATTGGCGGACAAGCATGTATATGCTGTACCTATGCTGCTGCTGATTGGCTGGCGGGGACGGCCGGGTACAGGCGACTGGCCGCAGCATGAGCTGCAGGGGGAGATCACCCCCGGCCTCCTGGATATTATGCACATCCCTTATACCGTGCTGGAGGATGACAACGGGAAGATAGGAGATGTACTGGCCGCAGCTGTCTCTTATGCCCGTGAGAACCGGAAGCCTTACGCACTGATTGCTCCAAAGGGGGTTATGGCCGGGGAAAAGACAGACAACAGGGATGACAGGTATCCGATGAACCGGGAAGAGGCGATTGAGATCATCCTTGACCATTTGCCTTCTGAGACGATTTATGCTGCCACCACGGGGCGGGCTACCCGAGAACTCTTCTTTTTGAGGGAGAAGCGAAAGGAAGGTAAGGACCATGATTTCCTGAATGTAGGAGCCATGGGACACACATCTTCGGTTGCCCTTGGAATTGCACTGGAGAAGAAGGACAGGAAGGTGGTTTGTCTGGACGGCGACTCGGCAGTGATGATGCACCTTGGGGCTATGACCATGGTCAGTAAACTGGATGTACCCAACTTCATTCATATTGTTTTGAATAACGGTGCCCATGAATCCGTGGGCGGGCAGCCTTCTGCCGGTCATCTGGTGGATCTCACCGGAATTGCCCAGGCGTGCGGCTACCGGACGATCGGAAAACCTGTGGGCACAAGGGAGGAACTGATCAAAGCTTTGGATGATTTAAAGAATAGTGGTCAGGCCTCTTTCATAGACGTCCGGATCCATAAGGGGCTTAGTGGAAAGCTGCCGCCCCTTGATTTCTTACATAAAGAGGCGGTTGACGGTTTGATATACGAACTCAACAAAGATTGAGGGAAAGGATCATTGAATGAACAGTATGGAAAGAACAAGAGAATTTTTAAAATCAATTGGACTCCCGGGCGGTGATGCATACCATCTCCCTGACTCTAAGAAGCGGTTTGCTGACGGCGGGCAGTACCGCTTTGAGGTTCCTGGTATCCAGGGGCCCAAAGCTATGATCGCTCTATTGGAGGCAATGGATTCCTATGGACTTTACCTGCACCGTGTTACCCAGACCCAGGGTATCATGCGTATGACAGATGATGAGATTACAGAAATGGTGGAGTATGCCAATCAGTGGCAGACAGACCTGATCCTTGCCATTGGTCCGAGAGCGACCACTGACACATCCGCTTCCGTGCATACGGAGGAGGGGGTGCGAATGGGATACCGCCTGCGCGGACAGGAGCAGATCGTAAGGGCGATCGAAGATGTAAAACGGGCGGCACGCCTGGGCTGCAGAGGCTTCCTTGTCTATGACGAGGGCTGTCTTTATGTACTCAATGAAGCGAGGAAGGCGGGGGAGATACCAGATGACTGCCATTTTAAACTTTCGGCTCATGCAGGGCATGGCAATCCTGCGGCAGGTAAGCTTTTGGAATCCATTGGCGCGGACTCGCTGAACCCTGTGCGCGACATCCAGCTTCAAATGCTGGCATCGCTGCGTCAGGCAATTGACATCCCCATTGATATCCATACGGAGAATCCTAAATCTACAGGCGGCTTTATCCGCCATTATGAAGTTCCGGAGATGATCCGGGTTGCCGCGCCTATCTATCTCAAAACAGGAGGCTCTGTGGCTGCTACCCACAGCTGGGACAGCACGGAGGATGATGCAAGAAAGCGCGCAAAGCAGTGTCTTCTTGTAAAGAGAATGATCGATGAATATTACCCGGAGGCTGTATGGTCTCCACGGGGGAGCCTTGTCTAAGGCGGACCCGGATTACTGAATAGATAAAAGAAAGGAAAATAAAGTGACTTATGAGACACCATTTGTATAACCCTGATTTTAAATTTGTTGTGGAGCCGGAGGATTTTAACAAGTACACGGAACGTGAAATGCTGCAGTATTGTTTAGGCGCAACCATGTATATGCCTGGGACAAAGGATTTTGCCCCCAAGATCATTTCCGGATCAATGCCCGGATTGACCACCATTGTCCTTTGCTTTGAGGATGCCTGCCCGGTGGATCAGGTGGAAGCTGCTGAGGCAAATGTACATAGGCTTTTGGATACCGTTGCCGATGCTGTTGATGCAGGAGCCCTGTCCCCTGAAAAGATACCTCTTATCTTTGTCCGCATCCGCAATCTTGCCCAGTTTAAACGCTTTGGGGATGCATTGACAAAACGACAGGTGCGCTTTCTCTGCGGTATCAATTTCCCTAAATTCAATGCTGAGAACGGATATGAATATTATGCCTATCTAAAAGATCTAAATGAGCGGTTTGGAGAGATCCTTTATGGCATGCCGATCATTGAAGACCCGGAAGTGGCTTATAAAGAAAGCCGTATGCAGGAACTGGTGGGCATTAAGAAGATCCTTGACAAGTACCATGACCTTGTTCTGCAGGTGCGTGTGGGCGGAACCGACTTCTCATCGGTATTTGGCGTGCGCCGCGGTGTGGATTATTCCATTTATGACATCATGACCGTCCGTGAGTGCCTTGCAGATATTGTAAATGTCTGCGGCCGTGAGAATGATTATGTGATTTCCGGACCGGTCTGGGAATATTTCCGTGCTCCCAAAGCAATGATGTTTGAGGAACTTCCCCATCACGGACTGGAGGATTATCTGATGAAACGGCTGCCTATTGTAAACAATGAGATCGATGGTCTGCTTCGGGAGGTGATCCTTGATAAGGCCAATGGTTTTGTAGGCCGCACTGTCATCCATCCCACTCATGTAAAGTTTGTTAACGCGTTGATGGCTGTTACAAAGGAAGAGTATGATGATGCCTGTATGATCCTGGGACATACACAAGGCGGCGTTGTCAAGGGATCCGGGGCTAACAAGATGAATGAAGTTAAGCCGCATACCAATTGGGCCAGAAAAGTGTGCAACCGTGCCAGGGCATTTGGCGTGATCGAAAACGAAGGGGCTTATATTAAGCTGTTTGCTGTCAACGAATCATAACAGGAACCAGATGTACATCATTACAAGGAGGACATATGGCAATGGAGATCAATACGCCCATTACTGAGGAGTGTATTGCCAAGCTGACGATTGGAGACACGGTATATATATCCGGCAGTATATTTTGCGGCCGCGATGCTGTTCTGCCCAAGGTGGTACAAATGATCCGGGAGAATGAAAATTTTGATCATGGCATTGAACTAAAAGGCAGTGTGATATTTCACACCGCCGTAAGCCCGGCGGGGGTTGGTCCTACTTCCAGCAATAAACTGGAAATTGAGAGCAGTATTGGGCCCTTATCTAAGGCAGGTGTAAAGCTGCATCTGGGCAAGGGTGAAATCGGCAGAGGAACCATTGAGGCGTTAAACCAGAACCATGCCGTTTATGCAGTCATACCGCCGGTAACGGCCCTGCTGGGTGATAAGACAAGGGGGCAGGAATTGGTGGCATTTCCGGAATTGGGAATGGAGGCACTGTACCGGCTGAAGGTTGAACGGTATCCCGCAATCATTGCAGCTGCCCATGGAAGGAGTATTTATGAGCAGCACGTTTGATTATGAAAAGGCAGTGGAACTTGTAAGAAGTGCCCTTGTGGAGGCAGGGTCAACCTTTCGGGAGGATAAGAAGCATGCCTATGAAAGGGCGATCAAACATGAAAAAAATGAGAAGGCCAGATGGGTTCTTGAAACAATCCTGGAAAATGCGGAAGCTGCTGAGAGAAACCACAGTCCTCTCTGTGATGATACGGGTATTCCTCATCTTGTGTTGGAGGTAGGGCCTGACGTTTTTGTGACAGGAAGGATGTTGGATGCGATCAGGGATGGAATCGCAAGCGGGTTGAGAGAACTTCCCGGCCGCCCCATGGGGATTATGGGAGATGATAACCGCAGGATCGACCAGTCCGGCGGTCTGGATCCCGATCCTGCCGGTGTTGAACCAGCACCCATTCTTCTTAGAACATGCGGGGATAATGTGGTCCGGCTCCATATCATGATGTTTGGCGGCGGGCCGGCGATCAGGGCCAAGACATACAGGGTGTTCCATAAGCACAACACCCAGGTGGTCATTGATGAGATCGTGAAATGGGCAACAGAAGGAGTTGCCCAGCTGGGATGTTCACCCTGTACACTTGCTGTGGGCATAGGGCGTTCTCATTTTGAGGCGGCATCCATGATGCTGCAGGCACAAGCGGATGGATGCTATGATGTGCAGTCGGAGATGGAAGCGGAAATTACCAGGCGGGTCAACGAGTCGGATATCGGGCCATTGGGATTACATGGAAGGACCAGTGTGATCGCAACGTTTGTAAAGGTTGGCCCTCAAAGGGCAAGCGGTGTGAGGATAGTTTGCGTCAGGCCCGCCTGCTGCTTTGAGCCGAGGATCGCAACCGTAGATTTAATACAGTAAAAAATGTAAGGCAGGTATGCGATATCGATTATTATTTATCATCAGCCCTGGCATCGCTGACCCCCAATATGATTCTGGCCGCCCTGGCACTGGCCGCAACCGCCGGTTTGATATACATTTGTGCCTGTCACAGGTGCAGGCCGGCGCTGGCACAGTGTGGGGCGGTCGTTATCCTGGTCTTTTATCTCGTACTGGTGTTTGCATCCACCGTATTTGGCCGGGAACCGGGAAAGGCATATAGATATGAGTTGACGCTGTTCTGGTCGTACAGGGAGATCATGGCGGGAAGGACAAAACTGATAGCAGAAAATTTCTGGAATGTGATGATGCTTTTGCCGGTTGGGGCGCTTCTTCCCACGGCGTGCGCAAAAATGAAATTATCATCAGTTACAGCGGCAGCCTTTGCGGTTTCCCTTACCATTGAGCTGACTCAGCTTATTACAAAGCGTGGCCTCTTTGAGTTCGATGACATGTTCCATAACACGTTAGGGGCAATCATAGGGTATGGGGTCTATCAATTGATCAGGACACTACACAACATTACAGATTAAGGAGAGAAAAAAACTCATGGCCAAATACTTCGGCACCGATGGCTTCCGCGGCGAAGCCAACAAAACACTGACAGTGGAGCACGCATACAAGATCGGCCGGTTCCTGGGCTGGTACTATGGCAGGGAACATGATGGCAGGGAAGAAGGAGACAGGGAACAAGGAGACAGGGAACAAGTGGACAGGGAACATAAGACATGCCGGGTTGTCATCGGAAAGGACACCCGGCGTTCTTCCTATATGTTTGAGTATGCCCTGGCAGCGGGGCTTACAGCGTCCGGCGCGGACGCCTATCTTCTCCATGTGACCACAACCCCCAGTGTCTCATATGTGGCCCGGACGGAAGGATTTGACTGCGGCGTTATGATCTCGGCCAGCCACAATCCCTATTATGACAACGGCATCAAGCTCATCAACGCCCAGGGGGAGAAGATGGATGAGGACACGATCCTTCAGGTTGAAGCATACCTGGACGGCATTTCCGGGGAGATACCCCTAGCGGTCAGGGAGCGGATCGGCCGCACCGTGGATCATGCCGCGGGCCGGAACCGGTACACGGGCTATCTCATTTCCCTGGCCACCCGCTCCTATAAGAACATGAAGGTGGGACTGGACTGTGCCAACGGGAGCGCATGGATGATCGCTAAAAGCGTGTTTGACGCCCTGGGGGCATCCACCTATGTGATCAACAATGAACCGGACGGACTGAACATTAACACAGGCTGCGGTTCCACCCATATGGAGGGCCTGATCCGATTTGTGAAGGAAAAGAAACTGGATGTGGGCTTTGCTTTTGACGGAGATGCGGACAGGTGCCTTTGTGTGGATGAGAAGGGAAATCTGGTTGACGGGGACCTGATCCTCTACATCTATGGCCGCTATATGAAAGAGCGGGGGAAGCTGGCTGGGAATAAGATCGTCACCACGGTCATGTCCAACTTCGGCCTGTATAAAGCCCTGGATGAAGCGGGCATTGAGTATGAGAAAACAGCGGTGGGAGATAAATACGTGTATGAAAACATGGCCTTAAACGGTTACCGCATCGGCGGTGAGCAGTCGGGCCATATTATTTTCCGAAAATATGCAACCACAGGGGACGGTATTCTCACAGCCATCAAGATGATGGAGGTGATCCTGGAGAAAAAGCAGCCCCTTAGCAGGCTTGCGGAGCCGGTCCACATCTATCCTCAGGTCCTTGAGAATATCCGTGTAAAGGACAAACAGGCGGCCAGGGAGGACCGGGATGTGCAGGATGCGGTGAACCGCGTGGAACAGGAACTGGGAACAGAGGGGCGCGTCCTGGTAAGGGAAAGCGGTACGGAACCTGTCATGCGTGTAATGGTGGAGGCCCGGGACGGGCACAAGTGCAGGGAATATGTGGACCGGATCATACGGGTGATGGTGGATAAAGGCCATCAGGATGTGCTGTCTTAAGGGGAAAAGAGGAGAACGGGAAATGCCGGAAACAGAAGATATTTTCATACAGACCTTTAACGGGTTTGATGTATGGATCAATGGCAGGGCTATCTACTTTTCCAGCAGCAGGGCCAAGGAGCTTCTGGCGATCCTGGTGCATAAGAGGGGAGGCAGCGCCTCCCTGGCACAGCTGGCATACCTTTTGTATGAAGAGACGCCGGAGGATACGGCCAAGCAGAATATAAGGGTGGTGGCTCACCGCCTGCGCAGGATCCTGAAGGAACATGGGTGTGAGGAGCTGGTGATCCACAGACGGGGAGTTTATCTGGTCGATCCAGGGTTATTTACATGCGATGTATATGAATTTATGAAAGGGGACAGGAAGTATTTGTCCGCTTACACCGGAAGCTATATGCCGGAATATCCATGGGCTTCTGACACGGTTCCCTATCTGGATGTGATATATGGGAAATACAGAGAGGGATAAGAAGCCGGGAGGGGGAGAAAAATGGGATACATAAAAATGATCATCGGGACAGCTGCATTTGCTGCCGCGGTTTTGATCATGCCGGCTATCCCTGCAAAGGCAGCGGATGGCTGGCAGCAGGACTCGGCCCAGGAGTGGGTCTATGTGGAACACGATAAAAAACTGGTGAACCAATGGGTTCTCTGGCCGGACGGAACCATGCGCTATGTGGGGGACAACGGCCGGATCGCTGCGGACCGCTGGGTCAATGTGGGAGAAGCCCGGTACCGTGTGCGCTCAGACGGTTCCAGGTATGAAAATGAGTGGTTCAGCCTTGTATCCAAGCCGTCGCTGCCCTCAGCCTCCCCTGTCACCAGCTGGTACTACGCGGGAAATGACGGAATCATTCTGAGAAACGGATGGTATGAGCTGGGAGGAAAGGACTACTATTTCTATGAGTGGGGCAATTCTCCCAGAAAGGCATTCTTTAATCTGGAGGACAAGCGGTATTACGTGGATGAGGAAGGGGCCAGGAAGGCCCCGGGCTGGTTTTCCATTGACAAAGTGGACAGCAGGGGGAACCCCTACAGCAACTGGTATTACGTGACCGGGGACGGCTCCCTTTTAAGGGACGGGTGGCATGAAGTGGAAGGCATGACCTGCTATTTTGATACCTACGGCATAGCCTACCGCAACCGATGGTTTAACCTGGGCGATGACCGGTATTATGCGGATAAAAACGGAGCCCGCCAAAGCGGCTGGTTCTCCATTTCCGGCACGGGGGGCAATGGACAGGAATATACCAACTGGTATTACGGCGGCTCCAACGGCGTGCTCTGGCGCAACGGCTGGAGGGAGATGGACGGAAACTGGTACTTTTTTGACACCAACGGCCTGAATTACAGAAAGCGCTGGTACACGGACGGAAACGGGGAACGGTATTATCTGGATGAAAATGGAGTCCTTCAGGAGGATGGCTGGTTTAAGATTGAGAATACCAACAGCAGCACCGGCGCCGTGTCCGAGAGCTGGTACTATGCCTTAGAATCGGGTGCGGTGCTCAAAGGCGGTTTTAAGGAACTGGAGGGAAGGAAATACTATTTTGATTCCAACGGCTATAATTACCGGAAGCGGTGGATGAATGACGAGGATGGCAGGAGACGCTACATCGGGGAGGAGGGGTTCCTGTACCAGGACCGGTGGTTTGTCATGAGCGGCCTGGATTCCAGAAATTCGGAGTACAATAACTGGTACTACGCGGGCAGCGATGGATATGTACGCAGTGACGGCTGGTATAAGATTGATGGGCAATCCTACTGTTTTAATTCTTCCGGCGTGATGCGTACGGGCTGGCTGACAAAGGAGGCTGACCGTGATGATGACGAGGATTCCTATTACTACTGCGGGGAGGACGGCGCCAGGGCCGCGGGATGGCAGTGGCTGAAGATCCCGGACAGCTGGCTGGATCAGTCCTACGTGCTGGATTATGTGCAGGAGCACGGACAGTACGCCTATTTTTATTTTAACCGGTCCACGGGGAATAAAAAACGTTCCTCAGGCTGGAAAAAGGAAGTCAAGGTGGATGGGGTGACTTATTGCTTTGATGAAAAGGGGATCATGCATCTGGGGTGGGTGAAGCTAAACGGCACAACACCGCAGATAAAGGGATACCGCTATTTTTACCAGCAGGAATCAGAGGGGGATAAGGCGTTTACAGAGGGAGAAAAGGCAGCCGGGACATGGTTAAAGCTGGAGGGACCGCCCGACCTTGGAAGCGCGGGGCAAAAGGAATGGTACTACTTTGACCGGTCGGGGAAACCCATATGCGGGCCGGAAGACGGCTACGCCGTGGAAAAGATCCACGACAGCTACTACGTATTTGACATGTATGGAGCCGCCCAATACGGGTTGGTTGAGGTGAAGGGCGAGTTTTATTATTGCGGAGCGCCGGAGGGGGACAGGAAATGCGTTATTGGAAAAACAATGGTGGACGATGGCATGGATTCCTCCCGGTCCCGGTATTATTTTGACCTGAAGGGAAAAGGGATCACGGGTATAAAAGACGGAAGCTTTTACTACAAGGGAAAACTTCAAAAGGCGGACTCCGCTGCAAAGTACGAGGTATTTGATATACCCGGGGAAGGAAAGCGCCTGATCAATTCCAGCGGGAAGATCATGAAGAATACAAAGGTGACGGACGGAAATGACCAGAGGTGGACCCTTGGCTCAGGAGGAAAGATAGTAAGCTATGGTTCCAATGAGGTGGCGGAGATCCTGGAACCGGAGGCTGTGGTCTCCTACTAGAGCGTGTTTGTAAATTCATTCCCGTCATCTGCCCTAAGGAATCCCCCAGGCTCTGCCCGGTACCCCTTAGGACAAAGCACGCCCCATTTCGCGGGTTATTTGGGCCAAATTCAGTTAGCGTAGCCCGCTACGCCGCCTTCATTTAGCCCAAATCCCCCACAAACTGTGACGCACAGCTGCCAGAAAGCAATTTTCAAACACACTCTAGAGTGTGCAAAGAACAATCTTTAACACGCTCCAATACGGCAAGGAGGAAGGTCGGATGGAAAAACAGCAAAAGATAGCGGTGGCCGGCATGGGATATGTGGGGCTGTCCAATGCCGCGCTGCTTGCACGGGACAATCCTGTATGCGCAGTGGATATACAGCCTGAAAAGGTGGATAAGGTCAATAGGGGGCGGTCGCCGATCGCGGACCCGCAGCTGGAATCCCGCCTGGGTGAAAAAGGCCTGATGCTGTCAGCCACAACAGATATCAGGGCAGCGTATGGGGATGCGGATTTTGTGATCATTGCAACGCCCACTGACTATGACGCGGAGCAGAACTATTTTGACACATCCTCTGTGGAAGCCGTGGTGGAAGCGGCATTAAGGATCCAGCCGGACGCCTGCATTGTCATAAGATCCACGGTTCCCCTGGGGTTTACAAAGGAGATCAGTTCCAGGTACCCGGACGGATGCATCCTGTTTTCCCCGGAGTTTCTAAGGGAAGGCAGGGCTCTTTATGACAACCTGTATCCCTCAAGGATCATCCTGGGGCTGGATACAGGGGACCCTGTCCAGATGGAGAAGGCCCGCATGTTTGCCGGCCTTCTAAAGGGGGCGGCCCTGAAGGAGGATGTCCCTGTCCGCTACATGGATGCAACCGAGGCGGAGGCCGTTAAGCTGTTTTCCAACACATATCTGGCCATGAGGGTGGCTTTTTTTAATGAGCTGGATACCTATGCGGAGGTGTACGGGTTAAACACCAGGAACATAATAGAGGGCGTGTGCCTGGATCCAAGGATCGGCACCCATTACAACAATCCCTCCTTTGGATATGGGGGATACTGTCTGCCCAAGGACACAAGGCAGCTGCTGGCCAATTATGGGGGCATTCCCAACTGTATTATGACAGCCATTGTACAGGCCAACCAGACCAGGAAGGACTTTATTGCAGGACAGGTGTTAAGCAGATCCCCAAAGGTTGCAGGGATCTACCGCCTGACCATGAAGGCGGATTCGGACAACTTCCGCCATTCCTCCATCCTGGGGATTATGCGGCGGCTGGAAAAAAAGGGCGTTAAGATGGTTATCTATGAACCCGCATTGAAAGCCGGAGCATTTTTAGGCATGGAGATCATCTCTGATCTGGAGGAGTTTAAACAGAGATCGGATGTGATCCTGGCAAACCGGTATGACAGGCAGCTGGAGGATGTAAGGGACAAGGTATATACCAGGGATCTGTTCCTGTGTGACTGAGTAGTTACGGATTAAGAAAGATAAAGATGAGGATAAAGGCAGGGATGGGCATGAAGATTGGAATGATCGGACATAAACGGGTTCCCTCCAGGGAGGGCGGGATCGAGATTGCGGTGGAAGAGACAGCCCTGCGCCTGGCAGCCATGGGACATCAGGTGGACTGTTACAACCGGTGGCAGGATTTTAGCAGGAAGGAGGACCGGGCTCCCAGGGAGTACAGGGGGATCCGCCTGATCCGGATCCCCACCCTGTCCCATCCGTCCCTGAATGCATTTGTCTACTCCGTACTGGCTGCCATACGTGCTGTGTTCGGAGGGTATGATGTGCTGCATTTTCATGCGGAAGGGCCCGGCGCCATGACCTTCCTGCCCAGACTGCTGGGAATCCCCGTGGTGGCAACCATACATGGGCTGGACTGGCAGAGGGCCAAATGGGGAAGGTTTGCCACCCGTTACCTTTTGTGGGGGGAGAAAAATGCGGCCCGTTACTCCAATGCCCTGGTGGTGTTGTCCCGTGGGAACCAGCGCTACTTTATGGATACATATGGAAGGGAGTCCGTCTATATACCTAACGGGGTGGAGATGATACCCTGCCGGGAGCCGGAGGAGATCGGGCGCAGGTGGGGCCTTAAGAGAAACACCTATATCCTTTTTCTGTCAAGGCTGGTACCGGAAAAGGGCCTGCACTACCTGCTGGAAGCATATAAAAACATGAATACCCAAACCCGCCTGGTCATAGCGGGTGAACTTACAAAAAACAATGATTATGTAAACCGAATACGCCGCATGGCAGAGGGGGATGAGAGAATCCTGTTCACGGATTTTGTCCAGGGCCGTGTGCTGGAGGAGCTTATGTCCAATTGCCGGGTCTATGTGCTTCCCAGTGATATTGAGGGCATGTCCATCAGCCTGCTGGAGGCCATGAGCTGCGGAGCCAGGTGCCTGGTCAGCGACATAGAGGAGAACGTGGAGACTGCCGGAGGATATGCCAGGTATTTTCCAAAAGGGAATGTCCCCGTGCTGGGCTCCTGCCTGGAATCCATATTGGGCGAAGTTGAGGATCTCCATGACCGGGAAGGGCAGATGTCCTTTGTAAGGGAGCGTTACAGCTGGGATACCGCAGTACAGGAACTTTTGCATGTCTACGAAAATGTAAGAAAGAAAACCACAGTACAAATATGAGAACTGAAAAAAGTATCCGAAATCTATTTTATGGTGAGGTCAACATAATCTTTACCGTGCTGCTGAGCATGGTCACCAGAACCGCGCTGGTCCGTATCCTGGGACTTTCAGCAGTGAGCCTGAACGGGTTATTTACGGAAGTGATCGCTGTTTTGTCCCTTGCGGAGCTGGGGGTGGGTTCTGCCATCACTTATCATCTGTACCGGCCCCTGGCTGAACATGACAGGAAAAAGGTGGTACAGCTGATGTGGTTTTACAGGAGCGCATACCGGATGATCGCAGGAGTGATCCTGATCTCCGGCCTGGTCTTCCTGCCCTTTGTACCTTGGCTGATCAAGGATGCGGCGTTTAATGTCAGATATTTGAGGCTGGTGTATGTGATATTTTTGCTGAAAACAGTCAGCTCCTATTTTTTCTCCTATAAGAGGACGCTTCTGGACGCGGACCAGAAAATGTATCTGATCTCCATGACCAATACAGTCTTTCGGTTTATTACCGTGGCCTCCAATCTGGGGATTTTGATCCTCACACAAAATTTTATCGCCTACCTGTTGTCTGACGGGATCGTCACGGTGGCCAATAACATTGCCATCGCCCATATTGCGGACCGGCAGTATCCTTTTTTAAAAGAGGCACGGAAACTTCCAAAGGAGGAGCAGAAGAAGATATTCTTCCATATCAGGCAGCTGTTTATCGGGACATTATCAGGCAAGATCACCAATTCCACGGACAATATCCTGATCTCTGTTTTGGTGGGAACCTTGCAGGTTGGACTTTATTCCAACTATTCCCTGATCATTTCCAATGTAAGGAGGATACTGCTCCTGATCCCCGATGCGGCGGCGGGAAGCATTGGGAACCTGGCAGTGTCTGAGACCAGGGAGCGGTGCCACCAGGTCCTGTGCCGAATGACGTTCATTATTTTTATGGTCACATCATTTTGCGCATCCTGCATCATGTGCATGTCGGATCCCTTTGTGGAGATCCTGTTTGGAAGGGAGTATCTTATGGACGATATCCTGAAATACTCCTTTGTGGTGAACTTTTTTTACTATGTGGTCAGGGAGCCGCTGTGGCGGATGATGCTGGTGTCAGGATTATTTTCCAAGGATAAAAACATATCCATTGCCGGAAGCAGCATAAACCTGATTGTCTCCGTGGCGCTGGGGCTGAGATGGGGGATTCTGGGAATTATGCTGGGGACCACGTGCACCCTTGTCATCCAGATCATTTTAAAGACCAGGCTGCTCTACCGGGAGTTCTTCTACATGGATCCGGCCTATTATCAAGGGCTTATGGTAAAGATTTCCGCAGCGGGCCTGTCTTCGGTCCTGGTCTGCAAAATGCTCTGTGACAGGATTACCCTGGCATCTCCCTATGGAAGGCTGGGCGTTTACTTTGCGGTGGCGGGGAGTGTCTCGATGATATTGTCCGTTGTATGTTTCCATAAAATGGAAGAGTTCCGCTATTGCAGGGATCTGGCAGCCGGAATGTTTCAGAAGAATACGTAAAGAAAACGGCTCAGAAGCCGTCTGTACAAAAGGGAGAAAACAATGAAATTTTCCATTGTGGTTCCTGTGTATAACACGGAACCAGCCTATTTCCACCAGTGCATGGAATCCATATTGGGACAGGATTACAGGGGAAGATATGAGGTGATCCTCATTGATGACGGGTCCACCACGGATATCGGCAGGATATGTGATGAGTACGGGCGGAGGGATCCGCGGGTCGTGGTGGTGCACCAGGAGAACAGGGGCGTTTCCGAGGCAAGGAACCAGGGAATCTGCAGGGCGTCAGGGGAATGGCTGTATTTTGTGGATCCCGATGACTGGATCCAGACGGATACGCTTAAAAGCGCGGCGGAGCAATTGGAGCAGCATCAGCTGGATATTCTCTGCGTTGCGTATCAGGAGGAATACGGACAGGAGTCCATTTCCTATGGATACGGCTGGTCAGAGTACCGGGATCTGGGCCCGGAGGTCATAGATACCATCTGTCTGGGACTTATGGATCCTTCATACTGCAGCCTGCCCTGCTCCTTTGGTTCGGTGTGCACCCAGTTTTACAGGGCGGATTTCCTGGGAAAAGGGCATCTGATGTTCCCGCCTGACCTGCGCAGGATGGAGGACACCATGTTTAATCTTCAGACCCTGGAAGCAGCCCCGCGCATGGGGGTATTGGACCGGGTGTTTTACCACTACCGGCAAAACCCCTCCTCTGTCTGCAACCGGTATAACCCTGGGATCCAGGATCATATACTGGCGTTTAATGAGGCGCTGTACCGATACATACAGGGAAAACCCGGGGAATGGAAGCAGGCGTTTGAATATAAGATGACCAGGAATTACTGCGAGATCCTGCGCTTATATTATTTTAATCCCGGATGGACAGGCGCCAGGGTGCAGAAGCTGGTACAGTGGAACCGGCTGGTCAAGCACACGGCCTATGCCCAATATCTGGGAAAGCACAGTTATAAACATATATGGAAAAAGAGCGGACGATACGGGGTCATATTATTCCTGACCTATAATCTGCCGTCTTTTTTCCTGCTGCAGTGTTTTTGGAAAGCGTACAATGGGACCAGGTGATCATTTGGATGTGAAAAAAAGTAGAGGGATCGAAAGATTCATGGCAGGGATATTTATCCTGATCATGACAGCTGCGTTTTATGCCACAGCTGAATATAAGGGGGGATTGCCGGTCCTGCCTGTGGGAATACGCTATGCGGCGGATGTGCTGGTCATAGGCATGGGTGCTTTATGGATCATGGTCACGGTGGATATGCCTAAGATCCGGTTTCTATATTCCATCTCTGTTGTCATGATGGTCCCGGTCATGGGCATTGGACTGATATCCATGGCCATATGGCTGATCCGGTGCCAGGAGACATCCTTTGTCACCAGGGGGACCATCAATATCGTATGCCTGCTTTTAAATATATTGTGCGCCGGCGCGGGGTACTATATGTTTGGAAAAAGGACCGTTTCTTATATGCTCTATGCCGCATGCGCCACCATTGTCATCATTGCATTGGATCTTATAAAGACCTATGGGGCGGGAAATGTCCTGTCGGAATATGTGATGCTGATCACCACATTTTCAAAGAATACCGGCCCGATCATGAGAAAGCTGGAGCTGCATGACCTGACCCAGGGGCTGGGCGTGTTTGTAATGTATTATCTGTACTGCATCAAAAACAGGCAGTGGCACATTGGGGAGCTGATGGCGGCAGCATTTTTCTTTTCCACAGGTCTGAAGAGGATCGATGTGCTGGCAATCCTCACAGCGATTGCAGTGGGACTTTTGTATGATGTTGTGTCTGAAAAAATGAAGACAGCCCTGGTGGCAGTCCTGGTGGCAGGGTTGTTTGTATTTTCCTATCTGTATCTGTTCCTCATAAAAAAGGGCTGGTATCAGCCGCTTATGGATCACCTGGGGATCGATACCATGAGCAGGGGGTACATATACGATTTCTTTAAAGAGTACTATGAAATGTCCCCCTCATTTTTGGGATATGGGATCCGGTATATTTTCAAAATAAGATACGACTACAAACAATATAATGTGGGTCCCTATGTTCCGGGCATGGCCCACAACGATATCATGACCCATTTTATAGAACTGGGATTCTGGGGATTTATTTACTGGCTGTGGAGCAATACCTGGTATAAGGTCATGGCTGTGAGAAAGAAATTCGGATCACGCGCCTCTGCATTCATGCTGATGACAGTGGTATATTCTTTTGTCACATACATAACTGACAATACATTTTTTTATTATTCCATCAACATGATGGCGCATATCACCGTGATCGCATACACAGACCAACACCGCAAGACAAAAGAAGGGGGAGACGGCACATGATCAATAAAAGCAGTATGTTTGTATTCCTGAATACGATCCGAATGTACAAGTGGAAACTGATGCTGTGTATGGCGGCAACCGTGCTGGTGCTGGGATGTAAGTTTTATGAGAGCAGTTTTAAAGTCTCAACCATCTGGTTTGCCTACAATTATGAGAGGGCATCCAAGGGACTGAATCCCAACGGGTCCCGGTTTAACGCCTATGAGATCAAGTCGGAGGAGGTGCTCAGGCGGGCCCTTACCCTGGCCGGGGTCACGGAGATAACCCCGGAAGAGCTGGGAGAGCATATAACCATCCAGGTGCCTGCAAAAAGCGGCCGGGACTATATTGCTACCCAGTATAAGGTCACATATACGGCCAACGGGGACTTAACATCCGTGGATGCCCGGTCCATGCTTCAGATGGTTGCCTATGCTTACCTGGAATATTTTTATGCCAATTATACGGACAATCTCTCCGTGCTCCAATATGAACCGGCGGACCTGGAGGGATTGGAGTACCGCCAGATCGCCAGCTACTACAACACAAAACTGATCCAGCTGAAGAATTATGTGAATGGCAGGATTGATGAGAATAAAAGTTTTATCTCAGATGACGGCATCACCTTTCAGGATATCGGGGCCCGGATCGATAATCTCCTTCAGATCAACCTTGCTAATTTCCGTTCATTTGTCACAGAGAAGGGGGTATACAAAAACAGGCAGGCCTATGTGGACCTGCTGGATTACAAAAATTATAAGGACCGAAACATATACTCCATTAACACCAAAACATACGGTTTATATAAAAGCTGCATTGACCGGTACGATCCGAAGATGACAGGGGTGGTGCTGGTGCCCTCCGTGGACAAAAACCAGGATTTTTATATGTCCAAGACAAAGACGGGCATCGACCATCTGGCGGAATATGCAGTGGATGCGGAGGAGATAGCGGAAAAGAAACAATCGGATATTAAAAACAGGCAATCCATCATTGACCATATCAGCGTATCCGTAAACCAGGCGGATGACCTTACAAAGGCGGAAGGGATGATCCAGGCCATTGATCTGGAATTAAGGGATATTTCCCGGCAGGCCGTACAGATCGACATGGAATATTCCAGGTACAAAAACAAGGACTATGTCACGGTAAAGGATAACGAGGTCGGCCCTCTTACCAGAATGGGTTTTGTAAGGGCCGTTATCATAGGGGCTGCGTTTACAACAATGGCGGCAATGGCTGTAATGCACAATGAGAAAAAGCGCAATGCAAGGGAGGATGGGAAGTGAAAGATTTCCAGATTGTCCGGTATGTAAGCAGCTGGAAATACCTGATCGCTTTATGTACGGTCATAGGAGGCGTGGTTTTTTACAGCTACTTCAGCCGGCAGCAGGTGTACACTGCTTACGCAATTATTTCCTACACAAATTTGGATGCTAAAAGCGGAAAAACCCCATCGGGAGCCGACATTGATGTCAGTGAAATATACTCCCCCAATGTGGTTGCGGATGCAATTGAAAAGCTGGAAAGCAATGTCAGTGTGGATTTTGTCAGGAGCAGGATAAAGGTGGAGCCCATTGTCTCAGATGAGGAGCAGAAACGGAAGGAGGCGATCCTAAAAGAGGGGGAGGAGTATGAGGAGTATCCCACAGACTATTATATTACCTTTTCCGTGGAAAGCGATTACTCCGAGGACTTTGCAAAAAATATGCTGAACACCGTGCTCAGCAGTTATTTCGATTTTTACAGCGAAAAGTATGTTGCAAGGGCGGTCATACCAAACAATGTGGTGAATATAGGCAATGACAATTACGATTATATTGAGATCATTGAGATCATGAAGCAGTCCATAGGTGAGATACTGGAGTATCTGGACAGCAACCAGGCCGGCTTCCGTTCCTCCAGGACAGGATACAGCTTTTATGATCTGATCACGTCCTACCAGCTGCTGGAGGCAGTGAGCCTGGACCGGCTGTATGTGAACGTGCTGTCGGGACAGAAAACAAGGGACAGGGCGGTTCTCATTGAAAAGAACAATGCAGAGATTGAAAGCCTTCAGATCCAGCTGGAAAAAATGAAGGCCCAGTCTGCCGAACTTCTCCTCACCATTGCCCAGTACAACCCAAAGATCCTGGAAGCCCAGGAGTACAGTACGGATACAAAGGATGCGGAGACTGCCAATTCCATCATCCTTCAGGACATTTATGAGAGAAAGGACCAGGAGGGAAATATCCTATACAGTGAGAATACCTATGATACCCTGATCTCACGGTATGTGGATTATAACAAAGAGATATTCAGCCTGGAGCAGCAGATCGAGGAAAAGCAGTATATCCTGTCGTGTTTTCAGGCAGAGGACAGCGGGGCGGCTTCCGAAAGTGAGCGCATAAATGAGGGCATAAGCGATGAGGAGCTGATGGAGGGGATCAACCGTCTGGCCGAAAAGCTGAATTCCCTCCATGAGATCGTGGCCCAGACCGGCCGGGAGTATAACGGCTATTTGGTCAGCAAGAACATTGCAATGCAGAACAGCGTGGATGCATTTTCCCAGCTGAACCTGAAGATCTATATGGCGATGGCTTTTGTGCTGTTCTTCGGGATCGGGTGCTGCGGGGCGATCGTCATTGGGCGGATCGGGGATATTGTGGAATACACCCTGTACGTGGACCGAAAGACCAAACTCCCAAGCCGTTTAAGCTGTGATGAGCGGATCGAGAGCATTAAGAAAAGAGGGGCGCTGGGGACATTTACCTGTGTGGTGCTTTCCATTGACAACCTGAGAGAGGTGAACCGCGCCATCGGATATGCTGCCGGAGATAAAATATTGGAAGAAATTGGAGATACATTGAAGGCATTATCAAGGGAATACGGCTTTATCGGCTATAATGGGGCAAACCAGTTTTTGTGCCTTCTTGACAATTGTACCGGTGAAAAAGCGGAGTTCATGCTGAGTTTATTAAGCGAATCCATTAAGCAGTTCAACGAGGGGAATCCCGGGGTCATGATAGAGATGAAAGCCCGGATCGCGGACTCAAAAAAGACGGGGATTTATCAGATCAATAAACTCATTTCAAAAGCATATGAAATGGAAGGGGAAAAGATAGGTTAGATGATGGAGACAGGTTTAGTCAGTGTAATAATCACCACGTATAAACGGGAATTCTCCATGCTGAAGGAGGCCCTGGACAGTGTGCTGGCCCAGACATACGCCCGGATGGAGATCATTGTGGTGGATGACAATGGGGGAAAGGGAGAAAGGTCCCTGCAGATTGAGGAAGGGCTGAAGGCATACCCCCAGGTCCGGTATATAAAGCTGCCTGATAATTCCGGGGCCCAGGTTGCGAGAAATACCGGGATCCAGGCCGGCAGCGGTGAGTTTATTGCGTTTTTGGATGATGATGATCTCTGGGAACCGAAAAAGCTGGAAATGCAGATCCCCTGTTTTGAAGATCCGCAGGTGGGACTGGTGTTCTGCCAGGGCTATGTATTTGAAGACGGTGACATGGAACACAGGCGTTTATACCACCGGGAGGGGACCTTTAAAGAAACCGTGGATTTTGACGGGATGCTGGAAAATGACACCGTGGGAACCACTTCCCAGGCGGTTGTAAGAAGGTCGGCGCTGGATGACTGCGGAATGTTTGACGTGGCCCTCCCAGCCAGGCAGGACTATGAAATGTGGCTGCGGATCCTGAAAAGGTACAAGGGGGCAGGGGTGGATGTCCCCCTGTTTAATATGAGGATCCATAAGGGGGAGAGGATCACCTCCCATCCCATGAAGGGGATCCGGGGATACCAGAAAGTTTACCGGAAGTACAAAAAGGATTTTAAGAAAAACAAAGCGGCCCGTACCAACATGCTGAATGAGATATGCTGGAGATTATGGAAGCAGGCCCACCGGTACCCGGAGAGTATGGTGTACGCGGTCAGGCTGTTTTTTGTGAACCCCGGATTTGTGCTGAAAAAGGGGCTTATGGGGAAACTCCGCCGCGTCATTAAATGGCTGCTGGCCGTTCTCCTGTCTGCGCTTCTCCTGTTTGCCGCCTGGCAGAAAATACAGGCGGACCAGAACACGCTGGAACTTTCCTTTTACCATGTAAAGTCGGAAAAGGTCAAGGAGGGGTTCCGTATCGTCCAGCTTTCAGACCTGCACCTGAAGGAATTCGGGGAAAAGAACCGGGATCTTGTTGAAAGGGTGAACGCCCTGTCGCCGGATATCATTGCGGTCACGGGGGATATGAACATGGAGCACAATGACGATTACCATGTGGTCCTGGACCTGTGCAGGCAGCTGGTGGAGATCACTGATGTCTACTATGTGATGGGAAACCACGAGCTGGTGGATTACGCCCACCGGAAGACCGGTATCAGGGATGATATAGAAAAGACCGGTGTCCATATGCTCTTTAACCATGCAGAGATGATTCAGGTAAATGGCAATGAGATCTGTATAGGCGGCCTGATCAATGAACCCTACAACTATGTGGAGTATGGGGGAAAGAAGTTTATGGATGAATATGTCCGGAGTGAGGACTTTAAGCTGCTTCTGGTCCACTATCCCGAGTATTTTATGGGGGAACTGGAGGACATGCCAGTTGACCTGGCGTTATGCGGCCACACCCATGGAGGAATCGTCCGTCTGCCTTATATAGGCGGGGTATACGCAACGGAACAGGGATTTTTCCCCCCGTTCACAGAAGGGCAGCACGAAGTAAATGGATCCGTGGTCATTGTCAGCAGGGGGCTGGGAGAGAGCCATAAGATACCCAGGATCAATAACAAACCGGAGATCGTGATCGTGGATGTGAACTGGTATTAAACAGTTGCAAAATATTCAGACAGGAATTGGCTGCAGGACAGATGCCGGAGGATGCGGCGGGGGAGGGAAGATGAAGGAACGGGCAATGAAGGAGGGGAACATCAAGGCGCGGATTAAAGCCGCTGTGGTACGCTCTGATATCTTATCAGCGTTTCGCAGGCGGGCCGTGGCGGGAATGGGGGAAATCTCATTCCGCATTATGAAACGGTCATATGGGCAGACCGCCTATGGAGACAGGATCAGGGCATTCAGGGGAAGATATGAGGGAAAACGGTGTTTTATCATAGGAAACGGGCCCAGCTTAAGACCCGAGGACCTGGATCTGCTGAAACAGGAATACACCTTTGGGGC
Source organism: Enterocloster citroniae (assembly GCF_040545455.1). NCBI lineage: Bacteria > Bacillati > Bacillota > Clostridia > Lachnospirales > Lachnospiraceae > Enterocloster > Enterocloster citroniae. Next base: position 60,307 of record NZ_JBEPLZ010000017.1, on the reverse strand, counting down.
CAACCGCATTTACCTCATGTATGGCAGGACCCTGTGGCGGCCCACCTTTTATGTCTGCCAGGACAAGGACATGCTGAAGGCGGAACAAATGAATATCACAGGAGGGAAGGCCGGGGTGGATCCCTGCAGCTGCTTTATCGGCTATAACTCCATGAAAAAGACCGGGACCCGGTTTCCGGATTCCAATCCATACCTGATGGATAACCGGGCGGCCCTGTGGAGGAAGGAGGGGCTTCCTTTTTCATTTGACTGCGAAAGGCAAGTGGCTGACGGGACCACGGTCACCTACTCCAGCATCCAGCTGGCAGTGTATATGGGGTTTACCAGGATCTATCTTCTGGGAATGGACCACCACTTTCCACATACCATTGATAAAAACAGGAGGATCACATATGATGCCGCGGTCCGGTCACATTTTGACCCAAGATACAAGGACATCTATGAGACCGTGGAGCAAAAGAGGAAGATCGTCCTTGCCGTCTATGATCAAGAGATGGCGGAAGCGGCTTATAAAAGCGCACTGGCGGCAGCGGGCAGCAGGGGAGTTGGGATATTCAATGCCACCAGGGGCGGTGAGCTGGAGGTGTTCCCAAGGGTCAGATTGGAACAGGTGATATGACAATACAAATGATGAAACAGATGACGAAACAGATTTCCATTATTATTCCCATGTATAATGCCCAGGCATACATAAAGCGCTGTATTGGCTCCGTCTTAGACCAGGGATTTGAGGACCTGGAGGTCATTGTGGTGGATGACGGGTCCGCCGATGACTCCTGCCTTGTGGCCGGCAGCTTTGGGGACGGCCGGATCCGGCTGGTAAGCCAGGGGAGAAAGGGCGTGTCATGGGCCAGGAATACCGGACTGGACCTGGCACAGGGAAGATATATTATCTTTATGGACGCGGATGACCAACTTTTGGACCATGCATTAAAAACCATGTATGATACCATATCATCCAACAAAGCGGACCTGGCCGTGTTCGGATATATCAATGAAAAGAATGGCGTGAAGTATGAAAAACGCTTTGAAGCGCCTGAGACCATGGGGCGGGATGCGGCGTTTATCCAGGTGTTCAGGAACCCGGCCTTTCGCGGCGTGTTATGGAATAAGATTTTTGTAAGGGAGAGGATGGAGGAAAGCCACATCAGGTTCCCTGCCGGCTATACCCATGGGGAGGACCTGGTCTTTGTGACGGAATATCTGAAGCAGTGCACCCGTATCTGTGTGGATCCCAGGCTGGTGTACATGTATGCCGAGAACCCCAATTCCCTTTGCAGGCAGATGTACCATGTCAATGCATTTAATGACAACTACCTGATCCTGTATGAAGCGGAAAAGGCTGTTTACACCTGTATCAGCAGGGAATCATCCGCGGTGCTGCATGCATTTGCCTTCAAACATGTGGAAACCTGCATCGATATCCTGAACCGCCTGGCCCACTTTGGATTGTTCCGCCATCAAAAGGTAAAGGAGATTTCCAAAGATGTAAGAAAACATGCAAAACAGTATCTGTTTACAAGGGACCAATATCCGAAAAAATGGATCAATGTGATCAGCGTACTGCTGATCAGCGCCTCCGGCCCTCTGTTCATGCGGGTGTATCATGTGGTTAAAAAGATTGCCTGGAGCCTGGGATTTCGGAGCAAGGTATGATAAAGGAGGAACCGTCTTATGAAAACTGCCTGTTTTATTCCCATTAAAGCCAATTCGGAACGTGTTCCCGGCAAAAACTTCCGGGTCCTTAACGGCAGAAAGTTATATGAATATATCATCAGCCATGCCATGGAAGCATGCTGTTTTGACGCCATCTATATTGACACAAACAGCCCTGAGATCACTGAATATGCCCTGGACCATGGGCTTCAGGTGATCGAGCGCCTGGAAGCCCTTGCCCAGAATACCGCCAATGGGAACGACCTGTTAGTTTACCATCAGCAGCTCCACCCGGAATATGATTACTATTTCCAGCTGTTTGCCACCGCGCCGTACCTTCAGCCGGACTCCATAAAAGGCTGCGTCAACGCGCTGGTGGACAGCGAAACCTATGACTCCTGTTTTACGGCATTAAAAAACCACGGGTTTTACTGGCTGGATACCCATCCGGTGAATTACCGCCCGGGCATCCTGCCCAGGAGCCAGGATATGCAGCCGATCATTGAGGAAACCACGGGCCTATACGGCATCTCAAAAAACTCCCTCCAGCGGTACCGCTGCCGTATCGGCAGGAAACCCTGCATATTCTTTGTGGACAAGTTTGAAGCCATTGACATCAACACGGAGGAGGACCTGGTGATGGCCGAGTACGTGGGCCGGACCCATTGGCATTATGAGGAGATAGATTAATGAAAATTCTGATCATAAATAAGTTCCTAATGCCAAAAGGAGGTTCTGAGACTTACATCATCCAGATCGGGAACTGCCTGGAGCAAATGGGCCATGATGTCCAGTATTTTGGGATGGATGAACCGGGCCGCACCCTTGGAAACCGTATCAACCAGTACACATCAAACATGGACTTCCACACCAGGGGCTTTGGCCGCCTGGCCTACCCCCTGCGGGTCCTGTATTCCAGGGAAGCCAGGCAGAAGCTTACGCGGGTCCTGGAGGATTTCCAGCCGGACGCGGTCCATATCAATAACTTCAACTACCAGCTGACCCCTTCCATTCTCTATGGCATCAGAGACCATGAAAGGAGATCGGGGAAAAGGGCGGCCGTCCTGTACACGGCCCATGATTACCAGCTGATCTGCCCCAACCACATGCTGAATTCACCGGGGGACGGACAGAACTGCGAACTGTGCGTGGATGGTCACTATGTTAGCTGCGTCAGAAAACGGTGCATCCACCTGTCCATGGCAAAGAGCCTGTTGGGCGCTGCGGAAGGGATGGTGTACAGAAAACTGAAGGTATACCAATACATTGACCGGGTCATCTGCCCCAGTTATTTTATGGAAGAGAAGATGAACCATGTGGATCTGTTTCGGGGCAGGACCATCACCATGCATAATTTTGCCGTCCGTGGGGAGGAGGTCCCCGGCGTAAAAAAGGACTATATCCTGTACTTTGGACGATATTCCAGGGAAAAGGGGATCGGGACCCTTCTTAGGGCCTGCAGGGAACTGCCGGATATCCCCTTTGTCCTTGCGGGCGCGGGGCCACTGGAGGACAGGATCAGGGGCATCCCCAACATAAAGAATCTGGGGTTTGTCAAGGGGGAAGGGTTAAACAGGCTGATCCGGGAAGCCCGGTTCAGTATCTATCCCTCGGAATATTATGAAAACTGTCCCTTTTCCGTCATAGAATCCCAGCTGCTCAGGACCCCGGTCCTGGGGGCCAGAATCGGAGGAATCCCGGAGCTGATACAGGAGGGAGTGAACGGCGCCCTGTTTACCAGCGGGGACCTGGGAGACCTGAAGGAGAAGATCAGGTATCTGTGGGACCGGCCCCAGCTGTGCGCACAGTGGTCCGATCGCTGCAGGGACATCCCATATGACACCGTGGAGACGTACTGTAACAAACTGCTGGAACTATATGGAGCAGGCCGGGAGGGGTGATGGCCGGGACTGTGATCAAACAGGAAAGCAAGGAGAAAAAATGGCAAGGAATCTGTATGGAACCGTGATCGTAACATACCGCTGCAATGCACACTGCAATATGTGTGATTGCTTTAAATACCCCACAAAGCCGGAGGAGGAGATTACCCTGGACGTGGTCGGGAAGCTGCCTGAGATGGCATTTACCAACATCACCGGAGGGGAACCCTTCATACGCAGGGATATACCGGATATCGTAAGGGAGCTTTATAAAAAGTCGGACCGTATCGTGATCTCCACCAACGGTTATTTCACGGACCGTATCATTGACCTGTGCAGGGAATTTCCAAAGGTGGGGATACGTATCAGCATCGAGGGCCTTCAGGAGACCAATGACCGGATCCGTGGGATCCCGGACGGATTCAACCGTGGTTACCGGACCCTGACCGCCCTGGTTGGAATGGGGCATCCGGATGTGGGATTTGGGATGACGGTCCAGGATATGAACTGTGAGGACCTGGTCCCCCTCTACCGCCTGTCGGACCAGATGGGGATGGAGTTTGCCACAGCCGCACTGCACAATTCCTTTTATTTCAGGAAGAACGATAACCGCATAGAAGATAAGAAAAAAGTGGCTGAACATTTTGAACAGCTGATCTGTGAGCTGTTAAAAAGCAGTTCACCCAAGAAATGGTTCCGGGCGTATTTTAATCACGGGCTGATCAATTACATATACGGGAACCCCCGTCTGCTCACCTGCGACATGTCCAGAAACGCATTTTTTATCGACCCTTTCTGTGATGTGATCCCCTGCAACGGAATGTGCCAAAAGGCGGTCATGGGAAACTTAAGGGAACAGGAGTGGGAGGAACTGTGGAACTCAGAGCAGGCCAGGCAGGTGAGGCGCCTCACAAGGGAATGCCAAAGGAACTGCTGGATGATCGGAAGCGCATCCCCCGCCATGCACAGATATATCTGGGTACCGGCCTGGTGGGTTATAAAGCACAAGTTTCTTAAGGGGGGACGGTATTCCCTGGATGAAAATTCTTTTATATTATGAAAATAGCGGCAGGAGGGCGACAATGGATGAACATAGAAAAACCATAATGATGGTGGACAGCCGACCTGTACAGAGAGAGAAAGTAAAAGAAATACTTGAAGGCACATATGAAATCAAAGAAGCTGAAAGTGAGGAGGACGCCATCCTGCAGCTCACATGGGCAGGTCCTGTGGATGCCATACTTCTGGGCAGCCTGATGCATGGGAGCAGGACCGTGGGTTTTCTGGACCATATCCGTAAGTCCGGTTACGCCTCCGTCCCTGTTATTGTAATTCTGGAGGATTCCGGGGAAGAACGCGGTTTAAAAGCCCTGGACCACGGGGCGTGGGATTACGTGACCGGGCCCATCCGGCCTAAGACGCTGAAAAACAGGCTGGACCATGCGCTCCTGTCCCACAGGATGCCCCTGTCTCCCGGGAGCTCTCCTGGGAGTGAGTTTTCTCCATACAGCACATCACTTCACAAGGAGTTTTGCTATATGAGGGACCGGGACCGGCTTACAGGATTGTATAACCGTGAAAAGATGTTTGCGGAAACAAGGCGTATGATCGACCGGCATATGGATATCTTGTTTGTATTTCTGCGTTTTGATATAGATAGGTTCCGGCTGTATAATGCTGTGTTTGGCGAAAAAAGGGGAGATAAGCTTCTCCTGCTGCTGGCAGATACCATAGAGGGCATAACCGGGTTCTTTGAGTTCTGTACCTATGGAAGGATCAACGCGGACACATTCTGCATATGCGAGCCATATGACTGTGAAAAGCTGAACATGCAGGTGCAGATGGTAAAGGAGGAACTGGCCGGATTTGAGGAGGACTATCTCTTGGAACCCACGGTGGGCGCGTATATTGTGGAGGAGCCTGATCTTGCAGTGGAGGAGATGTATATACGGGCATTTATAGGAAGCAAAAAATGCAAAAACAAGTTTGCCTCCTATCTGGGATTCTACGATATGGACGAGGGGATCAGGGAGGCGGAGGAGGCAGCCATTGTCAGCAGCATGCAGACAGCCATGGATGAGGAGCAGTTTGTCGTCTATTTCCAGCCCAAATTTGATATTACCAATGAAAGGGATGTTGGGGCGGAGGCATTGGTGAGATGGAAGCATCCCGATACGGGCCTGCTGTCACCAAAGTATTTTATCCCTGTTTTTGAAAGGAACGGTTTTATCTCCAGGCTGGACTATTATGTATGGGAGCATGTGTGCAGGCTCATACATAAGTGGCTTCAGGACGGGATCAGCCTGCACCCCATTACGGTGAACATATCAAGGATCAGTCTGTATAACCCCAAGCTGTCATGCATTCTGCTGGAGCTGATCAGAAGGTATGATGTGCCTATCGGCCTGCTGAATCTGGAGATAACGGAAAGCGCCTATGTGTCCGACCCGGAAGTGATACAGGAAGCGGTCCGGAGACTGCACCAGGCAGGATTCATATTGCTCATGGACGATTTTGGAAGCGGTTATTCTTCCCTGAACATGCTCAAGGACATTGAGGTGGATGTACTGAAAATCGACATGCAGTTTTTGTCTGGCGGCGTATCTCCCGGGAAAGGGAAGATCATCCTGGAGTCCGTGATCCAGATGGCAAATAACCTGGGGATGCCTGTTGTCATGGAGGGAGTGGAGACTCAGGAACAGAAGCGGTTCTTATACAAAATAGGCTGTAATTATGTACAGGGATTCTATTATGCCAGGCCCATGCCCCAGGAGGAGTATGAGACAAAATATATTTACAGGAAAAAAGAGGTTAGGGGATGACCCGGGGGTTAAAAAAGTGAGAGCACAGGGGGAAGGAACACCATGAAGAACGCAAGGACAAAGCATCTGGATTTTATTATTGGGGATATGCTGGCTTTGGGCATGGCCCAGTTTCTGATGATGATCCTGAACCAGGATAAACTGAACAGGGTGCTGTATACGTATTACATCCAGCTGGGGATCCTGCTGGTGGTCATCACCCTATCGGTTGCATTTATGACCGATGGCTACAGTAATATCCTTCACAGAGGGTACCTGAAGGAAATGATCGCGGTGAGCCGTCAGATGACCATAACCTTTGCGGTGGAGGTCATATGTCTGTTTGCATTCCAGTTAAGCGGGCTTTTCTCAAGAGTGGTCCTCTTTGCCATATTCGTTCTCGGCATCCTGTTTATATATGGGGAACGTCTGCTGATAAAAAGGTTCCTGAAAAGGAAATACCAGAAAATCAAATATGCCCGGACGATCATGGTGATCGCCACAAAACAGCAGGCAGAAGTTTTGATCGGGCGTTTGTCTGCCAGGGATTTTTCAGTCTTTCATATCCAGGGACTAGCGGTTACTGACCGGAATATGAAGGGGGAGAGGATACAGGGGATTACGGTGAGTTGTTCCATGGGTGAGGTGACCGATTATGTAACCGGCCATATTGTGGACGAGATCCTGTTAAGCATACCGGATGATCCACAGCAGGAATCGGAACTGGCCAATCAGTTCCTGTCCATTGGAATGGTGGTCCATGTCTATATTGAACAGTTTCTTCAGGACATACCCAGGAAGACCCTGGAAAAGATCTGCGATATAAATGTGGTAACCTGCTATAACCGGGAAATCCCCCCGAGATCATTGTTTTGCAAACGGATGCTGGACATTGTGGGGAGTCTGATGGGGGTGGTGATGGCATTTGGGGTGGGCCTTGTGATCGGACCCATTATATACATGAAGTCTCCGGGTCCCATCCTTTTTTCCCAGATCAGGGTGGGAAAAAATGGCCGCAAATTCAGGTTATATAAATTCCGTTCCATGGTTATGGATGCGGAGCAGCAGAAGGAAAGCCTGATGGCCCGCAACAAGATCCGTGGAAATATGTTTAAGATCGATGACGATCCCAGGATCATTCCTGGCATTGGCCGGTTTATCAGAAGAACCAGTCTGGATGAATTTCCCCAGTTCTTTAATGTGCTCAAAGGGGATATGAGCCTGGTGGGGACAAGGCCGCCCACCGTGGACGAGTATGAGTCATACAGCTTTGCCCACAAAAAGCGTCTGGCCATGAAGCCGGGAATCACCGGCCTGTGGCAGATCAGCGGAAGAAGCGACATCACGGACTTTGAGCAGGTGGTAAAACTGGACAGCCGGTATATTGACCAGTGGGATTTGGAAATGGACCTGAAGATCATTTTCAGGACGATCCTTGTCATGCTGGAACGAAAGGGGAGCGTGTGACAGCGGGTATGACAATGGGTATGACAGGGGGTATGACAGCGGGCAGAAAACAGTCCGGTACACGGACCGGACTGAGGGCGGCTATTCCGGGGCAAAGTTATTACCGTGACCGGAACATGGTTTCTATATAGGCAAGAATAAGTGGCGCGATTCCTTTTGCATCATTTTCCACCACGGGTTCGCGCATATAATAGTCAAAGGTCCCTTCACGCATATCTGAGTTTCCAAGACCGGCCACCAGACAGATGCCCCCAAGCTGCAGTTTTCCGTCTTTTTCGGAAAGATAAGTTTTGCAGATGCCATTGAAGGCCCTTTCACCGTAACAGTAATATTCATCAGGCAGATATCCCAGCCGGACGCTTTTCATAATGGCATACGAGAAAATAGCTGAGCCGGATTCCTCCAGATAATTAGGAAGAATACCGCCCCGGTTAACTACCTGGTACCACATGCCGGAATTTTCATCCTGGTAGGGCAGCATGGCATCGATCAGTTCCCTGTAGATTGAATTCATGCGTTTCTTTTCTTCCTTCATGAAGTCGGGCATGACTTCCATGGTGTCGATCAGGGCCATGGCGTACCAGCCCATGGCTCTGAGCCAGAACGTATCAGACAGCCCGGTGACCTTATCACACCAGAACATCCGGCGGGAGTCGTCATATGCATGGTAATAGAGGCCGTTCCTGGTATCACGCATCAGCTGATAGACATTTAAAAACTGCTCATAAGAGTCCATACAGTTTTTGCAGCTGTTATATTCTGTTTCATACTGCATATAAAAGGGCTGTGCCATATAGAGGCCGTCCAGCCATATCTGGTTGGGATATATTTTTTTGTGCCAGAAGTTGCCTGTGGATGTGCGCGGCTGTCCAAGAAGCTGGCTGTAGACCGTGTCCATGGCCCGGCGGTATTTTTCCCTGTGTGTAAGATGGTAAAGGTCAAAGAGTGTTTTGCCCGCGTTTACATTATCAAGATTATACTCCTTGGGGTTATAAGATAGGATCGATCCGTCTTCCTTAACAAAGTAATCAATAAATCCATCGGCAAAATCCAGAAACTGTTGTTTCTTTGTTATATAATACAGTTCAATGACAGCATTTATCATACATCCATCAATGTAATTCCAATTGGGTTTTCTTCCTTCTTTTATGTTCTCAATATTCCATACAGGAGCTTGCGGTGTACTCTGTGCAAGCAATTGATCAATATAACAATCCAGAATTTCCATCTTTCAAATACTCCTTTATAATTATCGGTAATATGCCTTCAGTCAAATACATCATAATGTGATGCGGAAACGTTTGCAATAATATCAATGGTAAATATTCCTATTAATGATCGGAAATATCCCAAGTTGTAAAAGATTATTACTACAAATTCCATAAAAAATTGAATATATAGCTTTAGAAATATATTACCACAAAGACACCACAAAGATAAATGTAAATCATGCACAAAAATATATGAAAATACTATACATAATGCACGGTTGACATCGAACAAAAATGGTGTTACTATGAAAATACAAGAAAATAAAATGCATATTTGCTTGAAAAAATCGAATTGTAATAGCTTACAAATAGCAGATATGCATAATATTTTAAGTTTATTTGCAAAGGTTTGCAAATAGGGAAAGTAAGAATGGAAGGGAGAAAAAGAATGAAGAAAAGAATGAAAAAGGCAGTATCACTGGCTCTGGCGGCAGCAATGGTATTATCTCTTGCAGCCTGCGGGAATGGAGGCGGCTCCAAGGAGGGAACAAGTCAGGCGGTAGCTGAAAGCGGTGCGGCGTCAGACGGAGAAGTAACCCTTAAGTTTTGCTGGTGGGGAGGCGATTCCAGGCATGAAGCCACTGAAAAGGCTGTGGAGGCATTCATGGTCAAGTATCCGAATATTAAGGTGGAGTGCGAGTATGGCGCATGGACCGGATGGGAGGAGAAACAGTCTCTGGCAATCCAGGGAGGCAATGCTGCTGATGTGATGCAGATCAACTGGAACTGGATTACCTCTTACAGCGGCAATGGTACCAACTTTGCCAATCTGGAAGATTACAGTGAGATCCTGGATCTGGCACAGTTTGACCAGGGCAGTCTGGAGCAGTGCAAGGCCGATGGCAAGCTGATGGCTGTGCCGGTAGCGATGACAGGGCGTTTGTTCTACTGGAATAAAACCACATTTGATGAGGTTGGATGTGATATCCCTGTGGATGAAGCTTCTCTTTTAGAGGCGGGAGCAAAGTTCAAGGCATTTAATGAGGGTTACTATCCTTTGGCCATGATGGAATATGACCGCGCTATTTTTATGGTGTATTATCTGGAAAGCGTATATGGGAAGCCCTGGGTTGAGAATGGAGAGCTTCAGTATACGGCGGAAGAGATCCAGTCAGCTATGGATTTCATGACAAAGCTGGAGGAAGCTCATGTTATCCCGACCATTGCCACGCTTCAGGGCGATATGGCTGATTCTCTGGATAAGAATGCAAAGGTTATTAACGGCCAGTATGCGGGCGTGTTTGAGTGGGACTCGGCAGTTACCAAAGTTCAGAAGGCAATTGTGGAGAGCACTGACAAGCCCGGACAGGAACTGGTGATCGGTGATTTTATTAAGTTTGGCGATTACAATGGCGGTTTCACCAAGATTTCCATGGCTCTGGCAGTATCCGCCAATTCAGCCCATCCGAAGGAAGCGGCTATGCTGATAAATTATCTGTTAAATGATGAAGAAGGCATTGAAATTTGCGGTACTGAGCGAGGAATCCCCTGTTCAGCCCAGGGGATGGCAGTGCTCAAAGATAAAGGGATCGGTGACGCCCTTGTTATGGAAGCCAATGAAAAGGTTTTGGGATATTCCAAATTCCCCCTGGATCCCATGTTTGAACACAATGACTTAAAAGCCAATCCGGACGGAGTATATTATAAAGTGTTCGGCAAGTTAAGCGCAGGCGACATCAGTTCGGCCAAAGCCGCAGAGGATCTGATGAAAGGCATTGATGACTGTTACAATTACTAACAGTATGGGGGTTGCAGCAGGCATGCTGCCTGTGTAAAAGCAAAAAGGCTTTTTGAACAAGAACATTTGGAGGTAACCGTATGAAAAACAAGAAAGGATTCCTGGCAATGAACATCGGCCTGATTTATATTCTCCCGTGGCTGGTTGGATTTCTTTTGTTCAAGGTGTATCCGTTTGCATCTTCGCTGTATTACAGCTTCACTAACTACGACTTGTTTAACGGCATAACAAAGACAGGGCTCATGAATTACGAAAAGATATTTACTGATGAAGATATTATCAAAGCATTTGCGGTTACCTTTAAGTATGCCATATTTGATGTACCCCTGAAGCTGGCCTTTGCACTGTTTATTGCCTATATTCTGAACTTTAAGCTGAAAGGCGTTAATTTTTTCAGGACAGCTTACTATATCCCCTCCATTCTGGGCGGTTCCATTGCCATCGCTATCCTGTGGAGGGCCGTGTTCAATACAGATGGTTTGATCAACACGGTAATCGCATTTTTCGGCGGTCCTAAGATCAACTGGATGGCCGGAGCAAACAGCGCTCTATTTGTGATCGTGCTTTTGCGTGTGTGGCAGTTTGGCTCTGCCATGGTAATATTTCTGGCAGCATTAAAAGGTGTGTCGGAGGACCTCTATGAGGCTGCTTCCATTGACGGGGCCGGAAAATGGACTCAGTTTTTTAAGATCACTGTGCCGCTGATCACGCCGGTTATCTTTTATAACCTGATCACACAGCTCTGCCAGGCGTTCCAGGAATTTAACGCTCCGTTCCTGGTGACAAAAGGAGGACCGAACGGAGCCACGACCCTGATTTCAATGCTGATTTACAATAATGCATTCCTGCGTCATAAGATGGGCATGGCAAGTGCCCAGGCATGGATCCTGTTCCTGATTGTTATGACTTTGACCGCGGTTGCATTCATAAGCCAGAAAAAGTGGGTCTATTATTCAGATGAGGAAGGTAGGTAGGGCCTGATGACAAGAGAGACAAAACATAAAATCAGTACAATGATCCGTTATACTCTTTTAATCCTGGTTGGTTTCATTATGGTATATCCGTTGATCTGGATGGTGGGCGCTACCTTTAAGACTAATTCCGAGATATTCACCAGCGCATGGTTTATTCCCAAGAATCCTGTGTTTGACGGTTATAATAATGCGTTTAAAAGTTACGGCGGTAAGATAAGCCTGATCACTTCCCTGATCAATACATATAAGATTGTAATCCCCAAGGTGATCTTTACAGTGTTTTCCGCTGTGATTGCAGCATACGGATTTGGAAGGTTTGACTTCAAAGGAAAGAAGATATTTTTTGCCCTGATGATGTCTACCCTGTTCCTTCCCCAGGTAGTGTTGAACGCACCCCAGTACATCATGTTTAATAAATGGAACTGGGTTAACACCTACCTTCCCCTGGTCCTGCCCTCACTGTTTGCAGTTGACACATATTTTGTGTTCATGCTGATCCAGTTCCTGAGAGGAGTGCCAAAGGAACTGGAGGAGGCCGCGAAGATTGACGGGTGCAATACATTAAAAACCTTGTGGTATGTGATCGTACCTATGCTGAAGCCGTCCCTTGTGTCCTGCGCATTGTTCCAGTTCATGTGGACGAACAATGATTTCCAGGGACCGTTGATCTATATTTCCGACATGCAGAAGTATACTAATTCCGTATACCTACGCATGTCCATGGACGGAGATGTGGGATTCCAGTGGAATCGTATCCTGGCCATGTCCCTCATTTCCATACTTCCGTCCCTGATCGTATTTTTCTGTGCCCAGGATTCCTTTATTGACGGTATTGCCGCAGGGGGAGTTAAAGGCTGAGAAAAATCGGAAAATTATAACTGCTCAGGACGTCCGATGTGAAAACGGTGCCAAAACGGACTTATAATTTCTGTAATAGTGGGGAACTCCGGTCAGGGGTCCCCGCTATTACTGTATATGAACCGTATATACTTTACGCCTGGATTGTGCTAAAATATTTTGAAAGGAGTCTGGATCTATGGAACTAAAGGTGATTTACAAAAATGCGCGCTGTGCCGTGCTGGAGATAGGGGATGGAGGAGCATACGAGACCCTGGAACCCTACGATATTTTCCTTAATGGGGAATTTTTTTTGGAAACAGAAAGGACCATAACAAGCCTGTATGATCTAGAACCGGAGACATTTTATAAGGTGGAAATCCGGCGCGCGGCGTTTGGGGACAGAGCGGATGCACAGGAAGATACTGCGTTTTGCGCTGAGGCAGGATTCACAACGGACTGGGAATTTGTGACGCTGAATGTGCGGGATTTCGGTGCCAAAGGAGATGGGATACAGGATGACACGCTGTTTATTCAGTCTGCCGTCATGGCCTGCCCAAAGGACAGCCGGGTACTGGTACCGGCAGGTACTTACCGTATTGTATCACTGTTTCTAAAAGATAATGTGAAGATTGAGTTGGAAAAAGGGGCGGTTTTGTCTGCTGATACAGACAGATCCAGGTTCCCGGTATTGAAAGGGATGATCAAAAGCTTTGATGGTAAAGATGAATACAATCTGGGAACATGGGAGGGGGATCCTCTGCCCATGTTTTCAGCAGTGGTCACGGGCATTAATATAGAAAATGCCGTCATCTATGGCAGGGGAGTGATTGAAGGAAATGCAGGATTCGGTGAAGAAAACTGGTGGCACGATCCCAAAAAGATGAAAACAGCTTTTCGGCCGCGGATGATTTTTCTGGAACGGTGTAAGCATGTGGTTATACAGGGACTCACTCTGCGCAACAGCCCCAGCTGGAATATACACCCTTATTTTTCAGAGCATTTAAAATTCCTGGATCTTAGGGTATTGAGCCCTAAGGACTCGCCTAATACAGATGGTTTGGACCCGGAATCCTGCAGGGATGTGGAGATCACAGGGATCTGTTTTTCAGTGGGAGATGACTGTATTGCTGTCAAATCCGGTAAGATTTATATGGGAACCACTTACAAAAGACCTTCGGAGGACATTGTTGTATCAAGATGCTGCATGAGGGACGGACACGGTTCAGTTACCATAGGAAGTGAGATGGCGGGGGGAGTTAAGAACCTGACGGTCAGGGACTGTGTATTCCGGCATACGGACCGGGGGCTGCGCATTAAAACCCGCAGGGGCAGAGGGAAAAATGCTGTGGTGGATGGTATCCTGTTTGAGCGTATCCACATGGATCAAGTGAAGACGCCGTTTGTGATCAACAGCTTTTATTACTGTGATCCGGACGGAAACAGTGAGTATGTAAGGACAAAGGAGAGGCTTCCTGTGGATGACAGGACCCCATGGATCAAGCATCTTACATTTCGGGATATAGAGGCGGTGAACTGCCATGTGGCGGCCGCCTATCTGTACGGTCTTCCTGAGCGGAAGATAGGAAAGGTGGAGATGGAACGCGTCTCCATAAGCTTTACACCGGATGCGCAGAAGGGACAGCCGGCCATGATGGAGGGCTGCAGTGAGCAGACCTGCCGCCAGGGGATCTATGCAAATAATATAGAAGAGCTGGTTCTTCGGAATGTGAAGATAGAGGGGCAGCTGGGGCCGGAGATTGAGACGGAACATATAGGACATATAGATAAAAGATAATGGGATAACGGAGGGTTATCAAAACGGGGGTTAATATGGCAGTGACGATCAAGGATATCGCCAAAAGGGCAGGAGTATCCTATTCAACGGTATCAAGGGCGCTAAACGGCATAGGGACAGAGAATACGGAGAATAAGAAGAACATCCTTCGTATTGCCAGGGAGATGGGGTATGTGCCGAACCAGGCAGCCATTAATCTGAAAAAATCCAGATCCTATGTCATAGGGTTGTATTTTTCCGCGATCAGTAAGATGACGTCCCCATTTGTATTGCATGATGTGCTGACAGGAGTTTATCAGATTACAGGGAGCAAATATAATGTAGTGGTAAAGGGTATTGATATGCATGATACAGGCACCTTAAACCCCACATTTTATGATGGGATCATTGTTCTGTCCCAGCGCAGTGAGGATATGGATTTTATGCAGGAAGTTCTGGGCAAAGGTATTCCCATGGTTGTGATCTGCCGTACCGTTGATGTGGATGCTCCCAATGTGACAACAGACGAGGAACGGGCCATGGAACTTGCCATGGATTACCTGATTGAGAACGGGCACAGGAATATTGGGATCATTGAAGGCAATCCGGAACTGGATTCCAGCAGACTGCGCCGGCAGGGCTGGCGCGCTTCTGTGAAACGCCATGGAATGAATCCTGACAGCCTTCCGGTTATCTGTGGAAATTACCGATATGCCAGTGGATATGCTGCGGCAAGTCAGCTGCTGGCCTATAAACCTACGGCCATGCTTTGTTTTAATGACGAGATGGCCTTCGGGGCCAGAACCGCCATAACACAGGCCGGGCTTGAGGTGCCTGGCGATGTGTCCCTCATTGGGTTTGATAATTGGGATATGTCAGGGTACTCGGATATGCGCCTGACCACGGTGGAGCGTAATATGGGACAGATTGCCAAAGAAGGGGCCAGAGTGCTTCTGCGCCAGCTGGATGATGGGATCATAGATAACCGCAGGATCTATCTGAATAATAAACTGATTATCAGGGATACTGTCAGGAACCTGAATGATACGGTAAGGAATGAGAGGTGGGAGAATGAAACTGAACATAGGCATGAGATGCCATGATCTATGTCCTAAAATGGAGATGGAAAGGGTGTTTGAAGAAGTTAGGGACAATCACATACATCAGATCCAGCTGGCTTTTTCAAAGTCGGTGAGCAATTACGATTTTACCACAGGACATTATA
Source organism: Enterocloster citroniae (assembly GCF_040545455.1). NCBI lineage: Bacteria > Bacillati > Bacillota > Clostridia > Lachnospirales > Lachnospiraceae > Enterocloster > Enterocloster citroniae. The sequence goes on along the minus strand of NZ_JBEPLZ010000017.1, from coordinate 44,681 downwards.
GCCCTGGGTTTGCCCGCTATATTGCCTCGGAACTGGAAAGGAACCATCTGCATGTGGCTGTACTGGGGTGCTACATTAATCCGGTGAATCCCATTGAGGCCCGGCGGAAAGCGGAAGTGGCGCGCTTTATCGAGCATTTGAAATATGCCCGTATTCTGGGCGCCGATATGGTTGGGACGGAGACCGGGCGCCTGGACCCGGATTTTAATGTCACTGGTGAAACTTATACAGAGGATGCATACCGGCTTCTTTTAAAAAGTATGAAGGAAATTGTTTCTGCAGCTGAAAAGCTGGGAGTTATAGTGGGAGTGGAGGGCGTGTTTAACCACACTCTTTACAGCCCGGCCAGGATGAAGCGCTTTCTGGAAGATATAGATTCTCCCAATGTGGAGGTGATCCTGGACGCAGTGAACCTGATCCATCCGGATCAGGTGAGGCCCGAACAGCAAAAGCAGGTCATTGACAGGGCGTTCTCATATTATGGTGACAGGATCAGCGTTCTTCATGTAAAAGATTTTGTATTTGATGGGGAAGATCAGCTGTTCCGCCATGTGGGAGAAGGCCTGTTCTGTTATCCGCCGTTAATGGAACGGGTGAAAGAGATGAAGCCGCATATTACCATGCTGCTGGAGAATTCCAGCAGGGAACGGTTTTGGAAAGACGTGGAATTTCTTCAAAGAATATATGGCAACATCTGATTCGGGAGAACAAAGCCGGTTACAAGAGCAGGAGTTTACATATGCCAAATATAATCGAGATAACGGATTTTGCCGCCCCGGAGCTTGACATTTATGCCCGGCTTACAGAAGGGCAGCTTTTAAACCGGCACGAGCCGGACAAGGGGATCTTTATTGCGGAAAGCCCCAAGGTCATAGAACGCGCCCTGGACGCGGGCTGCGTTCCCATTTCCATGCTGATGGAGATGAAACACGTGGAGAGCCAGGCCCAAGAGATCATCAGGCGTTGCGGTGAGATTCCTGTGTACGCGGCGGAGTTTGATGTATTGACACAGCTTACCGGCTTTCATCTGACCCGGGGAATGCTGTGCGCAATGCATCGCCCGCCTCTGCCAAAGCTTGAGGAGGTCTGCGCTGGGGCACGCCGGATCGCGGTGCTGGAAAATGTTATGAATCCCACCAATGTGGGGGCTATATTCCGTTCGGCCGCGGCACTGAATATGGATGGGATCCTGCTCACATCCGCATGCAGCAACCCTTTGTACCGCCGCGCCATCAGGGTGAGTATGGGGACCGTGTTCCAGATCCCATGGACGTTTCTGGACAGCGGGTATTCCTGGCCGGGGCAGGGGGTCCGCCGGTTACATGAACTGGGATTTAAAACTGCCGCAATGGCATTAAAGGATGATTCCGTCACCATTGATGATACGAAGTTGATGCGGGAGGAAAAGCTGGCCATTATTCTGGGGACAGAAGGGGACGGACTGTCGGCGGGAACCATTGCCGACTGCGATTACACGGTCCGTATCCCCATGTCCCATGGTGTGGATTCCTTAAATGTGGCGGCGGCAAGCGCGGTTGCATTTTGGCAGCTGGGACGTAGGTGACGGGCGGGGATGGAGGGAGTCTATAGGATAAGAATTTTTTTATTAGAGCGCGCCAGAACTTATGGTTTTAGTACGCTCTGTTTTTTGTCAGGATAATAAGATACGTGTACCGTGTTTTGGTTTTCAATGCATCACAGGGCAGGAAAATGGACATCATAGGCTTAAACATGTGAATAGCTGAAAGAGAGGTACACTGTGGATTATAACAAAAGGGAATATTCCCTGTTAAACCAGAATGGATTGACCAATAGTGCGTCCCATTACTCATTTACAGATATGAATGGGGAACAGGAAGGAATATTTTATTCAATCAACCAAATGAATGGAATGGACAGTCAAGGGATCTTTCATTGGCGGCATCTGAATATTTCCCCCATATACTCCTGACAACCAGGGCTGGGAGATGAATGATGGCGAACGCATTTTAGGGGCCGGGAAACCGGCCCCTTTTTCCAGGAGAGAATACTTGAGAAAATACTTGGGCAGATATTTGATGATATTTGATAAAAATGAGGATAAAAATGCTTAATGGGGTAAAAATGTGGTACGGCTTGCGTTTTCTCTAAAAATATGCTAAACTATCCCCTGCAATAAGGTCGCAGATTCCCGGCGCCTATCAGCATTTCAGGGACGATCTGCAATCACAGACCGGTGTGTTCGAGACCTTCCACACCTAAAACAAAACTTCAAACACTACTTATTTATAGCGGTTTATCATGCGCCATGGGGTACTGGGAATCAGTATTTCCGTGGCGTTTCTTGTTGTCTTTGGTTAGGGGGATTTATCATTGTGTGGGTACAGAGTGGGTAAAATAAGCATATAAGAGTTTGTAAAAAATTTATAAAATTAATAAAAAATTAATTTGCAGGAGGGGAATTAAGAGAAAATTGCACTACATGCAAATATGGATATATTTGTGCATATATGAGAATGAAAATACTTATATTGACATGAATTATTAAATTTCTATGAAAATATCATCATTTTTCGAGAATGTGTGTTTGCTATAATATTCCTGTAGGCCAATTACATTTGATTAAACCATCTTAAATGAACGAAAGGAGCCAACACAATGAGAGCAAGAGCAATGAACACAGTAGCAGGAGAAAGCCGCCTTATGGACACGGAGGAATTAAGGGCCTACACTAACCTGGGGCGCAACAATGCAATGAAGCTGGGGGAGGAGATCGGCGCAAAGGTAAAAATAGGAAAGCGTGTTCTGTGGGACAAGGTTAAGATTGATCAGTACATTAATGACCTTACGGGGGTATAAGCCATGGATAAAAGAAACAGTACAGGGCTGAAAGAAGAGTATCAGGACCATACACCAGTTCAGGGAGCGGCGGCAACCGTGGAACCTGTAAATAAGAAGAGATTACGGCTGATCGTTGCGGACGTACTCCCTAGTGGAAAAGAAAATGCTGTAAGCGCAGAGGCGCTATGTAGCCGTTTAGGGCTTGAGACAGTCCGGGAACTGCAAAAGGAGATTGCCAGGGAGAGGGCAGCCGGGGCCGTGATCATCTTCGCCTGTCAGGAGGACGGCGGTTATTTCCTGCCGGGGAACGTCCGGGAGGTTAGAGCATTTATAAAAACATTAGAGAGCCGGGGTAAGAATACGTTAATGGCTTTAAAGTCAGCCAGGGAGCTGCTGCGGCAGTGGGGCACCTCTGCCGAAATGGAGATAGACGAATGGAAGGAAACATGAAGCAGTGGGCGTTACACTATGCAGGAATGGGAATGGCGGTATTTCCTATTAAGCCCAGGAGCAAACAGCCGCTTACAGATCATGGGCTGAAGGATGCCTCTAAGGATCCGGCGCAGATTGAAAGCTGGTGGAGCCGCTGGCCTACGGCAAACATTGGAATAGCCACAGGAGCCGTTTCGGGTGGGCTTGTGGTGATTGATCTGGATGTGGATAAGGATAAGGATAAGGGAATAGATGGCCGTGTAACGCTTCGGGAGTGGGAAGCAGAGCATGAGAAACTACCGAACAGCACGTGGCTGGCGATAACTGGCCGCGGTGGATACCACTATTTTTACCATGATACATCCACTGTCAGGAATCGCACGGGGATTTATGAGGGAATAGATATAAGAGGGGATGGCGGTTATGTTGTGGCGCCTCCTAGCATACACCCAAACGGGAATACTTATGAATGGGAACAGGACCCCATGTTGTATCCACTGGCAGAGGCGAGCGGAGCGGTATTTGATTTTCTTGTAGGCCCTGTAATGAAGGATCCGGAGACAATCCCTTTTGAAATACCGGAGCAGATACCGGACGGACAACGGACAACGACAATGGTCAAACTGGTATGCAGCCAACAGGCAAAAGGGCTTTCAGATGATGCTATCATGGCGGCTGTGAGGGCCGAGAACGAGGCCAAATGTGTGCCGCCTCTTACGGAAAAGGAATTGAAGAAAGAGGTATTCCCTGCGCTTACACGCTATCAAAAGGGAACGGCCCCGTATACAGCTACTTACGATCATAAGACACGGAGTTTCCAGCCGATCATCAAGAAGGGGCTCGTGAATCTGGTATCTATGGATACCGTTGAAGAAAAGGAACCGGAATGGCAGGTGACAGACTACATACCCAGAGGACAGATAACAGTCCTGGCCGGGGATGGCGGTTCAGGCAAAACCACGGTTTGGTGTTCTATTGCTGCGGCGGTGAGCAGTGGCGGGCAGTGCTTCCTTAATCAGGATAACCCCTTCGCAAAGAATTGTGTACCGGGGCGGGTAATGTTCTTTTCCTCTGAGGATTCAGCAGAGTATACCTTAAAGGGGAGGCTGCGGAGATCTGGGGCAAAACTGGAAAATGTTTTATCTTTGGATTTAGCAGATGAACGGTTCCCGGAGATTAAGTTTAATGCCCCCTTGTTGGAGGATTTAATAAAGGAGCATAGGCCGGAACGGGTTATATTTGACCCTTTACAGAGTTATGTGCCGCCTGATATCCAGATGGGGCAGAGGAATGCCATGAGGGCGTGTTTAAACCCTTTGATTGGCCTAGGAGAGAAGTACGGGACAACCTTTATTATTATTGTCCATACCAATAAGCAGGCAGGGTTATGGGGACGTAAACGCATAGCAGACAGCGCTGATATATGGGACATTGCCAGAAGCGTTCTGATTGCCGGGGAGGCCAATGACGGCCTACGCTACATATCCCAGGAGAAAAGCAATTACGGCCCACTGGCTCAGACAGTCCTTTTTCGTCTGGATTCCGGGAAGGTGGAGTTTGAGGGTTATACGGATAAGAAGGACAAAGACTATGTGACGGCAGCGGCGGCCACGTATCAGGCCCCGGCACGTGAGGATGCCAAAGCTTTCATACTGGACTATCTGAAGGATGGGGAGAAGGAAACGGCGGATTTGGATGGTATGATGAAGGCTATGGGGATTTCTAAGGGGACGCTGGAGAGGGCCAAGGCAGAGTTGAAAAAAGATGGGCAGATAGTCTATTTCAGCAGAGGTTTTAAACCTAAGGTCCATTACTGTAAGCTGACCAATCCTATACCCAGTGGAACCGTGCGTGAGTAGGGTAAAAAATATAGTATTTATAAGGGTTTTACCGTACTCCTGCACCTTGCGTGAGTATGGGAGTACGCCATTCCGTACTCCTGCACCTGCGTGAGTACGGGCAGGCCGCATAAAATAAGGGTTTTTGCCGTACTCACGCACGAAGCCTGTGGGTATATGAGAATGGCAGAGTAAAGAGAGGAGAGGCACATGATATTGACCAAATTATTTGAATCAATAGGGATACCGATTTTAACCAGAAACTTAATGGTAGATTACTGCGACAACCGGGGGAATCACTTCCATAAGCCAATGCAGACCATCACGCCGCCGGAATGCATGGAGGATGATATGGAGATAGTCACCAGGATACGGACAGAGGTAAGGCAGCAAGGCTTCACTGTCTGTGGGATATCGGAAGTCCTGGGGGATTTTGAAATGGACGAACTGGAGAACATCTTCAACGGCAGCGATTATGGTAAGTATCCTATGAGAGCATTATACATAGACGTAGAAATGGCAAAGAAAGAGGCCCATCCATAGGCTGATGAATGTGACTATTCCCAGAGCGTGAAGTTTCTGATCTATTAGGTAAACGGGTCCTTCCAGAGACAAGACCCCGATACGGGTCGCCGAGCGCATAGGGTTGCTAGTTTTGGGCGAAAAAAATGGGCGTTTCGTTTCGCTGAATAGGAGGAAAAAAATGGAAGAAAAGGCAGAAAGACGCTATGCCGCAATAGGCAGAGACTTATAATTCCCAACCTGGTTACCATAAAGGAACGCGGTTACAAAACAAACATAAATGCCGCTCTCCTCAGATCAACGAATGTTGGGAATTGTCAAGGTTAACAAACGCTAACATTTGCTAACAATGCTAAGATTTGCTAAGATTTCAAAACGAAACGAATGTTTACAAAACAACACAATTACCAGGGAAAACAAGGGAGTTTCCGTTGTAGTACTCCGCTGCCTTATAGTGTACTCCATTGGTAACGCTATATTATAAGGTGTGCGCTGGATACACAGCTTTCCATGCGAACGTTCGGAACAATAATAGCGTGCGCTCGGTATAGTATCGCACGCATTCAAGTATGTGGATTGAACGATAAAAAGTATGGGAAGAGGACATAAAAGGTCAGGACGTGGCCTGTAGAGCCTGTGAGAGGCAGGGCAGAAGGATACAGTCAGGATGGAGCTGGCAACCATTTGGTTGTGACCGTGGAGCCGGGGAACAGGTTTGTAATTTGGCGGCTGATTTTTCAGCTGTGAACATGGGAAAAAGAGGCAGAGGACAAAGAAAAAGCAGCAGTCCCGGTATGGTTCTGCTGCAATGGTTTACATTCCGAACAGGTCAGAATGTGTACCGGTTCTGTGTAAATGTAGTTCGGTATCGGTTTGCTGATAAATCAATAACCAATCTGGTTGCAAGTGACATTCCCGATAACCAGAGTAATTACCAGACAAATTATGCTCTTTATTTTTGGGCGGTAAGGGAGCTGGAATCCTCAAAGTATCAACTGCCTTTTGGAATAGGGATGCATCAAGGCCGCGTTTCATGCAGGTTCTAAAGTCCTTTTTGAATTTGGTGGAATACCGTACATCCAGCATAGTCAGTCCTCCATCAATTCCTTGATAAGCGCCTCAGTGCTTCCGGTAAAAATATGACCGCCGCCATTCTCCAGCTCTGCAAAAGCCTCTAGTGTTTCCGCATTGGGTGTTTCATCTGGTATGGCGGCTCCTTGAAGGTATGGAATGATGAAAACAAGCTTTCCTTCTGGTATTTGGTCTATCAGATTTTTGGCTAAGTCTCTATTGCTCATGGTTTATACTCCTTCCTGAGATTATATTATGGTTCCATCTGGAAAAATAAATTCTGCCCGGTATGATGCGCCCAAAGAGTTTGCTATATTTTCTAGTTCTTCTTTTGTTAATGTGTTGCGTTTGACTTTTTGATTAAGATTTGATGGGGTAGTACCAATTTTACGAGCCAATTCCGCTTGACTTATACCTTTGTAAGATAAAGCCATATTAATTTTTTGTTCAATGGTCATAGAAACACCTCCTAAAGATAGTATACATTATTTGCTGTATATAATCAAGCAATAAATCAAGAATGTAAAGCAATAAATTAATAAAATGCTTGATAGTATTTAGCGATTGCTGTATAATGTAATTATCAAAGGAAAACAAAAGCAGCCGGGGCAGACAATTCCCCACAAACCTATCAATCGTACCTGTGAGCCAAAAGCAATAGACACGCAAGACTGATAGGGGCTGTACGGAAAGGAGATCACAATATGTCAGAGAGAACATTACTTAAGAAAGTCAGCGAACTTAAGGCACTGGAGGCCCAGAAGAAAGCCATTGAAAAGCAAAGGGAAATCCTGCAGGAGGATATCAAGAAGGAGTTACAGGCCAGGGGCCAGGAGGAAACAGAGGTAGGGGACTGGATGGTCAGGTTTAAGGCTGTTATCAGTAACAAATTTAATGCTAAGGCATTTGCAGCAGATCATCCTAAGCTTTACCAGAAATACATGGGCATCCCTCACGCTCACCCAAGGGAGGTTTAAATCCCGTATTGAAAAGTTGGCGGCAGAGCGGCCGGGGGAATGTGAACTTTTGGCCAGGAATAAGGATGGCAGTATATTTGCTCATGTTCCTATCAGTTGGGTAAAGATTGGCCCACCACGGGAGGTTTCGGAAGAACAGCGGAGACAGGCAAAAGAACGGATGGAGGCTATGCGCGCTGATGGTCTGTTATCAAAGTCCAGTACAGGCGAAAACAGATAGTTTCCATTTAAACTGCTTAAGGTGCAGAAATACCCACCTGGAGCAGAGAAACGCAAAAAACGCAATAGAGCATTTAAAAACCCCATGTGTCGGCAAACACACAGGGCTGAAAAAACAATACCCGACCACACACCAATGCAGTAGGGATATTCTGATTATAGCACAGAATTATCCCTTTGCAATCAAAAAGTAGAAGATTATAACTAATGCAGCGGATGGCGTTCTTGAAATGACCACGAGGAATGCAGCAACTACATCCCCGGAGGGGCAGAGAGTAAAGGGAAAATTCCCCGGACACCTACGCCATATTTATCCACATAAAAGGTTAGAAATGAGAATTCAGAAAGAAGGGATATTATGATTAGATTATTAAAGGAAATATATGGTCTGGTTTATGGGGAACTTACACAGACCGCAGCGGCGCTGGAGCCATTACATAGAGAGATCGAGCGGATCAAAAATCCCCTGAGGGATCGGGAGGGCTTTGAGGAGATACCGGAAATCTGCCTGGAGATAAGCTGTTGTAGTCAGGAGTACGGATTTATCAGCGGCTTTAAATACGGGGTTGCTTTCATGGTGGAGTGTATGGAGTGGCCGGGACAGGAATAGCGCCCCGGCTACGGATAGAAAGGGTGTGATCACATGGCAGTGGATAAGAATGGAAAGCCTCTGCCGCCGGGAATCCGGCAGAGGGCCAATGGGAAGTATGAGGGCCGGGTAAAGGTGGATTATCAAAGTTATTCCGTTTATGGGGATACCATTACCGAAGTAAAGAAGAAAATGACAGAGCTGCGGTATAAGCTGGAGCATGGAGAGTTTATTGCTAGTTCAAAGATTACAGTTGAGGAGTGGTTCAAGACCTGGATGGAACAGTATAAGGAGAATCAGGTTAAGGCCGGAACGATTATTTCATATACGGATTATTTCAATATATACATAAAGGAAAGCTTGGGCAAAAAGAAACTGGTGGATATCAGGGGGGAGCATATACAGAAACTATATAACGGTCTGGTAAAGAAGGGAATGGCACTTTCAAGCATTAAGGTAGTATCAGCAATCCTTAACGGGTGCTTTAAACAGGCAATGAAGAATGGGTTGATAGAACGTAATCCGGTCCCCATGGCAACCTTGCCAAAAGGGAGTCCAAAGAAACAGCGCCGGATATTCACGAAAGAGGAACAGGATATTTTCATGGAGTATGCCAAAGGCAGCTATTTATATAACCTGTTTGCCCTGGCAATCAGGACGGGATTAAGAGGCGGTGAAATACGGGGATTGAAGCTGTCAGACGTGGATAAGGCAGCCAACTTATTACACATACAGAGGACACTTAAATATGCGTCAGGTCAGGGATTTTTTGAGGATGTACCCAAAACAGCCACATCCAGGAGAGATATTCCTCTTACTAAGGATATGGTCATGATTATAGACAGGCAGAAAACGGTTTACGGTGAAAAGGTGTTGCGGATGGACGGATATATATTTCACCTACCAGACGGCACACCAATAAGCAGGGAACGGCTGCAAAATGAGATTGACAGGATCGTTAAGCGGATCAATGCAGATGGCACAGCGTTTGAGCGGTTCACTCCCCACTGTTTTCGTCATACATTCGCAACAAGGGCCATAGAGAATGGAATGAAACCACAGACGTTAAAGACTATCCTGGGACATTCCACCTTGTCAATGACCATGGATCTATATTCCCATGTACTGCCCACAACCAGAGCGGAGGAAATGGAATTGATAGCAAATGCATTTTAAAGGAACGAAAACGGCCCTTTTCCTATACAAAAATTTCATTGTGGGTAAATTGTGGGTACGGCTTGCATTTTCCCTCTTAATATGCTAAACTATCCCCTGCAATAAGGTCGCAGATTCCCGGCGCCTATCAGCATTTCAGGGACGATCTGCAATCACAGACCGGTGTGTTCGAGACCTTCCACACCTAAAACAAAACTAAAGGAGACAACAGAATATGAGAGAAAACAACACCAAGCTGTACATGCTGGTCCAGGGGGCCATGATTGCAGCCATCTATGTGGTGCTCACTATGGTGTTCGCGCCCATCAGCTTTGGCCCGGTCCAGTTCAGGATCGCGGAGGCATTGTGCATACTGCCGTTCTTTACGCCGGCTGCCGTGCCGGGACTGTTTGTGGGGTGCCTGCTTTCCAACCTGCTCTGCGGCGCCATGCCGCTGGACGTGGTATTCGGAAGCCTGGCCACACTCATTGGAGCAGCAGGATCATGGTATGTGAGGAGGCACAGGTGGTTTGTGTGTATTCCGCCTATTTTGGCCAATACCATTATCATTCCATGGGTTCTCAGGTATGCCTATGGTTCAGAGGACCTGATCCTTGTGGCCATGGGAACGGTTGGGATCGGCGAGATCCTTGCAATCGGAGTCCTTGGCAATGCCCTGCTCATCACCCTGGTCAGGTATAAAGACCTGGTTTTTAGACATAGGACAGCATAAATGCTGCCTGCGCACCATATATTTTAATAAAGTCCATAATGGAGAATTGCCGTGGAACCGGTAATTCTCCATTTTTCTTATAGCATTTCAGCTTTTTTTTGATATAATAAGGAAGAGATATTTTTGTGCAGACAGCGCTTAAGACAGCCGGGAAGGCACAGGGAAGGACAATTTATTATGTATCAGATAGATTTTAGCAAACCAGAACATGTTCATTTTATAGGAATCGGAGGCATCAGCATGAGCGGCCTGGCCGAGATCCTTCTGGAAGAAGGGTTTACGGTCACTGGCTCTGATTCCCATGAGACAGAGCTTACAGACCGCCTTACGGATAGAGGGGCAAGGGTGTATTACGGCCAGAGGGCTGCCAATATTGAGAAGGAGCCGGGGATTGATGTGGTGGTGTATACGGCGGCCATCCATGAGGATAATCCTGAGTTCATGGCGGTAAAGGAAAAGGGGATTCCCATGCTTTCCAGGGCTGAACTCCTGGGGGAGATGATGCGCAACTATAAGCAGGCGGTGGCTGTGTCCGGAACCCATGGAAAGACCACCACCACATCCATGATCACGGATATACTGCTGGCAGGCGACATGGATCCCACCATTTCCGTGGGTGGTATCCTTCAGGATATCGGAGGCAATATCCGGGTGGGCGGGCCGGAGCTTTTTGTGACAGAGGCGTGTGAGTATACCAACAGTTTCCTGTCCTTTTTCCCAACCATGGAGGTCATACTGAATATTGAGGAAGACCACCTGGACTTCTTTAAGGATATCCAGGACATACGCCATTCCTTCCGGCTCTTTGCTGAGAAGCTGCCGGCTGCCGGACTTCTGGTGGTGAACAGCGGTATTGAGGCGGTGGATGAGATAACAAAGGGCTTAAAGTGCCGGGTGGTGACTTTTGGAAAGGACGCTGCCAGCACCTATACGGCACAGAATATATCCTATGACGAATACGCAAGGCCATCCTATGACCTGGTGGTGCAGGGAGAGATCGTTAATCGCATTACACTGGGAGTGACCGGTGAACACAATGTATATAATTCCCTTGCAGCCATTGCCGTTGCCATGGAACTGGGAGTGGGATTTGATGCGGTTATGTCCGGCCTTAAAAAGTTTACGGGCACGGACAGAAGGTTTGAGAAAAAAGGTGAGGTGGGCGGAGTCACCATCATTGATGACTATGCACATCATCCTCAGGAGATCAGGGCCACGCTGTCGGCTGCGAAGAATTATCCCCACAAAAGGCTGTGGTGTGTGTTCCAGCCCCACACCTATACCAGGACAAAGGCATTTTTAGACCAGTTTGCAGATACCCTTTCCTCAGCGGATGTGGTGATCCTGGCGGATATCTATGCTGCCAGGGAGACGGATACCCTGGGAGTGAGCTCCAGGGATATCGCGGACCGGATCAAAAAGCTGGGCACAGAGGTCCATTATATCCCGTCTTTTGATGAGATAGAAACATTTATTTTGGAAAATTGTATGAACGGTGATTTGTTGATAACTATGGGAGCCGGAGACATTGTAAAAGTAGGGGAAAAGCTGTTAGGGCAGTAGTTATCCACATTATCCACATAGTTTTCAACATTTTATGTAAAGAAGCTATGTGGATTCTTTGATTAACATAAAAAAATGTCAATCAATTCCGAATTTCCAGGATTTATACGGAAAAAAGGGGATTTGGACATGCCTGAGAACAATTATGTCCACTATCTATCCACATTATCCACAATGTCCACAAGTCGGATTGTGTAAAAATGCGCCTATTTTCTTTTGTAAGTGGATGTGTTATTATATGAATATGCCGCCTGATTGGCATTGTCACTGTATTTGACAGGCTTTTTTCCATGGAGCCCGGTATCGGCGGGCAGGGGGAATGAGCCGGACAGCAGTAAGGAGTGGTGAACATGGGTGGGAATTTGAAGGACAGATGGAGCGTGCCGTCCACGGCGGTGGCTCATGAGTTTATTGATGAATATATGGCGGCTGCCAACGGGGAATATGTGAAGGTATATCTCTATGTGCTGCGCCATCAGGATGAAGAGATTACCATAGAACAGATAGCTGACGCCCTTAACCATACGGAATCGGATGTGCGGAGGGCGCTTTCATACTGGGAAAAGCAGGGCGTGATCACGGCTGCCATGGAAGGGCGGCAGGGGGATTGCCCGGAGTGCCGGGAAGTGCCCAGCTCCAGCGGACAGACTGCCGGTGACCGCGGTTTAAAGGATGGATCTTTAAGGGGAGCTCCTTTAAGGAACCAGGGGGCAAGGGAATATGCTGTAAGGGAACAGGGGATCTATGATCCTGTGGGCCGTGAGCAACATGGCCGGGGACAGGGCTGCACTGAACAGAATCCCCCGGGACAAAACAGCATGGCACAGAGCAGCATAGTACAGAGCAGCATGGCACAGAGCAGCATGGCACAGAGCAGCGCGGCACAGAGCGGTATGAAACAGAACTCCGTGGGACAGAATGACGCGGGACAAAACTCCACTGGACAGAATCCCATGGGGCAGAATCCCACAGGGCAGAACCTTATGGGACGGAATGCCATGGCGCAGAACCCTGCGGGACAGGCCTCAGGCGAACCTACAATTGAGGTCCGGGAAGCCGGGGACACGCCTGTGTATTCAGCGGAACAGGTAAACCGCCTTTCCCAGGACGAGGAATTTTCCCAGCTTCTCTACATTGCCCAGAAGTATATGAATAAGGTCTTTACACCAAGGGACTGCCAAGTGTTCGCTTACCTGTATGAGGATCTGGGGATGGGAAGCGAATTGCTGGAGTACCTGGTGGAATACTGTGTACAGAATGGCCATACCTCAGTGCGTTACATTGAGGCAGTGGCCAGGAACTGGCATGAAAAGGGGATCCGCACGGCCCAGGAGGCCAAGGATTATTCATCCGCCTATAATAAGGATTCCTTTGCCGTGATGAAGGCATTTGGAATCAACAGCAGAAAGCCGGCCGCGCCGGAGCAGAAACTAATGGATAAATGGTTCAGGGATTACGGCTTTACCAGGGAGGTCGTGCTGGAGGCCTGTGACAGGACCATCACGGCGATCCACAACCCCAGCTTCCAGTATGCGGATAAGATCCTCACGGACTGGAAGAAGTCCGGAGTCCGCGTTCTGGGGGATATCAGGGAACTGGACCACAAACGCATGGCGGACAAGGAGCAGAATGCCCAGGCCAGGGACAAGCGCCTCCAGAAATATGACACAGGCGTAAGCACCCAGGGCAGCCGTCCCAGAAAAGGAGCTCCCAACCAGTTCCATAATTTTGAACAGAGGGACACGGACTACGATGCCCTGATGTTAAAGCAGGTAAAGGAATGGGTAGGCCAGCAGCAATAGTAAGGAGAACAGACAATGGCACTTAGCAATTCCCAGTATGACGCAATCATGAGGGCATATGGAAGACAGCAGATCGAGAACCACCACCAGCTGGAGGAACGCCGCCGGGAGATTTACAGGAAGCTGCCTGTGATCAAGGAACTGGAGGCGGAGATCGCCGGCCGCTCCGTGGCCTGCGCCAGGAAGCTGCTGGAGGGGGAGACGGGCGTTCTTGACAAGCTGAGGGAGGATCTTCAGGATCTGCGGGAACAGAAAGCTCTGATCATTAAGGCGGCAGGTTATCCGGACAACTATCTGGAGCTACAGTACCGCTGCCCTGACTGCCGGGACACGGGCCTGGTGGACGGAAAGAAATGCCACTGTTTCCTCAAGGCCCAGATGAAGCTGCTCCATGACCAGTCCAATCTGGAGGATGTTCTGGAGCGGGAGAATTTTTCAGCCCTGTCCTTTGCATACTATGATGACAAGGAGATACTTCCTCAGATCGGCATGACCAATGCCGCCTACATGAGACGGGTGGTGAAGGAATGCCGGGATTTTGTAAAGGAGTTTGACAAGCAGCACGAGAACCTTCTGTTTACAGGAAGCACCGGGGTGGGGAAGACATTTCTCACCAACTGTATTGCCAGGGAACTGATGGACACGTACCATTCCGTTGTCTACCTTACCGCCAGTGACCTGTTTGAGGTTTTTTCCAGGAATAAGTTTGACTATGAAAATGCAGAGGATATGAGGGATATGTACCGCTTTATCCTGGACTGTGACCTGCTGATCATCGATGACCTGGGTACGGAGCTGAACAACAGCTTTACCTCGTCCCAGCTGTTCTACTGCATCAATGAGCGGATGAACATGAAGCGCTCCACGATTATTTCCACCAATCTGTCTCCGGCCCGTTTAAGGGATTCCTACACGGACAGGGTGACATCCAGGATCATGAGCGGGTACAGGATGATCCCGCTGTACGGTGGGGATATCAGACTGTTAAAAAAATAACCGCAAAACATGGTAATTCCTAAGGGATATGCCCTTGACGAACCATGGAGAATGATGGTATAAAAGTATATGCCGGTCCGGCAAAGAGGCCGCCGGCTAAAACAGGAGGATTAAAACCATGTTATATGAGGAAAAGATCATTGAGACTATCCCGGTAGGACCGCTGGGTCTGATTCCGCTGAAAAGCTGTACGGAACTGGGGGACAAGGTAAATGCTTATCTGGTAGACTGGAGACGGGAGCGGGAGAGCGAGCACAAATCTACGATTGCATTTTCAGGATATCAAAGGGATTCCTATATTATAAATGCGATTACGCCCAGGTTTGGCTCTGGCGAAGGCAAGGGGCTTGTACTTGAGTCCATCCGTGGGGATGACCTGTATATCATGGTTGACATATGTAATTACAGTCTCACCTATTCCCTTTTTGGAATGACCAACCATATGTCTCCCGATGACCATTTTCAGGATTTAAAGCGTGTGATCGCGGCCGCTGCGGGCAAGGCCCACAGGATCAATGTGATCATGCCTTTCTTATATGAGAGCAGACAGCACAAGCGCTCCGGCAGGGAGTCCCTGGACTGTGCCCTGGCCCTTAAGGAACTGGTAAACATGGGAGTGGAGAACATCATTACCTTTGACGCCCATGACCCACGTGTCCAGAACGCCATTCCTCTCAGGGGATTTGAGACGGTTCAGCCGATTTATCAGTTCTTAAAATACCTTCTGAAAAATGAGACCGATCTTCAAATCGACAGCGACCATATGATGGTCATCAGCCCGGATGAGGGCGGTACGGGCCGTGCCGTGTACTTTGCCAACATGCTGGGACTGGATATGGGTATGTTCTATAAGCGCCGTGACTACACAAGAATCGTCAATGGCCGTAATCCAATCGTGGCCCATGAGTTCCTGGGAGCCAGCGTGGAGAACAAGGATGTGCTGATCATTGACGATATGATCTCATCAGGGGAAAGCGTGCTGGATGTTGCAAAGGAACTGAAGCGCAGAAAAGCCAGAAAGGTATTTGTATGCGCTACCTTTGGTCTATTTACCGGCGGGCTTACCAAGTTTGACGAGTACTATGAAAAGGGTATCATAGACAGGATCCTGACCACCAACCTGGTTTACCAGACTCCTGACCTGCTTGAAAGACCGTATTACATTGACGTTGATATGAGCAAGTACATTGCCCTTATCATTGACAACCTGAATCATGATGCTTCATTAAGCGATCTGCTCACACCTACCAAGAGGATCAACAAGCTGCTGGCACAGTACCGCAGTTAGGTCTTTAGCGTAGGTACGGTGGACGACACAGCACAGTATGTGTCTGAACCCTGCTGTTCGCAAATGATCCAAAGGCCGTTTTCCGGTAATGAGGGCTGTAAGGTCCCGGGAAGCGGTCTTTCTTTTTCGGGAGCGTACATTGTGTTCGATCGAAGTTTCCCCGGCACCCATCTTTGCGGCTGATTTCCCGCCGGCCGCACACAAATTGATTTAACGTACACACCGTGTACGCCTCACAAATTTATGTACAACCGACAAAAACCCATCTCTCAAATCTGAGTGCCAGGAGATTTTTGGCGAACACCATTATCAAGGGGAGGATATCTTTTATGGAAGACAGGCAGTTTCGCAACCGGATCTACTGGATCACATTTCTGTTCAGTATCCTTGTCATATGGGTGCATTCGTTTAATGCAGAGTTATACCTGGGAGCCACAGAGGCCGCTGCCCGTGCGGGCCGTCTGGAACGTATTCTGGGCGAAGACCTGGGACAGATCGCAGTGCCCGGCTTTTTCATGGTGTCTTCCTATCTGTTCTACCGCAATTTTCAGTGGTCCCTTCTGGCCGCCAAATGGAGATCCCGCATTCAAAGCATCCTAATTCCCTATCTGCTTTGGAATTTTTTGTATTATGCAGGGTATGTGGCAGTCACCCATATACCGGCAATACACGGCCTCATAGGAAAACCTCCCATTCCCTTTAACCTGCCCAACCTTCTGGATGCCCTTATAAACTACGCTTATAATCCCGTATTCTGGTACTTGTACCAGCTCCTTATCCTCATTGCCCTGGCCCCTGTTATCTATCCTGTTTTCAGACGGACTCTGACCGGGGGAGCGGCCCTGCTCCTGATCGCCTTTGCCCTGTGGAAAGGCTGGGATTTTCCGCACCTGAACATGGATGCCCTGTTCTATTTCTGCATTGCCGCCTATATAAGCCTTCACCGCACTGCATGGGGGGCAGGGGCTGAAGCACGCCCGGCACACGCCGGAAAGCTGTTTGCCCTCCTGGGTTCTGCCCTGCTTTTGCTCATTTTTTTGTCCCTTCCGGGAAGCCTTCTGCATGGCAGGGCTCTTGCGATCGTCCTGTACCGGGTATGGGGCGTTGCCGCTGTCTGGTCCGTCCTGGCGGTTCTCCCCCTTCCCCTGGCCGGGGAGTGGATGAAGCATAATTTTTTCCTCTATGCCATCCACTTTGCCTGGGTCCGCCTTTTTAACAAGGCAGGAGCCCTGATCCTGCCTTCTCACCCGGCCTCCGCGCTGGCTGCCTACTTTTTCATGCCCCTTATGATGGTAGCCATCAATACCCTGCTGGTAAAAGTCCTGACCCGCTTTTCACCCGGACTATACCGCATTCTTTCCGGCAACCGCTAAGGCGAGAGCCAAAAGGGACAGGCGGATGCAGACAGGCAGAGGAACCCTGCTGCCTTCCTGCCGCCAAACCTTCCTGTTGCCAAACCTTCCTTTCTATGCTATCCTAAAACTACTTCCGCAGGCATCTACCTGCGACAGCTTTGGTCTGCGCCGCGGCGCGGTCTGTTGGGTGCATGCACAGGCACCTGTGAAGGGGCGGTTCGCCCGGTACTCACAAGGAAAGAACAGCGTGGAAAGGGGGAATCCCGGGAAAATAGTGGTTGACATTTTCATTGAATTATACTATGATTGTAACTGTTAGAGAACATTTGTTCGCATTGGAGGATATGATGGCCAGAGAAGAGAAAAGTAATATAATCAACAGAGATATGAATAAAGAAGAGAAGTTAAAGGCCCTTGATGCGGCCCTGACACAGATAGAGAAAGCATATGGCAAGGGATCCGTGATGAAGCTGGGGGATTCCAGGGCTAATATGAATATCGAGACAGTTCCCACCGGCTCCATCAGCCTGGACATTGCCCTGGGCTTGGGCGGTGTTCCCAAGGGAAGGATCATAGAGGTTTACGGACCGGAGTCCTCCGGTAAGACCACGGTTGCGCTGCACATGGTGGCGGAGGTTCAGAAGAGGGGAGGTATTGCCGGCTTTATCGATGCGGAGCATGCCCTGGATCCCGTGTACGCAAGGAATATCGGCGTGGATATTGATAACCTGTACATATCCCAGCCTGATAACGGAGAGCAGGCCCTGGAGATCACTGAGACCATGGTGCGTTCCGGCGCCGTTGATATTGTGATCGTGGACTCCGTGGCTGCCCTGGTTCCCAAGGCGGAGATCGATGGAGAGATGGGTGATTCCCATGTTGGCCTCCAGGCAAGACTGATGTCCCAGGCCCTCCGTAAGCTGACTGCTGTTATCAGCAAGTCCAACTGTATTGTTATTTTCATCAACCAGCTCCGTGAGAAGGTAGGGGTTATGTTTGGCAACCCGGAGACCACCACTGGCGGACGTGCCCTGAAGTTTTACTCATCCGTGCGTCTGGATGTGCGCAGGATCGAAACCTTAAAGCAGGGCGGGGAAGTGACCGGCAACCGTGTCCGGGTAAAGGTGGTTAAGAATAAGATCGCGCCTCCGTTTAAGGAAGCTGAATTTGATATCATGTTTGGCAAGGGCATTTCCAAGGAAGGAGATATCCTGGACCTGGCAGTTAAGGAGAATATCATAGAGAAGAGCGGTGCCTGGTTTGCCTACGGCGGTGCCAAGATTGGACAGGGCCGTGAGAACTCCAAGCAGTACCTGGCGGATAACCCGGCCATGATGGCTGAGGTGGAGGCAAAGGTAAGGGCCAGATATGAGCTGCCGGGAGCCGAAGAAGCCATGGAGGCGGCTGAGAATGCAGCTGCCAAGACCTTGAAGACCAAGGCACCGGAGGGAGCTAAGACCGAAGATGCTCCCGGGCTGGTATGATGGTCACATCCATCACCCCTGTAGATAAGAAAAAGAGCAAAGTCTTCCTTGAGGAAGGCTTTGCCTTTGTTTTATACAGAGGTGAGGTGGAACGGTTTGGCATAGAAGAGGGAAAGGAACTGGAGGAAGCGGTTTACCGCAGGATCCTGGATGAGGTATTATTAGGGCGGGCTAAGGAGCGCGCCCTATATCTGCTTAAATCCTCAGGCAAGACAGAATCCTGGATGAAAAAAAAGCTTTCCGATTGCGGATACCCCGAAGATGCGGTGGATTATGCCATGAATTTCCTGAAGGAGTATGGTTTTATTAATGACAGGGACTATGCAGACAGCTATATCCGATCCTATGGTGAGAAGAAGAGCCGCAGGCAGCTGGTCTATGATCTGCAGCAAAAAGGAGTGTGCCAGGAGTATATTGAGGAGGCTTTTTCACAATCCAAAGTGGATGATGAGGAAAGCGCCAGACAGCTTTTGTGCAAGCGTTTGAGGGGGAAAAGAGAGATTTCATATGAGGAAAAGGGCCGATTATCTGCCTATTTAGGCAGAAAAGGGTATTCTTATGAGATAATCAACCGAGTTATGCGGGAATTAACGGACCATATGGACCAGAATTGGCAGGACTGAAAATTTGTCTATATTGACTGTATTAACGGGAAAATAGAGGGAAGATACTTGACATAATTCTGAAAAAAGTATAAAATTAATACGTTGTAGTTAGTACAATGAAAATTAAATAAGGAGGTGCTCCTGTGTCAGAGATAATGGTCCCTATGATGATTATCGCTATGATAATTGTGGCTATTATTACTTGGTTTGCAGCACGTAACTATGAGCGTAAGCAGTACGACAGCAAAGTAGGAAGTGCAGAAGAGAAATCAAGGGAAATAATAGATGAAGCATTAAAAACCGCAGAGACAAAGAAGCGAGAAGCTCTCCTGGAAGCCAAGGAAGAATCTTTAAAGACGAAAAATGAATTAGAGAAGGAAACCAAGGAAAGAAGAGCGGAACTTCAACGTTATGAAAAACGTGTATTAAGCAAAGAAGAAAACGTTGAGAAAAAGGCAGATGCCCTGGAAAAGAAGGAGGCTGACCTGGTCAGAAGGGAAAATGTTCTCAGTAAGCGCACAGCTGAAGTGGAAGCCCAGTATGAGCAGGGGATACAGGAACTGGAACGGATATCCGGTCTAACCTCCGAACAAGCAAAAGAATATCTTTTAAAATCTGTTGAAGAAGATGTAAAACATGACACTGCTAAATTAATTAAGGAACTTGAAAACAAGGCAAGAGAAGAAGCTGACAAGAAGGCCAGGGATCTGGTGGTGACAGCCATACAGCGCTGTGCCGCGGATCATGTGGCCGAGACAACAGTTTCTGTTGTACAGCTTCCCAATGACGAGATGAAAGGACGCATCATCGGACGTGAGGGCCGCAATATCCGTACTTTGGAGACCCTGACTGGTGTGGAATTGATTATCGACGATACCCCGGAGGCAGTTGTGTTATCCGGATTTGATCCAATACGTAGAGAAGTTGCAAGAATTGCATTGGAGCGTTTGATTGTGGACGGACGTATTCATCCGGCCAGAATTGAGGAAATGGTAGAGAAGGCACAGAAAGAAGTGGAGAACAACATGAGGGAAGAAGGCGAAGCCGCCTGTCTTGAGGTTGGTATCCATGGAATTCACCCCGAACTGGTTAAGTTACTTGGTAAGATGAAGTTCAGGACAAGCTATGGACAGAATGCCCTTAAGCATTCCATTGAAGTGTCCCAGCTGTCAGGACTTCTGGCATCGGAACTTGGAGTGGATGTACGTTTAGCAAAACGTGCCGGTTTATTACATGACATCGGTAAATCCGTTGACCATGATATGGAAGGTACACATGTACAGCTGGGAGCAGATCTTTGTAAGAAGTACAAAGAGTCCGCAACCGTGCTGAACGCAGTGGAATCCCATCATGGCGATGTTGAACCCACCAACCTCATCTCCTGCATTGTTCAGGCAGCTGATACCATATCTGCTGCTAGACCTGGTGCAAGACGTGAGACATTGGAGACATATACAAACAGATTAAAACAATTAGAAGATATCACCAACTCCTTTAAGGGAGTGGACAAGTCTTTTGCTATTCAGGCAGGCCGTGAGGTTCGTATCATGGTTGTTCCGGAGCAGATCAGCGATGACGATATGATATTGCTGGCAAGAGATGTTTCGAAGCGAATTGAGGACGAGCTTGAGTATCCGGGACAGATTAAAGTCAATGTAATACGTGAGAGCCGGGTTACCGACTACGCGAAGTAGTGAATTAGAAAACAAAGATAATGCCCTAAAACCGTAAGAATATAAGATTCTGAGGTTTTAGGGCATTTTTTATATGGGTATTATACCGCCGCGCTTTAGGAGACCGGTTCCCCTCCCTGGGGATTTCCGATCACAAGGGTTCCGTTTGCGATCTCCTCCAGCCGTTTCCTGTCCACGATCACATAACAGTTTCTGGCTTTTTCCAGGACGCCCATGGCGCAGAAGCATTTTAACATCCGCAGCAAGTGGCGGTAGCTGGTGTTAAGGATATCCGCGCAGTTGGTCAGCTGAAATGTAAAGATCTGGTTGACGGAATAGGTAAGGACAAAACGGGAGAGCCGTACCTCCAGCGGTTCCGACAAGGTCTGGGACAGTTCGTTCTCAGAGTTCAGCTTGCAGGTAAGGATCTGGCATATATTCTGCAGGAACAAAAGATCGTTTAACAGAATCTGGCGGTGTTTGGTCAGGTTGATGCCGATACAGGTGCACCGGGTCAGGGCTTTGACGCTGCGGCAGGGCGCCATCTGCCACAGGGAGGCGGCTTCGCCGATAATGGTAAACTGACGGCAGTAGCTGATGCAGGTACTCTTGTCATTGGTGGAGCAGGAGGAGATGATGACCTCTCCGTTTACAAGGAAACACAGGTAGTCGGCGGGATATCCGGCCTGCACAAGATAATCATTTTTATCAAACAGGAGCAGTTCTGAGATGGTAAAAATATCAGCGGACATATAGTTTTCAAGATGGTTGTCCCGGATATAAGAATGCAGTTTTTCTTCATCATACTCCCGTCTCATGTCAGTCCTCCCTCTGCCGCCTGATGGCCTTTCCTCTCCCATTATAGTCAAGGTTTCGGTCTGCCGCAAGAGCGGGAGGCGGTTTTTTGGAAAATTGGCGTAAAATGTAAGTAAACATTATACAAAATGTGACATAGGTCATTTTGCAATGGGAAATCAGTCTGGTATACTTTTTATGATTCATATGCCCTCAGTGCACAACCGTGTGTTCCCCTGTGCGCTGGGAGTGGTAACAGACAAAGAAAACAGCGGTATCATCGAAAGGAGAAACAGGGACATGAAAAAGAAAGTTGTGGTCTGTACATTAGCATTGGGGTTAAGCCTGCTGGCGCTGGCCGGATGCGGCGGTAAAAAAGAGGCATCTGCCGGGGCAAAGGAGTTAAATGTTCAGTTTGTACCCACCAATAATGACGGTTCCATGGAGGCAAAGGCAAAACCCTTTGCAGAATACCTGTCTGAAAAGCTGGGATGTAAAGTAAATGTAACACTGGCCACTGATTATTCCACCATTGTGGAAGCCATGGCTTCAGGAAAGGTGGATATCGGGATCATGCCTCCGGCCGCCTATGTGCAGGCCAGGGATCAGAAAGCGGCGCAGGCGATCCTGACCTCACAGCTGGGAGCTTACAGCCATGAGACAGGCCTTCCTGAGGAGGGAAAGCTCAGCGGAACCTTTAAGGGAGAGGTGCTGGTAAAGGCAGACAGTGACCTTCAGACACTGGAGGATCTAAAGGGCAAAAGAATCGCCACATTAAGCCCCAATTCGGCCAGCGGTTATATTTATCCGGTTGCGGAGATGAAGGATCTGGGAATTGACCCAACCAAGGACTGCACCCTCACCACGGTCAATGATATCCCAAGTGAGATGACCGCTGTCTTAAGCGGGCAGCAGGATGCGTGCTTTGTCTTTGAGGGCGCCAGGAACGTGTTTGCGTCCAAGTTTTCAGATCATGACCTGCTGAAGGACTTAAGGGTCCTCTACCTCACGGAAGGGGACATTCCCAATGACGCCATTGCGGTCCAGACAGATATGGAGCCGGAATTAAAGGAAAAGGTCAAGGAAGTGTTCCTGAACATGAAAGATGATGAAGCAGGCCAGGAGGCCATGTCCTTATGGAACCACAAGGGATATGAGGAAGCAAATGACTCTGTGTATGATACGGTAAAGGACTATACGGCAAAAGCAGCTGAGTAAGGTTGGATGGAAAGGGACGCGTTATGATTATATTTGAACATGTTTCCAAAATATACAGCAACGGCGTAAAGGGGCTGGACCAGGTGGACCTGTCCATTGGAGATGGCGAGCTGGTGGCGGTGATCGGCCTCAGCGGCGCTGGGAAAAGTACATTCCTGCGTTCCATCAACCGTCTGCATGATATTACGGAAGGGGATATACGTATCAACGATGTCTCGGTAACCAGGGCAGGGAAAAAACAGCTAAGGGTCATCCGGCGTCATATCGGCATGATCTCCCAGACATTTAATCTGGTAAAGAGGAGCACGGTGCAAAAGAATGTCCTTTCAGGGCGGCTGGGATATTATCCAACCTGGAAGAGCATTCTGGGAATATTTTCCAAAGAAGATTACAGGCTGGCCAGTGAGGCACTGGAAAAGGTGGGGCTTTTAGACAAGCTCCACTCCAGGAGTGATGAGCTTTCCGGCGGGCAGCAGCAGCGTGTATCCATTGCCAGGACCCTGGTGCAGCAGGCGGATATCATCCTTGCGGATGAGCCGGTGGCATCCCTGGATCCGGTGACCACAAGAAAGATCCTGGAAGACCTGAGACAGATCAACCGGAATATGAAAAAGACAGTGATCATCAACATCCATTCCGTGGAGCTGGCAAAGGAGTTTGCAGGCAGGATCCTGGGGTTCCAGGCGGGCAGGGTTATTTTTGACGGGACCCCGGCAGAACTCACTTCAGAAGAATTGAAACGGATTTACGGAAAGGATATTGGAAGTGAAAAGGAAGGGGCTGCCGATGAAGCTTAAAGATACCATCCATTTCAACTGGTATAAGCATCTGTTCATTGTGCTTGTGATCGGCCTGTGTGTTGCGGCAAGCGCTGGGGTCACAGAGGCGGATATCCTGGATGTGTTCGGAAACCTGGAGCAGATGTCCGGCTTCCTGTCCCGCTTTCTGAAACCTGACTTTTCCTATATTCCCAAGCTGATCGGTCCCATGATCTCCACCCTCCAGATGTCGGTGGTGGGAACTGCCCTGGGGGTGGTGTTTGCAGTGCCGGTGGCATTTTTAGGCACCACCGTGGTGACGGGAAACCGTGTGGTTACATCAGCGATCCGGTTTTTCTTGGACATTATACGCACCATACCCAATTTGCTGTTGGCAGCCCTGATGGTTGCTATTGTGGGGATCGGGGAGTTTACAGGCGTTATGACCATTGCCGTGTTTACCTTTGGTCTGGTTTCCCAGCTTGTGTATGAGGCCATAGAAGCCATAGATGAGGGGCCTATTGAGGCTGCCGTGTCAGTGGGGGCCAACAAGGTGCAGGTTGCGTTCTGGTCCGTGGCACCCCAGATCATGAGCCAGGTGGCCGGGTATACCTTCTATGCCCTGGAGGTAAATGTGCGTGCCTCCGCGGTATTGGGTTATGTGGGCGCGGGAGGAATTGGGATCATCCTTAATTCATCCCTGGCCCTGCTCCAGTACGACAGGGTGTCCATCATCATTCTCCTGATCCTTGTGGTGGTGGCGGCCGTGGACGGCCTCAGCGAGGCGATCAGAAGGAGGCTGGCATGATGACGGATAAGAGAACAAGGAAACAATGGGTGATCGCAGCCGTGGTGCTGGCGGTTCTGGTCTACTCCGCTGCAGGGATTGATTATTCAGGCCTGGCGTATTTTTCACCATCCATGGCAGGGGATGTGTTCCGGGGACTGGCAAAGCCGGCCTGGGGATATATCTATGACGGAAGCGGGGAGGATCTGATCAGCCTTCTGCTTCTCACACTGGGGATCGCATGTTTGGGAACAGCCATTGCAACGATCCTGGCCCTTCCCATTACGCTTTTAAGCTCATCCAACCTGTGGCGTTCCTATCCCTGGGTGGCCAAGGCAGGGAAATTTGTCTGTAATGTGCTGCGGGCATTCCCGGAGCTGGTTTATGCCATTATTTTTGTTAAGATGGTAGGACCAGGGCCCTTTGCAGGCGTGCTGGCCATTGGCGTCCATCAGATCGGTATGCTGGGCAAATTGTATACCGAGGAAATGGAGGCCATGGAGGAGAGCCCGGTGGAGGCCATGACGGCCGTTGGCGCCGGGTTCTGGCAGACCATGTTTTTTGCAAGGATCCCACAGCTTATGCCCATATACAGCTCCCTTTCACTGAACCATTTTGAGATCGCGGTGAGAAGCGCCACCACCTTGGGACTGGTAGGAGCGGGCGGTATTGGAGCGCCTCTGGTATTTGCCATCCAGGCCAGAAACTGGGATAAGGTGAGCGTGATCCTGATCGGTGTGATCGTGGCGGTATTTGCCATTGACAGCCTGGCAGGTTACATTCGCAAAAAGCTGAAATAGGGGCTGAGACAGAAAAAGGAAAGGATATAGGAAATGTATATTTTACATCTGTCAGACATTCATTACAGGAGAGAATTTGGAAAAGGGTTCAGGAACGCCAATGGAGATGGATATCAGAACATGCTGTCCGCCATGCAGAACCCCACGGTTTTCCTGGATGAATGCCTGGACCGGGTGGCAGGGGACCGGGAGACGGTAGATCTGGTGGTTGTCACCGGCGATTTGACGGAAGATGGGAACGCAGAGGATTACAGAAGCCTGAAACACCATATCAGGGAGCGGATCGGGGATGTTCCCCTGGTGGTGACATTGGGTAACCATGATAACAAACAAAGCTTCAGGGAAGGGTGGTTAAAGGAGGGGACGGACGGAGAAAGAACTGCAGGTTCCTGTGACAGCCGGCCCTATCACCAGGTGGAGTGGGTGGATGGGACTGCTGTGATCTCCTTTGACACCTCGGCTCAGGGGGTTCCGGACGGAAGGTTGGACGAGGAACGGCTCAACTGGCTCAGGACTGCCTTAAAGGAAGTGGGAAACCACCCGGCCATCCTGGTAACCCACCACCATCTGCTGTGCGAACAGGGGCAGATCCCGCCCCTGCCGGAAAGCGGCAGACTGTTGGAACTGATCGGGGACAGCGGGATCTTCCTGATCCTATGCGGCCATACCCATCACCACTACGCGGGCCTGGCCGCGGGACGTCCCTGCCACATTGCGGACAGCCTGTCCTTTTGCGGGGATAACGTGGGAGGCGGGAAGGTGCGGTTCCAGGAAAAGTACGGTTATAATAGTTACAGGATAGAAGAGGGTATGGTCAGGATGAGCAGAAGCGAGACCTTTGCAAATGGCCGTATACTGGGCACTCTGACGTTTTAAGGAAACTTCAGGGTGCAGTTTTTTTAGGAGGTAATTAAACATGAGATTGGTTTTAGATACCCACACCCACACCATTGCCAGCGCCCACGCCTACTCCACAGTGGCGGAGATGGCCAGGGCGGCGGCGGACAGGAAACTGGAGCTTTTGGCCATCACGGACCACGGCCCGGCCCTGGCGGATTCCAGCCATAAGCTGCATTTTATGAACTATCATGTGCTGCCCGGGGAAATGTACGGTGTCCGTATGCTTTATGGGGTGGAGCTGAACATACTGGACTTTGAGGGAAATGTGGATCTGGATGAGGAGATCCTTAAGCGGCAGGACCTGTGTATTGCCAGCTTCCACACTGCCTGCACAAAAGCCGGGACCATGGAGGAAAACACACAGGCCTATTTAAAGGCCATGGAAAATCCATATGTGGATATCATCGGGCATCCGGAGGACGGATACATCCCGGTGGATTTTGAACGTCTTGTAAAAAAGGCAAAGGAGCAGGGGGTATTGCTGGAGATCAACAACTCCTCTGTAAAGACAGCATTTTACCGTCTGAATACCAGGGAGAATATGAAGACCATGCTTAAGCTGTGCAAACAGTACCAGGTCCCTGTTTCCATGGGTACGGACGCCCACTATGCGGGTGCGGTGGGCCTGTTTGACCAGGCGCCCCAGGTGCTCCGGGAGGTGGATTTCCCGGAGGAACTGGTGGCCAATACTTCAACAGAGAGATTCCTGGACCTTTTGGCCCGGAGAAGAAAGAGGCGCTGCCTGGAAGCCTGAGCCGGACGGGCCGCGCAATATGATACGGGCAGGGACGGGCCGCGCAATATGATACGGGCAGAGACAGGCGCCGCGCATTATGATACGGGCAGGGTGGATGCGGGAACGCCGCATGTGTGGTTCTCACACAGATAGTAAAGAACTCCCTGCCCGGGAATGGGATAAGCGTTTGTAAACGGAGCGATCCGGGACAGGCGATCCTCATTCCCGGGGCACTTAAACAGAATGGAGATAGGCGTTTTTTTCTGCCTCCTCATATAATCAAAAAGCTCATCCGGCGCCTTGTTGTCTGCCGATACACACACCAGCTCCCGGGATATGGAGAGGGCTTTCATAAACGCCATGAGAGAGAAACAGTGGGCCGAGGGATACCCCTTTGCACCGGCTGCAAGAAATGCCAGCTGCCGGTCTGCAAACTCCTGCCATCTTGGTTCTGCCGTGAGGGAGGCCAGTGCAAGAAGCACATGGGCGGCGGCTGAATTTCCGGAGGGAACAGCTCCGTCATAGATCTCCTTTGGCCGGTGGATCAGTTCCTGGACATCCCTGCCGTAAAAGTAAAAGCCTCCCTGCCGGCTGTCCCAGAACAGGTCCGCCATCTGCGCCGCCCTTTTAAGGGCCAGTTCCAGGTAATCCACCTCCAGTGTGGCCTCATACAGTGCCAGCAGCCCCAGGCAGTAGTAGGCATAATCGTCAAGATTGCCCGGAAAGGCGCGTTCGCCGTCCCGGTATCTCACAAACATTCTGTGGTTTTCATCCACCAGATGCTGTTCCACAAACATCTGAGCATTTCGGGCCTTTTTCTCATAGGCCTTTTGATCCAGCAGCAGACCGGCTTTTGCATAAGCCGTGATCATCATTGAATTCCAGGAAGTCAAAATCTTATCATCCCTGTGAAGAGCCATCCGTTTGATACGGTGATCATATACCTTTTTGCAGATCGGACCCATGAAAGGGAAGGTATCTTTATAGCCGGGGTTGTGAAGGAGATTGGGAATGTTCTTCCCCTCAAAGTTCCCCTTTTCCGTAATGCCGAACCACTGGCAGAAATCATCATATTCCCGGGGGGTATCCAGAATCTGTCTGATCTCATCTTTTGAAAATACATAAAACTTTCCTTCCACCCCCTCGCTGTCAGCGTCCTGACCACAGTAGAATCCTCCGTCACTGTCACTTAATTCCCGTTCCACGTAGAGCAGGATCCTTTCCGCGATCTGCCTGTAATAGGGATTGTCCGTGAGCCGGTATCCTTCCAGGTAAGCCAGGGCCAGCAGGGCATTGTCATACAGCATTTTTTCAAAATGGGGAACCAGCCAGGCTTCATCCGTGGAATAACGGGAGAAGCCTCCGCCGATCTGATCGTGGATCCCGCCCCGGGCCATGGCTGTCAGCGTTTGTTCCGCCATGTCCATGGCATGATCCTCATCCCGCGCAGCGTAGTACATCATTAGGAACAGAAGGTTATGGGGAGCAGGGAATTTGGGAGCCCGGCCAAAACCGCCGTGTTTTTTGTCAAACATGGCGCTGAGCTCCTTAAATCCTTCATGAGCCAGTTCCCATGATACAGAATCTTCCGTTCTATCCCTGGCCGTTCCCGTGCCATCCATCCCATCTCCGGCCGTTCCCATCCCATCCGCCCCATTCCCTTCCCTGCCGTGGATCAGGGACATGACCTGCCGGCTCATCTGAAGCAGCTGTTCCCGGTCTGTCTCCCAAAGCCCGGACACCTTTTCAAGGAGTTCCGTCAGCCCAGTCATCCCATACCTGGACCTGGGCGGCAGGTAAGTTCCTGCGAAAAACGGTTTTTTATCCGGCGTCATGATGATGGTAAGGGGCCATCCCCCCCGGCCTGTCATGGCCTGGCAGACCGACATATATACCATGTCAATCTCCGGGCGTTCCTCCCGGTCCACTTTCACAGGCACAAAATGGGTATTTAGGATCCGGGCGATTTCTTTGTCTTCAAAGGATTCGTGTGCCATCACATGGCACCAGTGGCATGTGGAGTATCCGATGCTTAAAAACACCGGTTTTCCTTCTGATTGCGCCTTGAGAAACGCCTGGTCGGACCAGGGATACCAGTCCACAGGATTTTCGCTGTGCTGCAGCAGATAAGGGGATTTTTCGCTGTACAGATGATTGGGCATATTGCTTCCTCTCTTTTCCTGATCGTTTGGGAATAGTATCCGCGGTTTTTCGGATCTTAACCGGAAATCAGGAAAGTCTCACCGGCCACCTCCTCTGCCTGACTGATCCCTAATTCAAGAAGTGCATGTTTGGTTGACAGAAAGGCTCTCTCAGACAAAAGCCGGAATGTCCCTGCCAGCAATGCGCTGTCTTTTGCAGCACAGCTTTCCTGTATCCTGTGGGAGATCATGTTCCATCCGCTGACCGGCCCGGGACCTGTTACTTCCGGGCGCAGGACATTTCCCTCTGACAAAAACAGTGTGATCTTGCGGTAGATGTCCCGTATGGTCATAAGGGGACAGA
This sequence comes from Enterocloster citroniae, assembly GCF_040545455.1. Classification (NCBI taxonomy): domain Bacteria; kingdom Bacillati; phylum Bacillota; class Clostridia; order Lachnospirales; family Lachnospiraceae; genus Enterocloster; species Enterocloster citroniae. The sequence goes on along the minus strand of NZ_JBEPLZ010000017.1, from coordinate 15,060 downwards.
AACGGATCACTGCCTGCATCACGGCGTTGAGCACAGCTGTAGTGGACTCCTTTGTATCCGGTACAGAGGCAGCCATAGCAATGCTGTCCACAGCCTCCTGTGAAAAATAGGGAAATGAATGCATGATAACAGGCTCGCAGGTCACTGCCAGCAGTTGAAGGGCTTCCAGAAAACCCCTGAGATGATCTTCCATCATCAGTTCCCTGATCTTATAGAGGAGCTCAGGCCCGCTGGCGGAAATGACCCGCGTGCCGATTCCGTTCAAGGTCTTGACCACTCCCAGCTGGTTCAGCAGATGGATGGTCCTGCGCATGGTGATCTCAGATACATGGTAGATATCTGCCAGCGCTGACCCGCTTGGCAAAAGCGTTCCAACAGGATAAACACCCTGATTGATTTTACATACAATGTTGATCGCCAGGGTATCGCAGTACCGTGTGCGTCCCTTGCGGGGCGCCCAGGAAAAGACCTCCCTCTGACCCGGTGCCGTGATACCGGGGACTTCCAGCAGGTAAGATTCTATGATTCCATAAAAGATACCGCTTAAATGCTCCAGGCGCTGCCTGATCCGGACAGGGGGAAGCGCTCTGCTGTTCCGGACGCAGTAATCGTATTCCGCTGATACATCCGTCATCAGGTCATCTGCTTTGGAACTTCCCAGCTTGGAGTAAAGGATATCCAGCAGGGCGCTTTCGGCAAATGAGCTGATGTCATAATAGAGACTGAGGGCGGTCCGGCTTCCAAGGGCCAGAAAGGAATTTTCAAACTGCTGGTAGAGATATCTGCCGGGGATGCTGAGAGCCTTTCTGTCACCCGGCTGTACGGACAGGTGGCGGCTGTCACCGTGGATCATGCCGTATAAACAGAGGTCCGGCAGGATTAAATTCAGGGTCCGTATCACATCTAAGAGGGAATGGGCACGTTGTTTGAAAACAGGGCTTTCCAGGTAATCCCTGTATGGTTTGTCAAGGATCGCAGTGGATTTTCCGCGGCAAAGCTTAATAAGGCCACCCTGTTCAAGCATCTTAAGGGCCCTTTGGGCAGGACAGTAGGATACCTGATACTGGCTGGCGATTTCCTTGGCAGAGGGAAAGCGGGTTTCATTATCATAAAAGCCCAGCTGTATTTTTCCTGCCAGGCTCCGATAAATGGTCCGTTCCCTGCTGTTGGAATTGGACATGGGACGTCTTCCTTTCATGAGTATTTATAGTTGCTGAAAAAACATGGTAAGAAATCCATGCTTTAGCAGGAGACAGGGAAGATGCCCGGTGTCAATAGGCGGAGCATACAGCCCGTGAATACTCATCCATCATCCAGTGGAGGTACTGCATCCTTGGTTCGGCTGCATCCGTCTGTTCGGTGATGTCGGACAGGGATGCGGAGAACATGGGACGGCTGTTGGCTGTGGCGCCGGTTAACATAATGTTCAGACGGAACCATAAAAGTCTTCCATCCTTTGCTGGCAGAAGGCAGGCTGTGACAAGATGCTTGCTTCCATTGGCCGCGGCCTCTGTCAGCGCAAGCCTTAATTTGTCAAATTCCTTGGTGTGTTGGCCTAAATACTGGCGCAGACCCATAAAATTGGAAAGAAAATCCTCCTTGGTATAGCCGATCTCCTTATAAAAGGACGCGTTTGCCACCAGAATGGTCAGATCTTCATCCAATATGCACTTGATGATACTGCTGTCCGTACCGGCCATTATTTTGTTGGATTTGTTGGTGGGAGCTGCAGCAGACCTGCTGGGATCACTGTTAATCGATGTATTATTCTGAAGTACCATATTTGAATTGTTCTCCTTTGTCGGTGTAAAAATAATGGATAGATCCCTTTAGCAAACAATATGAAAATCTACCTTGATCATATTATATCTAATAAACGGAATAAAAGCAATAGGGTGATTTGCCTCTTTGGTTGCCTGTGCAACGTACTTTTTAATGGTTTTAAATTATAATGGGCAAAACAGGAAATAACAGGAGGTAGATCAATGAATCTGACATTTACAGGGCTTTTATATGGAGCGGCCGCAGCCTGTCTGGCCGTATCCTTCCGTAAGGACCGGGAAAAGACAAATCAGGCAGTAAAAAAGGGGTTTCGCATGTTTCTGGGAGTGCTGCCCCATTTTCTCACCATCCTTTTGATCACGGGCATTCTATTTACAGCCGTGACACCGGGGATGATCCGGGACGTGATCGGAACCGGGTCCGGTTTCAGGGGAATGGTCCTGTCAGCCTTGACCGGAGCAGTTGCCCTGGTACCGGTGCTGGCAGTGTTTCCTATGGTCTCCCGGCTCCTTGAAAGCGGGGCTGGTATTCCCCAGATGGCAGTGTTTATCTCCACGCTCACCACGGTGGGAATTGCCACGCTTCCACTGGAGATACGGTATCTGGGAGTGAAGGCTTCTATTTTGCGCAACCTTTTTTTCTTTGTGTCCGCATTTATCACATCCTGGGCATTGGGGGTGATCCTGGCATGAAGAACAAGAGGATATGGGGGCTGGCAGCGGCCCTGATCGCTGTATTGATTGTGATCCGGCCGGATGGAGCCAAGGATGTGCTTGTGTATACGGGAAAGGGGACGGTTCAGTTTCTGTGGAATCTGATCCCTGTTTTTCTGTGCGTAGGCCTGATGGACGTGTGGGTGGAGAAAGAAAAAATGATGCAGATCATGGGAACGGATTCCGGGCTTAGGGGTATGGCCATCTCACTGCTGATTGGGATTGTAACTGCGGTGCCTATTTACGCACTGCTGCCCATTGCCGGCATGCTCCTGAAAAAGGGGGGCAGGATATCCAATGTACTCATTTTCCTGTGTTCCAGCGCAAGCGTACGGATCCCTCTTTTGCTGTTTGAGATATCTTCCCTGGGAGCTGCGTTTTCCCTTTGCCGCTTTTTAATGAATCTTCTGGCGGTGTTTGCCATAGCGGCCCTGGTGGAGAGGGCGCTGACACAAACGGAAAGGGAGGAGATGTACAGAAGGAACCAATCCTAAAATACGATTGTGCCAAAGTAAAAAACTGTTTATAATGAAGAGAGGGGAAAGGTGAATTTCCCATTGGGGTAAACGGAGGAGCAGCATATGACAACGGTGATCGAAAAGGGAACAGCGGCTGATACGGACGAGCTGGAACAGCTGTATGGCAGGTTACATGAGCATTTGGGAAAACATATTAATTATCCCGGATGGATCAGCGGTATCTATCCGGCCCGGGACACTGCTGAGAGCGGGATCGGGGAAGGGTGCCTGTATGTGGCCAGGGAGTGCGGGAACCGGGAACCGGGGCCTATTGCGGGGACTGTGATCCTGCGCCGTGAGCCTGAGCCGGGATATGAGAAGGCGGACTGGCATACGGACCTGGATTACCGGGACATATTGGTGGTGTACACCCTAGCGGTCCACCCGGATTATCTGAACAAAGGGGTGGGAATGCAGCTGATGGATTTTATCATAAGCCACGCAGAAGCCGAGGGGGCAAAGGCCGTACGCCTGGATGTATATGAAAAGAATCTGCCGGCGATCAGGCTGTACAGAAAGTATGGCTTTCAGTATATTGATACAGTGGATCTGGGATACGGCAAATACGGCCTGGATCGGTTTGAACTGTATCAAAAGCTGTTATAGGCAGCTGGACAGAAAGAAAACACCCCAATACATATGGGGCAGGGATGATGAAGGAGGAACTTTGTGGGAATACGTTTAATTGCGTCCGATATGGATGGCACGCTCCTGGATCGGCATTCTGATGTTTCAGAGGCCAATATCAGGGCCATTCAGGCTCTGGATGAGTATGGAGTGGAGTTTATAATATGCAGCGGCCGCGATTATGGCGGAGCCAAAGCCCTGCTGGAAAGCAAGGGGATCAAGTGTGGGTTTATCTGCCTCAGCGGCGCTGCCGTCTATGACAGGGAAGGAAAACGGCTGCTGGAAATACCCATGGCGCGGCAGGATGTGGCCGATGCCGAGGCAGTGCTTCTAAGCCGGGGGGCAACCATGAAATTCATGACGTCCGGCGGATGGTACAGCACTTCAAAAAGGGAGGCGGTGCTGGACGAACTGTGCAGGCATTGGAACGGCGGCATAGCGGATCCCGGCCGGCTGCCGCCTTTGCTTCGGGAACGGGTTGAGGAGCGGATGGACTCCATCACCTTTATCAGGCATTCCTCGGAGATCCCTTCCCAGGTGTCGGTCTATAAAATATGTGCCGATGACCTGGCGGAGGAAACCGTGATGGAGATAAAAGATGAATTCCAGGCCTATGCGGAGCTGGCAGTGGCCTCCTCCTTTCCCACCAATATCGAGGTCACTGGAAAAAATGCCCAAAAGGGACTGGCCCTTAAGTATTATGCCGGGCGAAAGCAGATCCCGCTGGAGGACGTGATGGTCCTGGGGGACAGCGACAACGACCTGTCCATGTTTACCCAGGACTTTGGCTGGACCGTTGCCATGTCCAACTCCATGCCGTGCATCCTGGAAGCGGCCCGGTACCGCACCCTCTCCAATGAGGAGGATGGGGTGGCCTGGGCGATCAGAACGTATGTGTTTGGAGAAACGGATTGGGGAAATGAATCGGAAAATGGGTTAGGAAAATGATTGGGTCTGGTTTGAAGCGTAGAGCACTGTTTCCAGACAGTCGGAATCAATTCCAAAGCGTATCCGCACAGCATAATCGGAAGCAGCCTGTTCAAAATATGGACCGGCTCCCGGAATCCGGCTGACTGCTGCGCGGATCGCGGGTTTTATGCATGTGCAGATCTCTTCCACGCAAGAAGATAGGAAGCGGGTCCGCAGCAGGTTGCATTCTTCAACGGTCAGCAGAGGTATATCCAAAGCCCTTAGGGCGGAAAAATCCGACCCGGCTGCCTCCGCTGCCAGCAGGCGGCTCACCGTACAGAGAAGGACCGGCTCACACAGATTGTCAAGGTAAAGCTCCCTGTAATCCGGCGATACCCGTTCCATTAGCCTGCATATGGTGTCAGGATGGAAGCGGTTCAGGAAATGCACCTCCATGGCAATGGATTTCAGGTATTTAAAAATCAGATCAATGCCTCTTAGGGGGCTTAGGGGTCTGGGGCCATTTTGCTGGGGAAGCAGGTCCTGGCAGGCGGAACCATCCAGACAGGCAGTTTTGTTAAGCAGCGGATAATCCAGTGTCAGCAAATGGTTTCCCGGGAAAAAGACGGGATCATACCGGACAAAGAATTCAGGCATTCCCTTTAATATGGTATCCCTGTAGTTCGCGCAGCCGTAATCATGAAAACATGGAAGGATGGATTCATAGATTTCCTTGGCCTGCAGGGTCTTTTGGATCACGAGATGTGCACCCCGGTCATAGAGCTCCCTCTCATGGGGCATGCGCCCGGCGCTGATTCCGTGTTCTGTATCTGTTACGCACTCACGGATACAGTAAATAACAGCCTCCATCAGGGCCTGGGCTGCCTCGTAGGAGACAGAGCAGCTCTCCCCGGACGTGTAGCGGACTGACAGTTCTGCCACAATGGGCAGCAGACGTTCGATGTGATATTCCATTGATAACCTCCTTCATAGCCGGGAATGGGGGATTAACGCCAGCACAGGTCTTTTAGGGCCTGGAGATACAAGCCTTTATCCCACCTGGCTTCGCCGCTGAACTGTTCGTATACTCCGCGGCCCTCGCTTTGCTGGTATCCGGAATATCCGGCCCGTACACCTGCTGCAAAACGGTCCAGGCAGGTATCTTCCAGATAGTCTGCGTCTCCGAAGCATACTTCGTCAAACTGCTCCCTCATAAAATTCAAAAGCTCCCGGTCTGTTACGCGGTCAGCGGTGCTGTCCTTGAACTCATAGAAAATATCCTGGAGCCGGGCCAGCATTTCCATATAGTTGTCCTGTTCCAGATAGGGGGAGTCACAGAATGTCCATATGAGGGTTTCCAGGATCCCTTTTCCAAATTCCACGCGTCTCCACTTCCTCAGGCTTTCATTCCTGCACGCTGCCAGCTCCAGGGCTTCTTCCTGGGACAGGGACAGTCCAAAGCGGGCCGTGTCCTCGTTGCATGCTGCCAGCCTTGCCAGCTCCTGGGACTGCTTTCCCTGCCACAGCATTTCATAGAAATCTTTTTCTTCTTCCATATGTGTCCTCCTTCTTGTGGACACCCATTATACGGCGGGTGGGAGACCATTACAAGTCTTGTATTTAGGCCGTTTTTGTGGTATTATAATGGTGTGGAAAATAGAAAAAGCATGGCGCCAAGCACAAGCAGGGCGTTATCAGAGGTGATCTGCAGGCATACCAGCAGATAGCAACAATTTTAAGAAATCCCATACCGGCGTTGATGACGCCGGTATTTTCATGTCCTGACGCCGGAACGGGAGACGGGATATGGGGTGGGATCAACTGAATTTGAGTGCAGCGCCCTTTTCTTATGGATGGATCAGTTTGTGGGGCATAAGGAATTTATTCCCCAAAGAACAGCTTCATATCCTCATCCACGGTGCCGATGCCTGAGATGCCGAAGTTATCCACCAGCACCTTAGCCACATTGGGGCTTAAGAAAGCAGGCAGTGTGGGGCCTAAATGGATGTTCTTAACTCCCAGGTATAACAGGGCAAGGAGTACGATGACAGCTTTTTGCTCATACCATGCAATGTTATAGATAATGGGCAGGTCGTTGATATCCTCCAGGCCGAATACTTCCTTTAATTTAAGGGCGATCACTGCCAGGGAATAGGAGTCGTTGCACTGTCCGGCGTCCAGCACGCGGGGGATTCCCCCAATGTCGCCCAGATCCAGTTTGTTGTATTTATACTTGGCGCAGCCTGCGGTGAGGATAACCGTGTCCTTTGGCAGGGCCTTTGCAAAGTCTGTGTAATAGCTGCGGCTTCCTGCCCGGCCGTCACATCCTGCCATGACCACGAATTTTTTAATGGCGCCTGATTTTACAGCTGCCACAACCTGGTCGGCCAGGGCCAGCACCTGGTTATGGGCAAAGCCGCCGATGATCTCGCCTGTCTCAATCTCTGCGGGAGCCGCGCACTGCTTTGCGTGCCGGATGATCTCAGAAAAGTCCTTTTCCTCCCCAATGGAGCCGGGAATGTGCCTGCAGCCCGGGAATCCGGCCGCACCGGTGGTGTAAAGGCGGTCCTTATAGCTGTCCTTTGGGGGGACGATGCAGTTGGTGGTCATAAGGATGGGGCCGTTAAAGGACTCAAATTCCTCCTTCTGTTTCCACCAGGCATTGCCATAGTTGCCCACAAAGTTGGGATATTTCTTAAAAGCCGGATAGTAGTGGGCGGGCAGCATTTCCGAATGGGTATATACATCCACGCCGGTTCCCTGTGTCTGCTCAAGAAGCATTTCCAGGTCCCGCAGGTCATGGCCGGAAACCAGGATTCCGGGGCGTGTTCCCACACCGATATTGACTTTGGTGATCTCAGGATTTCCAAAGGCCTGTGTATTTGCCTTGTCCAGCAGGGCCATGCCGGACACGCCGTACCGGCCGGTCTCCAGAGTCAGGGCTACCAAGTCATCAGCGGTAAGGGTGTCATCCAGCGTTGAGGCCAGGGCGCGCTGCAGGAACGCATCCACCTGGACATCCTCCTCTAAAAGGACATTGGCGTGTTTGGAGTAGGCGGACAGTCCCTTAAGCCCGTAGGTGATGAGTTCCCGCAGGGAGCGGATGTCTTCATTTTCCGTGGAGAGCACGCCCACCGTGGCTGCCTTTGGCTCAAATGCAGAATCGTCCCCTGACCAGAGGGCTGCATCGGGAAGCTGATCCATGTCTTTTACCAGTAAAAGCAGTTCCTTCTTGGTATCCAGGGTTGCGCGGATACGGCTGACAATGGCCTCTTTGTCAAAATTGGCATTGGTAATGGTGGTAAACAGGTTTAATGTGATCAGGTGGTTGATCTCAGGACGGACCTCAGCGCCTTCCTTTCTCAGCGCGGTGGTGACAGCGGACAGGCCCTTGGTCACATAGACCAGCAGATCCTGCATGGCGGCCACATCCGGCTTCTTGCCGCAGACCCCCACCCGGGTACATCCGGTGCATCCTGCGGTTTCCTGACATTGGTAACAGAACATTTTGTTTTCCATAATGATGGATCCTCCTTTTGATTTCCCAAGGTTTTTATTGTGTTGGCTTTAGTATAATATAATCAAAACAACATGTATGTTGTTGAAACAACACAATGTAAAAATATTTTTCGGTTGTCCAGCGCTGACTCTACGGAGCGTTGATTGTAATCCGGCGCGTATGGGGGTATTCTATAGAGGGCTTGGGAATTGTTCCATAGAGGGTTTGGAAATAAATGTTCCAACATATGCAACGGTTCAGGACATCCGATGTGGAAATGGATGCAAAAACGGACTTATAAGCAAGTTTATCACCCGCTTTTGCCCCATTTTCCCGCTATCCTGAACTGTTGCCAATATTATAGTAAACGGAGGTGGGCATGATGGATTGCGCCAAGGTAGGGGGGCTGATTGCGGGTCTGAGGAAAGAAAAGAAATGGACTCAGAAGCAGCTGGCTGATGCCATGAACATCAGTGACAAGACGATCTCAAAATGGGAGAGGGGGGGTTCACTTAGATAAAGATACCACACCAATCCCACGCTGACTTTTGCTCAACCAATACAGCCGGAGGGCTGGATAACAAGAAAAGGCGGTATGCGCCCCGTGGAGGGGTAGCATATCGCCTTTTCTTGTGGGGGTTTCCAAAGGGGGCAACGCCCCCATTTGGCACACGACTTTGCGAAGCAAAGTGTAGTGTGTTATACGCTCTGTCGGCGTTGTCGTGAAAATGCCGTTGCCGCCGGGGAGGGCAAGGGCATTTGAAGCGGCAAGATTTGAAGCGGCAAGAAAACAGGGCTGTGCTTGCGTGGCGTGGAGCCGCAAGCGCAGGTCTGGTTTCATCAGCAGACAGAGCGTATATGAAAGCCCCCGTCCCTCGTCCTACGCTCCGACTTGTGGACAAAGTGTCCCGAAGTTGTGGCCACACTCCCGGAAAAGTAGCAGGACAGCGGGCAACCGTCAAGGCTGAAATGAACGGGGTTACACCCGGCCTTGACCGCCGCCCGCCGCCCCGCTGGATGGGTGGACAAGGCGGCCAATCCCTCAAAGTGCTTGGCCGCGCTCTTTCTGATTTTGAGGTATTCAGTTTTTCAAAATTGAATAATCAAAATAAATTTTTTCGATTGAAAAAATTTTATTTGTTATCATCTTCAATGCCATATTTTTTCTTTTGCCGAATCACATAATTACTGATTTTTTCATCATATAGTGGATACTGGTAATCCAACTGGCATGCCACTTCTGACGAAACCTCCCGGAACAATGCCATACATTGTTCAAAGGATTCCCACATATGGGGATAGGAATCCATATTATAAGTGGACATAAGTCGTTCCCACAATTCCTCTGGGACATATTGCTTCATAAATTTATAGTTTTTTCCCAAACTGAAATGAAATCCCTGTTTGATACCAATCAGCCAGGAAATCATGCGAAGCAATTCTTTTCGTACTATATCATTCATATGGTCAATAGCAAAAAGAATTTCTTTGCGGCATAAGCCCTTTACTACATATGTTGTAGTATTCCAAAATTCATTACAGCAATCGTCAAACATTCTTTGAGTAGGCTTCTGCAAGTGGTAGTCTATATCCGTTGGTATTGGCGGCTTTACGATACGGTTGTCTTTATCCAACAGTAACTTTACCAGTTTATCCCATGTAAAATACTCGTCTATCAGTTCCAGCGGCAGCAAAGTTAAATCTATCTTAACATCATCAGTAAACAGCATTAAATATGAAAATCCCTTTTCTACAGCTGGAAATAATTCCATATCTTCCGGCTTTTGCAGAATCAACCTTTCACCAAATATATCTAGCCATTTATCATCACTTGTGAAGCTGTCCATATCCGTAACAAAAAAAGTAATATCAAAATCCTGAAAATCATCAGGCGGAATATTTGTATTTGTTCTAGATCCTTCCAAAGTAACCATGCGAATGCGTTTGTCTGTTTTTGCAAAATTCAAAACAATATCATAAACTTCCTTTTCTGATCTCATTTTTATCTCCTCCAATTATTGAAATAGGTGTGAAGCCATTTTAGGGCTTTCCCGCCTTGATTACCCTTTAGCAAAGACGGGCGGGACTGTCAACGGCGGCGCATGAAATGCGCCGTTCATCTTGACCGTTGACTGGCTCGGCTGGCTTTGCTATTTTCTCGATGAAAAACAATTTATTCGTATTTATTTCCATCATTGTCATAGTAAGCCACATGAATGGAATACTCTTTTTCTGGGTTTTTAATTGAGATAATATCCATATCATCTGTGTTGTATCTCAATGTATCTTGCACTTGTCCATTTATTGTATAAGTGATTTCAGCATACTCTGTTTTAGCACCATTAAACCAAATTAAATCATACCATTCTCCGTTTATTGCAACGCCACCGACAATAATCTCATCACTATTTCGGTTTGTTGATGTACTAAATTTGTAGTCTCCATTTCCTGTTGGTTCAAAGATAGCAAGTGTAGATTTATTATCTGTACTGTATGCTCCACTCACGATATAACCGCCAAGTTCCAGTTCTTTTGCGATAGTCCATTCATTCCCTTTTGAAATTGCGGTGTTCAATATGCTTTCTCTGCTGGTAATGGTATCTCTTTTGGGAGTTAAACTAAAGAAATATAAAAAAGCGGCAGCAACGCAAATAACAGTCGCTGAAATTATCAGTAACCACTTTTTCATAACCAATACCTCCATATAATCTGATTTATTATTCTCTTACTTGCGTCCCCGCTGCGGCTTTGGATTTTTCAGCAAATCCGATTTCTGTGCAATCTTTTTCAACCACTTCTTTTCTTCCTCTGACAGTTTCCCATAGTTCAGCTTGAGCCGCTTACAGATAAATGCCATAGCCGCCTGCTCCGGGTCGCTGTCCGGGCTGGTGGTTTCCTCTGCGGTCTGCAAGAAATCTTCCAGTGGGTTGTCCTCCGGGACACTGAAAAAATCGTCCTTATGGGCTTCCCGCAGGTCGAGGGCTATCTTGTTTATATCCTGCTGTATCACATAGCGGCAAAAGCTGTCGTCGTCAATATGGGCGGCGATAAGCTGCCTTAACTGCGGGTCAGTCAAGCCGGGATTGTGCTGTTTCATAATCGTTGCACTCACAGCGTCCACAATGGCGTTTGCACTCTGCACCTGCTTTCCCGCTACGCCGTTCACATAGATTTCAAGGTCGGCCATGAGCCGGGGAAAATCCGGGTGGGTCGCCAGTTCACACAAAAGGGAATTGTCCACCCGCCCGCTTTTCAATAGTTCAATCATATCGTCGCTCAAACGCAGGTCTGCAAGATCGGCGTTTGGGTGATTTTTTGTTTGGGAGCGGCCCAGCAGATAATCAACGGTCACTTCATAAAACTTTGCCAACTCAATAAGGGCATAGTGGCTGATGTCTTTGAACTTGTCCCCCTCATAACTGCCCAAAGCAGACTTGGAGAGATGGGTCTGCTCCGCAAGTTGTTCCAATGTCAGCCCACGCTCCACACGCAGGTCTTTTAGCCGTTCCTGTATGGATAACTCCATGCTCTCCCTCCTTGTTTGTTCAATAAACGGGAAATTAATTTCCTCTGTATGCCGAATGAAAAATGACTTTCTTTCCTTTACTTTTTGCAAACGCAATTTCTTTTGAAACTTGATTTCCAATGTATCCTTGAATATCCACAACATAAATTGCATCGGAGAGTTCGATTTTTCTATAATGCGCATTTTCAAGAGAGACCTGTTCCATAGGTGTAATATCCAAATTATCTACATTATATACACATTGTAAAACATTCATATTATGTTTTGTTTCTAACAGAAATGCTATCCTTTGCATTTCTGTTTCAAATTTCATACTTCCACATATTGTAACTGTTTTCATCCTGCACCTCGTTCAATTTCGATTTGTCGTTCCGTTGTTTCCATTCTACCACAATTCCGAGAGCGTGGAAATAGGGAGTTTTCCGGACGGATTTCCTACCTCTTGGATATACGGGACGGGCGGTCATTTAGGTGTAGACTTAGGGTAGTTCATCGATGGACAGCACCTTGAAAACAGAATGACCGTCCGAAAAGGGATACCCCGGCTGGGGAAGCACCGCAAGGAGCCGGACTTCGGGACAATTGTCCCGAAGTTGCGGGGAGCGTGCCTCGTCGCCGCAAGCTGCGTATCATTCGCTTCCGCCAGAGGGCGAAAGCTCACTCGCTCCGCTGCGGCTCCTCTCCCCACAAAGTCTGACGACTTTGTGGGGGCCCCTGTTGGGAACACGCCGCAGGCATGGGGCAGGAAACCTTTTCGGGGAGAACGGCAACGGAAAGCAAAATGGAGGGAACGCATGAGAGATAACCCCTATAAAGACTTGCCGCCGCTGGAACGCAGGCCGAACGGTTCCCTTTACCGCATGACACCGGCGCAGAAGAAACAGGCGGCCAGCCTGATACGCCGGGAGTGCTGTTGCTGTGAGGACGGCAACTGCATTGTCCTTGACGATGGGGACACCTGCACCTGCCCGCAGACGGTTTCTTTCTCGGTCTGCTGTAAGTGGTTTCGCTGGGCGGTCTTGCCGCTGGACGGGACGCTGGAAGCGGAGATTTTCCGGGATAAGGACTTGAAACGCTGTGCGGTCTGCGGCGGTGTGTTCGTTCCTAAATCCAACCGGGCAAAATACTGCCCCGGCTGTGCCGCCAGAGTTCACAGGCGGCAGAAAACAGAAAGTGAACGGAAAAGGAGGTCTGCTGTGGACAGTTAGGAGCGAAAAAAGCCTTGATTTATCAGGCTTTGCAAGCCCCAAACCGGGGCGGGTGGTATAAAGTATCGCCCACCCCGGAAAACGGGCTTCTAACCGTCCACAAAACGCACTATGACAAATACCATCTATATCCATCAGCCGGAAAAGGCGTTCAGCTTCACCCGGCTCCCAAATTTCCTCTTTGAAGCCCCCACATTCAAGCCCCTGTCCAACGAGGCAAAGGTTCTGTACGCCTTTATCCTGCGCCGGACAGAGTTGTCCCGCAAGAATGGGTGGGCGGATGACTGCGGACGGATTTTCCTGTATTACCCTATCTGCGAGGTGGTTGACCTGCTCCACTGTGGGCGGCAGAAAGCGGTGAACACCCTGCGGGAACTGCAATATGCCGGACTGGTGGAGATCCAGAAGCAGGGATGTGGAAAACCCAACCGCATTTTCCCAAAATCCTATGAAGCGGTTCCAAACACCGACTTCAAGAAATCCCGTTCTGGTACGCCGGAGGACTGAAAACCGTACCCATGAAGTACGGAAATCACTCCTGAGACGTACGAAAACCGGACGGTATATAGAAATACAAAGATAAAAAGATTGATTTATATTCTATCCATTCCAATCCTATCCGAGCTATTTTCTGCGGGATTTTCCCTGTGGAAAACCCCGGATAGGAAAGGAATGGGGAAAGGAGCAGAATGGCACAACACGCAATTTTACGGTTTGAGAAGCACAAGGGCAACCCGGCAAGGCCGCTGGAAGCCCATCACGAAAGACAGAAAGAACAATACGCCAGCAACCCCGACATTGACACAAGCCGGAGTAAATACAACTTCCATATCGTCAAGCGGTCGGGACGCTATTACCACTTCATTCAGAGCCGTATCGAGCAGGCCGGGTGCCGAACCCGCAAGGACAGCACACGGTTTGTCGATACGCTGATAACCGCCAGCCCGGAGTTTTTTAAGGGGAAATCCCCAAAGGAGATACAGGCGTTCTTCCAAAGGGCGTCGGACTTCCTCATTGGCCGGGTAGGACGGGAAAATATCGTGTCGGCGGTGGTACACATGGACGAGAAAACGCCCCACCTGCATTTGACCTTTGTTCCGCTGACAAAGGACAACCGCCTGTGCGCTAAAGAGATTATCGGCAACCGGGCAAACCTGACGAAGTGGCAGGACGATTTTCACGCCTATATGGTGGAGAAATATCCCGACTTGGAGCGTGGGGAGAGTGCCAGCAAGACAGGCCGGAAGCATATCCCCACCCGGCTTTTCAAACAGGCGGTTTCCCTCTCCAAACAGGCCAGAGCCATTGAAGCCGCCCTTGACGGCATTAACCCACTGAACGCCGGAAAGAAAAAAGAGGAAGCCCTCTCCATGCTGAAAAAGTGGTTCCCGCAGATGGAGAACTTCTCCGGGCAGTTGAAAAAGTACAAGGTCACAATCAATGACCTGTTGGCGGAGAATGAGAAGTTGGAAGCAAGGGCAAAGGCCAGTGAAAAAGGCAAGATGAAAGATACGATGGAACGGGCAAAGCTGAAAAGCGAACTGGACAATTTACAGCGGCTGGTTGACCGTATCCCGCCGGATATACTAGCGGAACTGAAACGGCAGCAGCGGCACACGGTAAAGGAAAGGTGATAGTATAAGCAGAAATTTTCGCCGCCTCTGTGCGGCATTGTACCTTGAAAACTGAATATGGAGGACACTGGATGGCAAAAAGCGAAAGCGATATTTTTACACCCCGGACAGGGCAGGTCATACAAGCAGAGAACGGCACGCAGTATTTTGTATGTGGGAACAACCGTATAAAAATCTCCGAACACTTCGCCGCAGGCGGGAAGCCCCTCGGTGATCTGATTGTAGATGTGGTGCGGCATACCGCAGAAAAAGCCGCTTCAACCTGATAGCCCATCATTGATAACACGCCCACGCTTATGATATAATTGCCATAGAGCAAAAGTATTGTAAGCGTGGGTTGTTTCTTTAGAAGGAGGATTTTTAACGGTGAAACAACCTTACAATACTACGATTTACAACACGGCGCTTTATATGAGATTGAGCCGGGACGATGAACTGCAAGGAGAAAGCGGGAGTATTCAGACACAACGCATGATGCTCCGGCAATATGCCGCCGAGCATGGCCTGAATGTCATAGATGAATATATCGACGATGGATGGTCTGGAACGAACTTTGTTGAGGTAAGATAACGATACCTTTTTTGCAGAGGGTGTTATCTTACCTCTTTTTGATGTATGTTAGATAGCATAACTCTTTACGTCGG
>NZ_JBEPLZ010000016.1:0-125173 GCF_040545455.1 Enterocloster citroniae | reverse complement strand
AAGGAACCATGAAGTTGCAGTTGCAACTCTATGGCTCCCTGTTCATGTAATTCTAAGTGCAACAGCTTATGTTGCATTTAACTTTTCAATTAACCCCTACCCCTACCCCTTACCTCCTTGCCCCTTACCTCCTTGCTATAATCATAACCTATAACCGAATAAAGGCTGGAGTTACTTTGGAGAAGATCTGACTGTCCTTCCATACGATATAAAAACCCAATTCAAGCCTTAACTCGAAGGGGATAACCACCAGCTATCATAGACATATCTCGGCCGGGCGCATACTGCGGCGTTTTCATCTTTCCGCACCATTGCCGCTGCGTTGGAAAGAAGTATCTTCTATTGCCTTTCCCATCTGCGTTTGATAAAATATTATTATTAAATATAAGATGAAGGGTATGATTATGAAGAAGAATGTTTTCATTTTGAGTGCTGCTTTACTTGCATCCGCATGGCTGACTGCATGCAATTCCGGGAATAAACAATTTCCGGAGCCACCTGCAACAACTGAGACCAAGGAAACGGAGACAACAGCCGAAGTTAAAAAAGCAGTCGAATTTTCAACAGGCTCCTGGAATGGCCATACATTTACCAGCCCTTGGCTGAACCTTGCTATTACTTTTCCAGAGGACTGCACGATTTCCACAGAAGAGGATATTAAGAAAATGCTGGGAACCGGCCAGGAAATCCTGGTCAACAATGGGGTTTCCAATGAAGCACAGTATAAAGCTGCGGAGTTTACAACCACCTATGATTTTATGGTGATCCTGCCGGACCAGTCCTCAATCGTTCAGATGCTGCATGAAAATGTTTCTGTTGCAGCCCTTGGAAAAAGCATGTCGGCTGAACAGTATTTGGATGCTGTGAAGGCGCAGTTAGGGGCTTTGGAGGATTATGGCTATGAGTTTAACGATTATGAGGATGTTAATATAGGGGGACAGACCTTTACGAAATTTTCGGTTTCTGCGCTTGGAGGAGCTATGCTTCAGGATTATTATTGTATTTCCAAAGGAAAATATATTTCTTCCATAATTGCCAGCTATATCCCTGATTCAGCCGAAACAATTGAAGCTGTTATGGCAGGGGTTACGACTTCAAAATAGGAAGAAGTGCAGGTTTAAACAGGGGCAGGGGCTATCATCACAATGCTGATAGCTCTGGCTCTCTCCATCATACCAGACCTGCTCCATCTCCTGCATATTTCTTGACCGGGCGGGTGGCTGGCTGGACGTCAATCCTTTGTATTTCAAGCGGATAAGGCAAACTCAAAGAATTAATATGGAGGTATCCACCTGTGAATATACAAAAAGTCACAGACAATAAAAAGGCATATATCGGCTTGCTCTTGTTAGCAGACGAGCAGGAAGACATGATAGACAAGTACCTTGAACGTGGCGAAATGTTTGTTTTACATAACGATGGGGTAAAGGCCGAATGCGTAATTACAAAAGAGTCGGAAGGTATTTATGAACTAAAAAACATTGCGGTTATGCCTAACTGTCAACGAAAGGGCTATGGCAAGAGAATGATTGATTTTCTGCTTTCCCATTATACTGACTGCAAAACTTTACTTGTTGGAACTGGGGACGTTCCTTCTGCACTTCGTTTTTATCACAAGTGCGGCTTCATAGAATCACACCGCATAAAAAACTTTTTCACGGATAACTATGACCATCCGATGTTTGAAGATGGCAAACAGCTTGTTGACATGGTCTACTTGAAACGGGAGCGGTAGCAATTTTTCTTGGTACACCTACATACGCACCCATTCCTTTCCCCTTTACCGCCTTCCACTTTACTCCGCTTCTTCCTCCTGCTGCTGTAAAAATTGGAGAAAGGCTTTCGCCGCTCTGGAAACAATCCGCCCCTCCTTCCATGCAAGAGCAGAACCAACGGAAAGCTCCGGTTCCAGCGGCAAAAACTTCATATCGTCATAGTGGCAGTCCTGCTCCAGACAAATGACAGCGCCTTTTCGTTCACGGGCAACAATGACCGCATTGTGCAGCACATTATAGTTGGCGGAGAAATCCATATCCTTTGCAAAATCTCCCGACCACTGGCGCAGTTCCATATGTGCGGGAGTATTGACATGTATCGTCATGACAAGCGTTCCAACCAGGTCCCCAGGATGGATCGTATCCTGTGCGGCAAGGGCGGCTTCCCGATGAATGAGCGCGCCCCAACGCTCTTTCATCTGCATGGAAAGGGTTGTATATTTCGTAAGGTTAAACGGTTCCAGAAATAAGCCAATGTCCAAAGACCCCTGTTCAATGCGCTCCTGTATTTCTTCATTGGATCCGCTGTACAGTTCAAATTTCACCCTGGGGTAACGGCTTTGAAACGCCGTCATTGCCTGTGCTAATTCCTGAACGCTGCGAAGTTCGTTACACCCGATAGAAATAATACCAGAAAGTGTTTCTTCGTTCTGCGTCACCTCGCTCTTTGCTTTTTCAGCCATGGCAACAATGTCCTGTGCTCTGCGCCGGAATAAGAATCCTTCATCAGTCAGCAGAACGCTGTGATTAGTTCTCTCAAACAGCTTTACACCCAATTCATCCTCCAACTGCATTAGCTGGCGGGAGAGGGTAGGCTGCGTCACATGGAGAAGCTGCGCTGCCTTTGTAATATTTTCTTCTCTGGCTGCCATGAGAAAGTATTCTAAAACGCGGATATCCATTAGATTACCTCCTTTTGAGAACACTATATCATGCTTGAAATTCAAAATCAACATACGGGAGGTTTTAAAATGAACATAAGACCAGCGACAAAAATGGAGCTTCATGAGATAATTTCTTTTTATAACGAAATGTGTAAAGTTTTGGATAAGGCAGGATCTTTACCAAATGGGAATAAAGGAGGTTTTCCTTCAAAGCAGTTGATTAAGGATTTTATTGCGATCTCATCAGCAAACACCATGACACGGTTAGGCATCCCCAGACTCTCCATGGAGTACAGGCCAAATCCATGCCCGCTTTCTTCTTTACGGCTTAATATTCTTACCAGCGCATTATCAAAGGCATTTCCCAGCAATACACACAAATCCGCGTCTTTTATAGACAGTTCCGGCAGCGGCGCTATATCCGCATGGAATAGAATACCGTTTTCCACCGCGGTTTTCCATGCGTGATTTACCATGGAATCCACCACCATATTGCCGGTCCTTGCTTCCAGTCTCCCCTGCTTTTTTGTTTCCCCTATCAGTTCAATTAACACACTCTGAACCTCCTCCAAAGTTCCTGATAATATTCTGCCGCCCGCGGTGTCTATTTCCGGGTGTTTTTCTGTAAGCATTTCAATTAAATGTTTGCCTCTCTTTTGCGAGGCCCTGGTAACAATACAAGTATTGTGGTTAGAAAAAATTGCAACATGCAGGCAGTAGCCTGTTCTATTTTTTGTGTTGAATATATCAATTAGATTAATAAAATAAGCACCGATTATATCGCTCCTTTTGATGACGCAAAACTGTCCGCCTTCAAAAAAAATGTAGTCCCTTGTTATAATACCTGGTGACATTGTTGGTCCGTTAACGTCAAAGTAAATGCTATCCTGTTGTGGAACTTGTGAGGAAAACTCTCGGATAACAGATTCGGGGTAGTTACTGGCTTCAGCAAATGTTTGCAGCCAGTCATTTACGTCCATACCTTTCCTTTTACGGCCTAGTCGGAACAACGGTACACTAGGAACAAGAAAAACCAGGCAAAGAACTCCCAAAAAAATCAATGTAGGTATGTCATCATTATTACCTCTGCTCAGTGTTACGATTGAAAATCTTATCAGTCCGTAACCAATAAGCACCCCCATTGCAGCCATTGCTACCCCAGATACGATCAGAGCATTTCCGCCTGATTTTCCAATCTTTCCCAGGCATTCAAGGTAACCATTTGCGTAACGCTTTTAAATGCTCTTTTCCCGCATGGATAACTTCTTTTTGAAACCTTCTTTTTTCTATAATATATCATATAAAGCGATATACGCTTCCAGCATGTAATTAATGATGGAATATATGTAATTTCTGCGAGTACCCTCAGTGGACAAGGGGATGGTAAAAGACGGAACAAAAAAGAATACGTGATGAAATAATCCAGCTGATCTATTGGTGGTTTCGGGCGGATTTGGAACTTGCACCCTTAAGAAACGCGCGCTGCCAGGCGCAATACAGCAAAAAACTCCTTCCTGTTTCCATCCCAGGAAGGAGTTTTTCAGTGATTTATTTCATTCTTTCGCCATGGTAATACCGCTTTACTGCCGGATAAATATCCAGGTAACGTTGATACAGCACGTCATAGAAAGCTGCCCGTTCCGGATCCGGCTTATAGGCAACTGAGCGTTCCCTGCTCTGGAGGGAATCTGTAAACTCCGAATACCCCTGTATCCTGCCTTCTGCCAGCAGCACCGCCGCCCCCAGGGCCAGGGCCGGGAGCATTTCCCCATCTTTGTATACATACACGGTCTGGTTCAGGATATCGGCCAGTATCTGATTCCAGACGCCGACACGCCCTCCGCCGCCTATGACGGATATGTTTTTGGGCGGAACCCCAATGCATTATATCCCCTGCCTGATGGAAAAGGCCACTCCTTCCAGACAGCTCCTTATCATATCTCCCTGCCCCGTGGCAGCCGTGATTCCCAGAAAGCTTCCCTTTACCAGGGAATCCATCACCGGAAACCTTTCCCCGTTGAGATAGGGGAGGAATACCACGCCTCCGCTTCCCGGTCTGCTCTCCCTCAGCCGTTCCTCCACATATGGGTAATCGATGTTCTTCCGGGAATCCCGTGCTGTAAACAGGCTGCTGATCCATTTATGCACATTCCCTGCATTGAGAAAGGGAACCACGTTGATATAGGCCCCCTGCTCCATTGCCGCCAGATTGAATATGCCCTCCGATCCCCTGGAAACCTCCCTGGATATGGTGGAAACCCAGCCTGAAGTCCCCAGGTTTATGTTATATTCCCCAGGGCGCCGGATCCCGCTGGCAAGGGTGGCTGCACCAGCATCCCCCACGCCTGCGTATATCCTGACCCCTTCGGCAAATCCCGTGGCTTCTGCCCCTTTTTTGCTCAGGGTCCCCACTGCCTGATGGGGATAATACAGTTCAGGCATGAGACTGGGATCGATTCCGGCAGCTGACAGGATCCTGCTATCCCAGGCGCCCAAAGCCATATTCATGGCTCCAGCCGTGGAGCAGGCCGTCATATCACCCACAGCCCTGCCAGTAAGCCGGAGAATAATATAATCTTTTGCGCTTATAAGGACCTTATGGATCTTCCCGTACAGATCAGGCTGGTTTTCCTTGATCCACATCAACTTGGGCAATGGGAGGGAACCGTCATAATGGTTTCCTGTGACAGACTCCAGATAGTCCGTTCCCATGCGCTCAATGAGTTCCCGGGCCTGGTCAGCAGCCCGGCCGTCTGAATACAAGACAGCATTTCCCACCGGACATCCTTCACGGTCCACAGGAATCACATCCTGCATCTGACCGCTCATGATGACTGCCTCCACAGGCGTCCCCTTGTCCATTGCCGCGAATCCCTTTGAGATCCCGCAAAAGGCATCAAACCAATCCTGTGGCCTCTGCTCCTTTTTTTCATTATCAAAGATCGTACTGATTGTTTTTGACACGGAGGAAAGCACCTCCCCCTTTTCATTGATCAGCACGCCTTTGACTGCCGTTGTGCCTATGTCATATGTGGCAATTGTCATTTGACGGATCCCTCCTTGCTGCAAGCACTTAGCGTGCCTGCTCCATAATACCGGCCAGCTCATCTATAAAATCGTAAAGTTCTTCCTGGGATTTGTTCAGTTTTCTCATAATCTCGGTTCCAATAATGGCCCCATAGAATCCGTTTTGTATCAGTTCCCTGACCCGTTCGCCTGAGCTGATCCCAAAACCCGCAAAGATTGTATTGCTATGGAACATTTTACCGTAATCCAGCAGTTTTTCATAGTCGTTTCCACTGGTTTGCATGCCTGTAGGACCGCTGTATAAACGCTGATAGATCATTGGAAATTCCTGGATTGTCTTTGTTATTTCATTAAAACTGTCGTCACTGGAGATAAAACCAACCACGTCCAGACCATATCCGCTGATCTCAGCCTTTAACCGGATCCTGTCCTCAACCCTAATATTGGGGATCACCAGGGCATCAAATAATCCTTCCTCCGCCAGATTCCTGTAAATTTCCGTATGGATCAGGTCCTCCCTGTATCCCATAAGCCATATGGGAACTGAAACCTCAGCCCTAAGACGCCTCCAAAAATCCATGGCATGGCAAAGCCCTGTCCCCACGGTTTCATGGGCTTTTTTAATTACCTCCCCATCCTCGTAGGGATCCTTGGAAGGAAATCCTATTTCCAGTACCGGCAGCCCCCTGCGGCAGCACTCATGGATAATATGAAAAAAATGCTCCTCATCCGGATATCCGGCGGTTATGTACCCCACAAACAGATTCCTGTTGTCGTCTATACTTTTTTGCATACGCCTGCTGTGAACTTTTATCTGATCCATTACTTAGCGTCACCTCGTCCCAACTTCTGGGCAATTACAGCAACCACTATAATAATACCCGTAATAATATTCTGCATATAAGAGGGCATCTGCAGGATCGTCAGCCCGTTTGCCAGGATTGACAAGATGGCAGCACCCACAAATGTCCCCGCCACATTGGGGATTCCCTGCCTGGATACCGTGCAGCCGATATAGGCAGCGGCATAGGACTGGAGGAAATATCCGGCTCCCGCCGAGGTGTTGGCCGAGCCCACCCTTGACGCAACGGCGATTCCCGTTCCTCCTGCCAGGGCCCCGCACAGCATAAATGCCAGGATCTTATATGTCTTCACATTGATGCCTGCGATCTTGGACGCCTCTTCCCCTCCGCCGATGGCATACATTTTCCTGCCCGAAGGCGTATGCTTCATAAAAAATGCAAAGGCCAGGACAAACAGGATCATAAGCACTGAAAGGAAGGGGATTCCCCCTATCTTAGAAGTTCCCAGCCAGGTAAAGCTCTTTGGTATGTTTTCAAAAACAGTCGCCCCGCCTGTCAGCCTGTAGATCAGGCCGTCCAGCACTGTACTGATACCCAGTGTGGTGATAAAGGAGAGTACCTTGAATTTTGCCACAATGTATCCATTGACCCATCCGATCACCATACAGACCAGGACTGTTAGCAGGAAGCTGGCTCCTACCGGTATGCCCGCCACTGCCATCAGGGCCGCCATAACGCCTCCCAGGCTGGCCATACTGCCCACGGATAAATCAAATTCATTCACCACCATTACCATGGTGGCTCCAATGGAGATAATGGTAAGAGCCGCCATCTGCCGGCTGATATTAATAAAATTCTTTAGGGTGAGAAAAGCGGCAGGCTTCAGAACGCCGAATATCATGATGATCACAAGAAGTGCGATTATGGTTCCATAGGCCTGGGCCATCTGTTTAAAATCTGTCTTTTTCATCCTCTTCACCTTTCTTTATTTATCATAACAATAGGAAAGCACTTCATTTGATGTCAGGTTTTCATTCTTCAGCAGTTCCTTTGTGCATCCCCGTGACATGATCAGGATATTATCTGCCACTTCAAGAATCTCTTTTAAGTCAGATGACACATAAACCACCGCGCTTCCCGCCGCGGCCCGTTCCCTCAAAAGTTTATGGATTTCGTTGCGGGTCTTTACGTCCACTGCCTGGGTCGGCTCGTCACACAGGAATACCTTGGGGTTTGTCATAAGCGCCTTTGCAAACACTACCTTTTGCAGATTTCCTCCTGACAGTTCAATGGCCCTCTGGTCCATCCCCGCCATCTTGATCTGAAGGCTTCCAACCCGCTCTGATACGGCCTGCTCCTCCTTCTTTGCGCTGAGTACCCCATGGCTGGAATATTCATCAATACAGGACAGGGTCACATTTTCCTTTATGCTCATGCTGCCGATCATTGCCTTTCCCCGTCTGTCCTCACAGATCAATACCATTCCTTCGCGGATGGAACATCCAGGGGACAGTCTCTCCATCTTCTTTCCGTCTATGGACACGGTGCCGCATTTGGCGGTCCTGTATCCATAAATACACTCCAAAAGTTCTGTCCTTCCACTACCGCCCAGTCCGAATATTCCAAGGATTTCACCGCTGTGCGCCTGAAGGCTGGCACGTTTGACGATCCCGTCTTTGGATGCCATCTCCCTTACCTCTAGCTGCACCGGCCCCAGTCCCCCGGTTTTATCAACTGTCTCTGCCTTCCACTGTTCGGTCATCAGGGAGATCAGTCCCTCTTTATCCACGTCCTTTGTGCCCACAACACCTGATTTTATGCCGTTTTTGAAGATGGTGATCCTGTCCGTGAGCCGGAAGATCTCATCCATCCTGTGTGTAACATAAAGGATGGATGTGCCTCTTTGTTTCAGGCGGTCAATGATGCCAAACAGGATCTCCGATTCCTTATCTGTCAATGATGCGGTCGGCTCATCCAGGATCAGCAGCCTGCAATCCGTCATCATGGCCCGGATGATCTCCAGGCATGTCTTTTGGGGCGGGCTAAGCTGTGAGGCCGCCTTTGTAAGATCAATCTCGATCCCCAGTTCCTGCGCCTTGTGCTGCACCCGCTCCTTCATCTGCTTCCAGTCAATGGTTCCCCCTCTGCTCGGATATTCCATTCCAAGATACACGTTTTCCACCGCATTAAACGCCGGAATCAGCACGTGGTCCTGATGTATGACATTGATCCCTATCTTCCGGCTGTCAGTGGGGGTATGGATGGCAACAGGCTGGTCGTTCCAGTAAACCGTGCCTTCATCCAGTGAATACACACCTGTAAGGATCTTGATCAGGGTGGATTTGCCTGCCCCATTTTCCCCAACCAGTCCATGTATCTCTCCCTCCTGGATATCCATGTCTATTCCCTTTAACGCATAGATCCCATTAAACTGCTTACTTATATTTTCTGTCCTTAAAAGCATAATCTTACTCCCTGCCAATGTACTGGCGTCACTGTGCGTCTGCGTTTTCCTGGGTGATCAGTGTGGCCGGAGCATACATTTCCCCTTTTTCAATCTCCTCACCCTTAAAATACCGGTCCATCTGCTCATATACAATCTGGGCCATTCCCTCAAAATTCTGCTTTACCGTGGCCTTCAGGTTGGTTCCCTCTTTTACCAGGGAAATTGCCTGCTCATTCCCGTCCACGCCCGTAACCAGAACCTGGCTCCGGCCTGCTTCCTGCAGCGCCTGTGTGGCTCCGATGGCCGGCTCATCCCACGCAGCCCATATGGCGGTTATGGAATCCGGGTCAGGGTTGGCAAGCAGAAGGTTTTCCACAATATCCTGGGCGTCATTGATCGGCTGTTCGGTCGGTACATGCTGCTCTGTGATAAGTGTAATGTCCGGGTACTCCTTGATCAGATCATCAAATGCCTCACAGCGCTTTACAACTCCCGGATGCGGCCTGTGTGTGAGGGCGATCACGGTTCCCTTTCCTCCCATCAGGTCATCAAACAGATATTTCACGATCAGCTCTCCCATCTGGTAATTATCACTGGTCGCATTCACCTGCATTCCCTCAATAAATCCGCTGTCACATCCAAACACAGGGATCTCCGACTCAAATACGTCCTGAAGCTGGTTTGAAAGCTGCCCCGGGTCCGCGCTTACCAGCACGATCCCGTCCGTCCCCGCTGAGACCACATCTTCCAGTCTGCTGGCCAGCTGGGAGAAATCGTTGTTTGTGTTGATCACAGACACCTCCGCCCCTGCATCTGTCAGCTTTTGTTCTATGTACTCAACCATCTGGTTGGTGGTCACCGAACCAAGATAAGGGGTCATCAGGGATATACTCTTTCCCTGCAATCCGGCTGCATCACCGGCCTTCTCCTTCTCTGTTTCCTTCTCTGTTTCCTTCTCTGTTTCCTTCTCTGTTTCCTTTCCGGCTTCCTTGCCGGTATCACTGCCCCCCTGTGTGGAAGCGCTGCACCCTGCCACTGCCACTGCCATCATTGCTGCCGCCAGTATGGCTAACATTTTCTTGATTTTCATGATTCTTCCTCCCATCATATCTGCTTTGCTGTTTCCAGGTCCGTTACCAGAATATCTATCTTACCGCTTTTCAGTGCAGCCTTAATGGCCTCAACTTTGGAATCTCCAATGGCTGCAGCTATGATCCTGCTTTTCTTTAAATCCTTAAGGGACTGCCCAATGGAGCGCTCCAGGATCTCCTGCCCCACCTCGCATCCGTCTTTGTCTAGGTAGGAACTGCACACAGAAGCAACTGCCCCCTGTCTTCTAAGCTCATCCACATCCTGTTTTCTGAGACTGCCCAGCTGGATATTGGTTGCTCCCTCGCTCAGGTTACCGATCCCCACCAGGGCTATGTCAACCTTTTTCCCGGCCTCCAGTACCTTGGCTATGGACTCCTCCTTTCTTAAGGACACAGCCAGGTTAAGATCCGATACCACAGCCGGTGCGTTAAGATTCAACGCACTTGTTCCATGCAGGTCCGCCAGCTTCTGAGCCAGGGTATCCGCGTGGATACTCATATTGGTGGTGGATATCCCACCGGCAAGGGGGACCACCAGCTTCAGCTTCTTGGGCGACTGTTCCATGGCATCGATCATGGCCTTGCAGGTATACCCGCTCATGACCCCCACCCTGGCATCCTGGGGAATGTAATCCTCCACTAATCTGGACGCCTCCTTTGCAAAGGACTGCATCCTGTTTTCCCCTTCTCCGCAGGTGCTGTCAACAACCAGAGCATCCCTGATGCCAAAGCACTTGATCAGCCGGTTCTCCAGTTCCGTCTCCCTGACATAAGGATTGGAGATGGAAATGTTCACAATCCCCGTCTCCTTAGCCGCTGTGATCAAACGGCAGATCTGGGGCCGGGATATGCCGAGAATGGCTGATATCTCCTTCTGGCTTTTGTTTTGGATATAATATAATTCGCATACCTTGATCATTAAACGTTTATTATTCATTGTCCCCATGGTGATACCTCATTTGAAATTAATTTCAATACTTGCAATATTGCTTACACTCCTTATTATAGTTAATAACATCCAATTGTCAATATTTCATAAATTGAAATTAATTTCACTCGAATTATGGGGCATATCACACAATTTTTATCTGTATAAAAAGGGCAAAACGAGACTGCCGCATCAATGATTTCCTGATCATTGATGCGACAGCCTCATGTATTTGGTCTATGAGCATCCGCAGAACGCGGCGGAACCCGAATACCCGCAACATTATGAAACTTATATTTTTCTACCATATGCTTCTTCATACAAACTAAAAGATAACGGTAACACTCTTCTATGTCATCTGCAAAGGAGCTCTCATTGCCTTCACTTAATTGCCGAAGCGCTAAAATGACTTGCCTGTTGAGATGTGTAAGCGTATGTCTCTTGGACGGATAATAAGCAAAATGATGTCCCCATTCAAGAAGACGGTTGGTTTCAGATAATATAACATATAAAGGTTCTAACGTGGTATGTTTTAAAATGGATTCAAACATATCTGCTAAATAAATGCCGCCAGGCGAAGTGAACCTGTCTGCTAACTCATCCAATTCCGCTCTAGTAAACTTCGAGGCCGCGGCTAAGGCCGCTGGGCGAATCACTAGTACCATCAGCTGCAGGGCATGAAGGTAACGTAATGCCTTTTCTACATATCCGGAATTAAGAGCCAGCCGATGAAGTTTCGTATCATCCGGTTTTATAACTATGGTACCTTTTCCATTTAATGTCTTTACAAAGCCTCTTTGTTCCAGTTCTGACAATGCCTTTCTGACTGTGGATAAAGAGACATCATACCGGCTGGCCAGTTGCTTTTCATATGGAAGATACATTCCAACAGAATATTCCCCAAGGCCGATTTTGAGATTCAGGTCATCCACAATTTTTGAGTAGCAGTAATCTTGGCCGCGCATGGGATTCCACGAAAACGCCATGCCGGTTTGAGCCGGATATTTAGGCATCGTATCTGACAAGTATTTTAATGTGCATTCAATAGAGTCCGTGAGATTTTGATACATATTTGATAACTGGCTGTACTTTATGAAGGGATCACGGCCCTTTAAGACATCTATAATAACGCCGGTTACAGATACAGACCCCTGCAAAAAATGTTCAGCGAAATAGGGACACTCTTCTGTAAAAAAAGTAAGCTTATTGGAAAGGCAGAATGAAGAATAGAGCTCGCTGAACAGGGAATTGCCACCTATTCTTAATATATCAGATCCTAATTTACAAGTCGTACGCCATCCATCAGAGGAATTTCCCAAACGCAATACTTTTATAGCCTTTTTATAATGAGGCATTATCTCCACATCACACCCCTGCAAAGCAAAAACCAGAAGTGAAGGCAGTATTAGGGCAAAGGTCTTATATACCTGTAAAATACCTTCTCTTTGTTTTAAAATGTTGAAAACAGTATTGGACAAATCAGGCGTATCTTTTCTTAAGGCAACGATTGGTGCAAGACGAGGCTGAATATCAACCAGACCTTCCTCCCGCAATGCATCAAGGACACGGTTAATCGTATATCTGCTTACATGGTATTGGTCGCAAAATATCCTTGAAGATGGCAAGGCGTTTCCGGGAAGTATCTGGCCCTCCAAAATACACTGCTTGATTTCGTTATATACAAACGTAAATTTTGTTTCTTGTGGTTTCATAACCTGCCTCCTGTCTGTCTGAATTATATCATGGCAAACCATCTTTGTCAGGATAAGATCGGGCAAACCTATTTGCACACCTGACCAATAATGATATTGCCAGTATGTGAGGATAACATTTATAATAAAACCGTAAAATTATTTTCTTAAGCATTCCAAGGAGAAATAAGAACAGTGGAAAAAAATATAAAGAAGAATCCTACAACACGTTTTCTAATATGCAGTTTCATTGGGCTATTAATTTTTAGTATTATCATTTTTAGCCTGCTGGGATTTTATATGAGCCAAAAGAGTGAAAAAGCCGTTTACGAAATCGGAAAAATTTATATGTCTGGAATGAATGAACAAATGTCCAGACACTTTGAAACTGTCATTAAATTGCGTTTTAATCAGGTCAAAGGCATTGTTTCCGTTGTCCCAACAGATAATACCGATACAGAAAAGCTATATGAGGAGCTCATTTACAGGGCACAGATCAGGGAATTTGACTATTTAGCACTGTGTTCTGCCCAGGGAGACTTTCAGCCTCTTTATGGGCAGTCAATACAGCCCCTTAACCCAAAGCCTTTTGTGGAAGCACTCCTGCAAGGGGAACAACGCGTTGCTGTCGGCATTGATTCTGCTGGAAATGAAGTGGTATTGTTTGGCGTTGACGCCGCTTATCCCATGCGCAATGGGGATGGAAGCGCCGGCCTGATAGCGGCCGTTCCTTTGGAATATATTACCGAATTCCTATCCTTAAAGGATGAAGGGCAGCTGATGTATTATCATATAATCAGGCCGGACGGAAGTTTTGTAATACAAAACCCCAACACTGAATTATGGTATCTCTTTGAACAACTGCAAAAGCAGCTTGATTCCACGGCAAATGATTCATCTGAAGAACATTCACTTCAAAAATTTGGCGCTGCGCTAAAGGATCATAAAGAATATGCTGGAATATTTGAAGTAAACGGCGAAAAACGGCAGATCTATGGTATATCATTACCTTATTCTGAGTGGTATTTAGTATCGGTAATGCCTTACAGTATATTGGACGATACCATAAACAACCTAAGCAGCCAGCGTATGTTCATGACATTGGTGTCTTGTGCTTCCGTTTTAATCATTCTAACATTGATTTTTCTTCGGTACTTCTCCATAACACGCTCTCAGCTGCATGAATTGGAGAAGGCCCGGCAGGAGGCTCTTGAAGCGAACAAAGCCAAAAGTGAATTTTTAGCAAATATGAGCCATGACATCCGTACACCCATGAATGCAATTGTAGGCATGACTGCGATTGCCACAGCCCACATAGATGACCGGAAACAGGTACAGAATTGCCTTAGAAAAATCACATTATCGAGCAAACATCTATTAGGGCTGATCAATGATGTTTTGGATATGTCTAAAATTGAAAGCGGTAAATTAACTTTAACAACAGAGCAGATTTCACTAAAGGAAGTTGTTGAGGGAATTGTCAACATTATGCAGCCACAGGTTAAGGCAAAAAAGCAAACCTTTGACATTCATGTTGAAAATATCATAACAGAAAATGTGTGGTGCGATGGCGTACGCTTGAATCAGGTTTTGCTGAATCTCTTATCCAATGCAACTAAGTATACACCGGAGGGAGGGGCAATTCAGTTATCCTTTTCTGAAGAAACATCTCCCAAAGGAGAAAATTACGTCCGAATTCATATCAAGGTCAAGGATAACGGAATTGGTATGTCGCCAGATTTTCTGAAAAGAATCTATGAATCCTATAGCCGTGCGGATGGAGCCAGAATACATAAAACTGAGGGTGCCGGTTTGGGGATGGCGATTACAAAGTACATTGTGGACGCGATGGAAGGAACCATCCACATACAAAGTGAGCTTGATAAAGGTACGGAGTTTCTTCTCATGTTTGATTTTGAAAAAGCAGTTACACTGGAAACGAATATGGTTCTCCCCTCTTGGAATATGCTAGTGGTGGATGATGACGAATTATTATGCAGGACAGCCATGGACACGCTAAAATCCATTGGAATAAAGGCTGAATGGACATTAAGCGGGGAAATGGCCATAGAACTGGTTAACCAACACCGCAAAAAGAGAGAGGATTATCAAATAATTCTGTTAGATTGGAAACTTCCTGGCATGAATGGGATCCAGGTTGCAAAAGAGATACGGCGCAATTTAGGGGATGAAGTACCGATACTGCTGATTTCTGCATATGACTGGAGTGAATTTGAAGCCGAAGCCCGGGAGGCGGGTATCAGCGGTTTTATTTCCAAACCTTTGTTTAAATCCACACTATTCCATGCGCTGCGCCAATATATGGGGATTGGAACACCAAATAACCGGACATTGAACCAGGATGTTGATCTGTCCGGGCGCCGTATCCTGCTTGCTGAGGATAATGAGCTTAACTGGGAGATTGCAAATGAACTGTTATCCGATCTGGGCGTGGAATTGGATTGGGCAAAAGACGGCCGGATATGTTTGGAGAAATTCCAAAAATCACCAGAGGGATATTACAATGTTATTCTTATGGATATACGGATGCCGCACATGACGGGATATGAGGCTGCGCAAGCAATCCGGGAGCTGAATCATCCGGATGCCTTAACTGTTCCAATCATAGCTATGAGCGCAGATGCTTTTTCTGATGACATACAGCGTTGCTTGGGGTGCGGTATGAATGCTCATATAGCAAAGCCCATTGATGTGAAGGAATTAACCCGCTTATTAAAAAGATATTTACTATAAATCCAGCCATAAAAGCGCGTGTCAAATGGCACGCGCTTTTATGTTTACCAGAAAATCAATTCTCCTTACTGTATGTAACCCCCAGCTTGGCCGGCACATTAAAGCTTTTTCTGGAAACGGTCAGCACAATTGTCAGTATATAGGGGAGTGCGATAAACAGCTCGTTGGGGAAGTTTCCGCCTCCGCCCATGGACTGCATATAGATAGCCAAAGCCTCTGCCAGACCGAACACAACCGTGCCGATCACCGCTCCCTTGGGGTTCCAGTTCCCCAGGAAACAGATGGCAAATGCAATCCATCCGCGGCCGCCGATCATGTTGGTGGTAAACATCCCAAGATACCCTACGGAGTAAAATGCGCCTGCTACTCCGCCCATCATGCCGGCCAGCAATACGGTCAGGAAACGCACCGTATTCACATTGATACCAGCCACATCCACAGCCTCAGGATTCTCTCCCGTGGAGCGGATGGTCAGTCCGATGGATGTCTTAAACAGCATAAAATAGGACACAGGTATGATCAGATACACCACATATGTCAGTATATTCTGCTGGAACAGGACCGGCCCAAGAACCGGGATCCTGCTGAGAACCGGA
Organism: Enterocloster citroniae; assembly: GCF_040545455.1. Lineage (NCBI taxonomy): Bacteria > Bacillati > Bacillota > Clostridia > Lachnospirales > Lachnospiraceae > Enterocloster > Enterocloster citroniae. The sequence goes on along the minus strand of NZ_JBEPLZ010000016.1, from coordinate 109,178 downwards.
ACGGCGATCTCCGGCAATGGGCTTATTTTCAGAGGCGCTGTAGGTACGCCGAAAAACACTCTCTGAAGGTAGGTGCAGATACCGGCTGCCAGCACGTTGATGGCAGTTCCCGTAACCACCTGGTGCTGCTTTAAATAGATACACACCACGCCGTACACAGCCGCAGCGGTCACCCCTGCCAGGATGGCGCACAGGATGCCGATGAATGCATTTCCCGTTATATAAGTTCCCACAAATCCACCCCAGGCGCCCATGAGGAAAATCCCCTCTATGGCGGTTACCATCATACCGGAACGCTCTGCGATCACCTCTGCAATGGAGCCGAAAAGCAGGGGCGTACTCATCATCAATGCCCGTTTTAATAAACTTACGATCATACAGCTTTACGCTCCTTTCTGCAGTTTAAGCTTCTCTCTCCTGTTCTCCAGGTAATGTCTGAAGAAATAGGAGATGATTACAAACAACATGACAAATCCCTGCATCAGATCCACAATACTGGACGGCACGTTTACCCCCGGCATGCGGCCCATCAGATTGCCCATCACTCCCAGGGCACCAAACAGGATGGACGCAAATATAATACCGATGGGATTTGCATTTGCCAGAATGGCGATGCCCAGACCGGCCGAACCCACGCCGCTGTTAAAATCCTGGATCAGCATGTGCTGCACCCCGTTTACCTCCGTAAATCCAGCCATACCCGCCAGGGCTCCGCTGATAAAAAATGCAATCACAAATATCTTTTTTGAATTGATGCCGGACATCCTGGCCGCGGAATCGTTGCTTCCCACTGCCCGGATGCGGTAGCCGAGAGGTGTCTTGTACAGAAGGATCCATATGCCCACAGCCACCAGAACAGCCACCACAAAACCGGCATGCAGCCTGGTCCCCTTGACAATGGTCGGCAGCCATGCGGCTCTGGTAATGGCATCTGTCTGGGGATATTCCCCCTTGGATTCCTTTAAAAAGGTGCGCAGCAGATAGTTCATCACGTTTAAAGCCACATAGGTCGACATCATGCTTACCAGGAATTCATTGGCTTTATAATGGGCTTTCAAAAAACCGATCAATGCTCCGATCAGCCCTCCTGCCAGCGCGGTCGCCAGACATACGACCACCAGCAGGACCAGGGTGGGAACCTTTCCGTCCAATTGGAGTGACAGCGCAATGGCCGCCACTGCTCCCATGTAAAACTGCCCCTGGGCGCCGATATTAAACAGGTTTGCCTTAAAGGTAAATGCAAATGCCAGCGCGGTAAAGATCAGGGGCGTTGCCTTGAGGAACACCTCGCCTGTGGTATATTTATCCGTGAGCATGGTGGTCACAGAGTAGGTAAATACCTCCCATGGGTTAATATGTAACAGGAGAAGCATCAGACCGCTGAGAAGCAGGCCCGCAAGGATCGCAACCGCATTGGTCACGATCATATCCCTTATCTTTGCATTCATGCTTTATGCCCCCTTCTCTTCTTTATATCCTGCCATCAAAAGCCCGATCCGCTCTGTGGTCAGCTCGTCATGGCGGTAGATTCCCATAAATGCGCCCTTGTAGATAACAGCGATCCTATCGCACAGTTCAAATATCTCAGACAGCTCCGTGGACACTAAAAGGATGCTCTTTCCCTTCCTGCGCTCTTCCAGTATATTGGTATGGATGTTGTTGATCGCACCCAGGTCCAAGCCTCTGGTGGGCTGGTCCATAACCAGCATCTCACCTGCATTGTTGACCTCCCTGGCCAGTATCACCTTCTGCTGATTGCCGCCGGACAGACCCCGTATCTGGGCATCTGGTCCCGGCGCCTTGATCTCAAAGTCCTTAATGGCTTTTAGGGTATATTCATGCAGCTTTTTCCTATTGAGGAAACCGTGATCCGTCCATTTTCTGTCAAAGCTGGTCTTTAACATCATATTCTCAGCCAGGGTCATTTCCCCTACCATGGCATCCCGGTACCGGTCCACGGGCACATAGCCGATTCCAAGGCTGATGCGCTCCCTCACAGAGGTGGAAGTGATATCCCTTCCCTTAAGGAAGACACGGCCGGATGATACGGGAAGGGCGCCGCAGATGACCTCGCACAGTTCCTCCTGTCCGTTGCCGCTGACCCCGGCCACACCGAAGATCTCGCCCTCCATGATCTGGAAGGAAAGGTCATTAAGTACGGGCAGGGCGCCCCTATGCCGGACCGTCACATTCTGAAGTTCAAGGCACACCTTCCTGTCCCTGTCCCCCTCATTCTCTTCCCTTTTTGCAACCACCATTTCCTTTCCCATCATAAGCCTTGCCAGCTCCACCTCACTGGTCTCATCCGCTGTCAGGTCGCCGGTCAGGTGTCCGTTCCTCATAACAATGATCCTGTCAGCCACCTCCATTACCTCCTTCATCTTATGGGTAATAAAGATAACTGAATTCCCCCTGGACGTATAATCCTTTACAAACTGCATCAGGGTTTCTGACTCCTGGGGGGTGAGGACAGCCGTTGGCTCATCCATGATCAGCAGGCTGGTCTTCAGGTACAATGCCTTCAGTATCTCCACTTTCTGCTGTACCCCCACGGCCAGATCGGCAATTTTTGCATCCACCGGAATATCGAACCCATACTGCTTTGAAAGGTCCTCCACTTCCCGCCTGCATTTGTCATAATCGATCACGCCGTGGACATTGCCAAGTACGATATTCTCCGTCACCGTGTGCGCGTTTACAAGGGAAAAATGCTGCTGTATCATGGAAATACCCAGGGCCATGGCGTCCCTTGGAGAGCTGATCTTCTGTTCCTTTCCATCCATGAATATCTGTCCCTCGTCCGCCTTATAAAGTCCGTACAGGATCTTCATGACCGTACTTTTACCAGCCCCGTTTTCACCCAGCAGAGCCAGGACCTCACCTCTTTGGATGGAAAAGGAAATGTCCTTGTTGGCCACTACCCTGGCAAAATATTTTGATATATTCCTCAACTCAAAAAACGGCGTATCCACAAGCGTCATCCTCCTTTAATCAATCCGGGAGGGCTGTTAAGGCCCTCCCTGTTATTTCCTGTTACTTTTCAAACATTGCCTGCAGATCAACTTTACCGTCCTTAAAATCCTTCAGTCCCTGGTCAACCGCAGCCTTCACCTCATCGGTAATGTTATCAGTGTATACTGGTACGAAAATGTCCTCGCTGATTCCAGCCTCGTGGACCATATTGCCGGAAAGCTTGCCCTCCATGTACTGGCTGATGGCCCATGTATAGAAGTTCTTAAAATCAAAGTTTACAGATGCAACCACGGTATTGGGGTCAATGGTGGTCTGGTCGCTGGAAAAGCCGATGAACTTGGCTCCCTTTGCCTTTGCCGCCTCAATGCAGCCCAATCCAACCTCATTTGCGTATACAAATAATGTATCCGCTCCATTGTCGATCATCTGCTCTGCCATCTGTTTGCCAAGCGCCACATCATCCCAGCTGTTGGCATATGCCCTTGTTGCCTTTGCCTCTGAGATGCCTCTCTCCTTTGCAATGGCAACCGCATTCTTCTCATATACATCCATCAGGTGCTCCATTGGCTCATTGGGGAAACCGCCGATGGTTGCAAAGTTGCCGTTCTCCGTCACATAACCTGCGATAATGGATGCCACATAGCTGGCCTCATATTCCTTTGGGAAAATAGGAGCCACATTGTCGCCGTCACATTTGGAACCATTGACAGCGCAGAAGGTGGTGTCAGGATAATTGGGGGCAACTGCCCCAACCGCCTCATCAAACTGTGATCCGGCCGCCATGATCAGGTCATAGCCTCTCTCTGCATATTCACGGAAGGTGGACTCATAGTCAGATGCCTGCACATTCTCCACATACTCCATATTGGTTCCCAATGTCTCGTTGCAGGCCACCAGACCCGCGTAGTTGGTTGCGTTCCAGCTCTGGTCATTGATGGGTCCGGGAAGGATCAGTACGATCTTATAATCAGCTGCGCTCTTTCCCTCTGTGGCGGGTGCTGCTGCCTCAGCTGCCTTTGTATCCGCAGTCTTTGTATCCGCTTCCTTGCTGTCCCCTGCAGCCGGTGCCGCCGCCTCAGTGGCTGCTTTGGTCCCAGCCGGTTTGCCGGAACTGCAGCCTCCCAGGGCAACTGTACTCACTGCCATGGATGCTGCCAACAGTAATGCGCCTAATCGTTTCTTCATAATTTTAATCCTCCTTTTTTGCGTGTCCGCCCTCAGGGTCCTGTATCTGCTATCTGACATCTCCGCTTTAATTCCCCAATGGACTGACGGTTACCAATTTCTTGTACCAATAGTATATCAGCAGCCCGTTGGACTCACAATTCTGTCAGATTACTATTTACTCCAAAATATTACGGATTTTGTAAGTATTGCTTAATAAAAGAAAGACTGGATATGATTTTTCGTCATATTTCCAGTCTTTTACATCATTTTCCAATATTTTATTTTTTATTGCGGTACTCCAGGGGCGTGATACCATAGGTTTTTTTAAATGCGCTGCTAAAGTACTTGGCCTCCTTGTACCCCACCATCTCAGCCACATCCGACACCTTATACTCCACATGGTTCAGATAGGTCCTGGCCTTTATCATCCTGTACTCGGTCACATACTCCATCAGGTTCTTCCCTGTATGGCGCTTAAAAAGCTCACACAGATAGTTGGGGGACAGGTGCAGCTCCTCAGACATATCCTTAAGGGTGATCCTTCCCCCGTAGTGGACCTCCACGTACCGGATCGCCTTTTGCACCAAAAGATTCCCGACACTATCCCCATCCGCCAGGTTGTCCGCCGCTGTGTCCCCCTGGATCTGTCCTTCCTGTTCCCCCTCCTCCCGGGCGGGTTCCAATTCCTTTTCAATTCCTTCCAGGACTGCGATCAGTTCCCTTGGATTGGTGGGCTTTAACAGATACCTGGTCACCCCCAGTTCAATGGCTTTCTGGGCATAGGCAAAATTGCTGTGGCCGCTGAGGATCACGATACGGATCTCCTGGTTCCGTTCACGGATCTGCCGGATCAGCTCCAGCCCCGACACTTCCGGCATCTTGATGTCTGTGACGATCACATCCGCCTCCTGGTCGTAGAGGGCGGTCAGGGCCGAATGGGCATCCTCAAAGACCCCGCTCACCTGCCATCCCTCCCTGGCCCCCAGAAGTTTCAGGAGACCTTTTCTGATCTTCGGCTCATCATCCACAATCATTAATTTCACCTTTCATCCTCCCTCCCTTCTTCCGGCTCAGGCTCCGGAGTTTCCTTTGGTATCCTCAGATAAATGGATGTTCCCATACCATACACGCTCTCAATCCTGATGCGGTACTGTTCACCGTAATGGAGCCGGATGCGCCTGTCCACGTTCCTGATCCCGATTCCCGTATGTCCCTCTTTTCCCAGGTCCGGAACCTCCTCCTTCAGATGGTCCAGCTGTTCCTGCGTCATTCCGATCCCGTTATCCCTTACCGAAATCCGGATCTCATCTCCCCCATCCATGATCAGGATACTCACGATACCGTTCTGCTTGCGGGGCTCAATGCCGTGGGTGATCGCATTCTCCACCATGGGCTGGAGAATCAGCTTGGGTACCTTTTCCTCCCGCACGGATTCGTCCACATCCACCTGATACTCCAGCCTGTCCTCCAGACGGTTTTTCTGTATCTTTAGATAGCTTAACACATATTCCACTTCCCTGTCCAGGGGTACAAAGGCGTTCTCATCCTCGATGCAGTACCGCATCAGACTGCCCAGGGAAATGATAATGTCGCTGATGTCGTACTCCTCCCGGTCGATCAGCATCCAGTTCACTGAATCCAGGGTATTGTACAGGAAGTGAGGGTTGATCTGGGCCTGCAGCGCCTGTACCTCCGCGTTTTTCTGCGCTATCTTTTCCTGATAAACCTGACGGATCAGGGTATTGATCTTATCCACCATGTAGTTAAAGGAATCCATCAGTTCACCGATCTCATCCTTTCTCCCTTCCGGCACACGCACGGTAAAATCCCCCTCCTGCACCTGGCTCATGGCCCTGGAAAGCCGCTTGATGGGCCTGGCCATGGCATAGACCAGTACGGCGATCACTGCTGCGATTCCAATGGTACACATGATCACCACCAGCCAGATGGCGCTGTTTAGATCCTTGGCCTGGGGGAACAGGCCCTCTGATGGGATGGCGGAGTAGGATTTCCATCCCGTAACTCCGTTGTACTGTCCGCACACATAGTATTCCTTCCCCCTCCATTCCAGGTCGAAACGGCGGATCCCCCGTTCAAACCGGTCATCGATCTCCTCCTGCCATCCCTTGTTCACCTTGGGATTGCTGCATATGACCTCTCCCTTCTGATCCACGATAAAAAGGTACTGGTACTGGAACAGGCCCTGGTTTCCCAACAGAAGATTGCTGAACATGTCCGGGTCCAGCTCAATAAGCATCATCCCCAGGACCCTGTCCCCCCGGTCATCCATAATCGCCCTGGCAACTGTCACCACCTGGCGCTCCTCCCGGGGCCGGGCAAAAAGCGCGGGCATGATCCCGGCCCACACCGCTTTGTTATACCGTTCCCCCACTGCCTGGTAATAGACGTCAAGAGTACCATCCGATACATCCTGCGGATCTCCCATCTCCGTATCACCGGTGGTGTATAAGATCTCTGACCGGTTGATGATGGAAATCTCCATCTGTTCACCAATGGATTTAATAAGGCTGGAGCAATAATCATCCAGATAGGTCCTGCGGATACTCCTCTCCCCCTTGTCCCACCCCGACAAGCAGGCTCCGCGGACCAGTTCGCTGTCCGCTGCATTGTCCAGCACTTCCATGATATAGCGCACCTTGACATTGATGTTGATATCGATTCGGTTGATGGTATCCGACATCTCCTGCTTTTTATTTTTAACCACAATATCCCTGCTGTGGCAATAGGATAAACCGCCGATCAGGGCGCCCTCGATCATGGCTGTCACAATAAATGCCAGCGTAAGCTTCAGGCGGAATGACATATGCTTCATAACCCGTTCCTCCGGATAGTTTTTATAGGGCAGCACACAGTCTGTCCACAATATTATATCAGAGAACGTGAGGGGAAGCATTAAAAATATGTAACAGTTCAGGACGGCGGGAAAATGGGGGCAAAAGCGGGCATAAAAACAGCGGGGCACCAACCAACTGGTACCCCGCTGCACATATGGGTCATATTTAATTACTTGTTATATTCATCTCCCGGGTGGTTCCAGATCGTCTCCTGGTTTTCACCGGAACCAAACCTCTGGCCATCTCCGCGGCTGCCCGAACCTGATCCGTCAGGCTGAACCTGGGACTGGGGTTTTGCTGCGCCGCTGTCCGGCGTCTGTCGCTCATCCCTTTGATCCGGCCCATGGTTCTCATCCCTTTGGTCTGGCCCATGGTCCCCGTCCTTTTGCTCCGATGTATGGGTTTCTGCCTTCCGTGCAGCATCCTCATCCGTCTTTTCTTCCTCCGGCTCCGGTATTCCCTTTACCCTGCGGAAAATCTGCATAAACTCCTTGCCGGTGATGGTTTCCTTCTCGATCAGGAAAGCGGCGATCTGATCCATGGCATCCTTATTATCACTGAGCAGGCGGATGGCCTCCTGATAGGAATCCTTCAGTATCTTCATCACTTCCTGGTCGATCTCGGCAGCGGTGGCATCACCGCAATTTAATACGTTACGGCCTGTGAGATACTGGTTCTCCTGGGATTCCAGACCCATAAGGCCAAACTTATCCGACATTCCGTACTGGGTTACCATGGCTCTCGCCACATTGGTGGCCTGCTGGATGTCGTTGGCCGCTCCGGTGGTAACCGTCTCAAATACGATCTCCTCCGCCGCGCGTCCCGCCATCAGCTCTACCAGTCTGGCCTCAAGCTCCTTCTTGGTGTTCAGGTACTTCTCTTCCTCCGGAACATTCATAACATACCCCAGAGCGCCCATGGTCCTTGGAACAATGGTGATCTTCTGTACCGGCTCGGAATGCTTTTGAAGGGCGCTTACAAGCGCATGGCCCACCTCGTGGTAGGACACGATGCGGCGCTCCTCCTTGCTCATGATCCGATCCTTCTTCTCCTTGCCCACCAGAACCACTTCCACTGCCTCAAACAGATCCTTCTGGGATACTGCGCTGCGGCCATGCTTAACCGCGTTGATGGCTGCTTCGTTCATCATGTTGGCCAGGTCGGCGCCCACTGCGCCGGAGGTGGCCAGGGCAATCTCCTTAAAGTCCACGCTCTCATCCAGAAGCACGTCTTTGGAGTGGACCTTAAGTATGTTGATACGCCCGTTCAGGTCAGGCTTATCCACGATAACACGGCGGTCAAAACGTCCCGGACGGAGCAGAGCCGGGTCCAGGATCTCCGGGCGGTTGGTGGCTGCCAGAACCAGAAGTCCCTTGGTGGAATCGAAGCCGTCCATCTCGGAAAGAAGCTGGTTCAGGGTCTGCTCACGCTCGTCATTGCCTCCCATACGGCTGTCACGGCTGCGGCCAATGGCATCGATCTCATCAATGAAGATGATACAGGGGGCATTTTCTGTTGCGTTCTTAAACAGGTCGCGGACACGGGATGCACCCACGCCCACGAACATTTCCACAAAATCGGAACCGGACAGGGAATAGAATGGCACATGGGCCTCACCTGCCACCGCTTTTGCAAGAAGGGTCTTACCTGTTCCGGGAGGGCCTACCAGCAGAGCGCCCTTGGGGAGCTTGGCGCCAATCTTGGTGTATTTACCGGGATTGTGAAGGAAGTCCACGATCTCGGTCAGGGATTCCTTGGCCTCATCCTCCCCGGCCACATCCTTAAAGGTGATGCCGGTCTCCTTCTGCACATACATCTTGGCATTGCTCTTGCCAACCCCCATGATTCCGCCGCCGCCCATCCGCTTCATGGTAAAGTTCATGAGGAACAGCAGGAACAGGAAGGGCACCGCATAATTCAGGAGGACCAGCAGCAGGGTGCTGGTGTCATTCTTCTCCTGGTGGGTATCGACATTGTACTCCAGGAACCGGTCCACAAACTTATAGTCCCCCGGCACCTTTACCACATAGTAATCCAGATCCTGGGAATACTTGGTATTGCCTGACTTTGGAATAACTGTGATCTCCGAGTTTCCGATCTTGATGGATTCCACATCCCCTGTCTCCACCATTGTCACAAACTCATTGTAGGACAGTTCCTGCCGCCGCTTGGAGTTTAAGTAGGAGTTCATCCAGCTCACCAGGCCAAATGTAAGCAGGGCAGCTATCAGGAGCATGGTGATAGTTTGCCAGTTGCTCTTCGTATTTGGATCTTGTTTGTTATTATTATCCATATCGTACTAATTCTCCCTCTGAATAGGTCATCTATCAATTCCCAACAAAAACCCATTCTCTACCATTATAGTGTCAGTCTCCCCATAAATCAAGAAAAGAACAATTAAATTTCTTAATTTTTTACAAAAAGTCCTAGATTTATTTTTCATGTGGATGTATAATGTATCAGTTATTTTTTTGATACTATTAACACATTAACAAAAGCAGGTCACACCAATCAAAAGGAGGTATCCCCACTATGCCAGTCAAGTACGTATTTGTTACAGGCGGCGTTGTCTCCGGCCTTGGCAAAGGAATCACAGCCGCATCCCTTGGCCGACTGCTGAAAGCAAGAGGTTACAAAGTAACCATGCAGAAATTCGACCCCTACATCAACATTGACCCCGGCACCATGAACCCGGTCCAGCACGGAGAAGTATTCGTGACAGACGATGGCGCCGAAACCGACCTGGACCTGGGACATTATGAGCGCTTCATTGACGAAAGCCTTACCAGGAATTCCAACGTGACCACAGGCAAGGTCTACTGGACCGTGCTGCACAAGGAGCGCCGCGGAGACTTTGGCGGAGGTACGGTACAGGTAATCCCCCACATTACCAATGAGATCAAGAGCCGCTTCCACCGCAACTACTCTGAAACCGAAACCGAGATCGCCATTATCGAAGTCGGCGGTACGGTAGGCGATATTGAAAGCCAGCCGTTCCTGGAGGCGATCCGCCAGTTCCAGCACGAGGCAGGTCCCGGAAACACCTGCATGATCCACGTAACCCTGATCCCCTACCTGAAAGCTTCCGGCGAACTCAAGACCAAACCCACCCAGGCCAGCGTCAAAGACCTTCAGGGAATGGGAATCCAGCCTGACATCCTTGTCTGCCGTTCTGAGCAGCCCCTGGACGAAGGCATCAAAAACAAAATTGCCCTTTTCTGTAATGTTCCCCCTCACCACGTACTCCAGAATCTGGATGTGGACGTGCTATATGAAGTACCCCTTGTCATGGAGCAGGAGCACCTGGCCCAGTCAGCCTGCGAATGCCTGAATCTTCCCTGTCCCGAACCTGACCTGACGGACTGGCAGAATATGATCGATGCCTGGAAACATCCCAAGCAGGAAGTGACCGTAGCCCTGGTAGGAAAATACATCCAGCTCCATGATGCCTATATTTCCGTGGTGGAGGCCTTAAAACACGGAGGAGTTGCAAACCATGCCCATGTAAATATCAAGTGGGTGGATTCAGAAACAGTCACTGAGGAAAATGCAGGACAGCTGTTTGGCGGTGTAAAGGGAATCCTGGTGCCCGGCGGATTCGGTGACCGCGGGATTGATGGCAAGATATACGCCATCCAGTATGCCCGGGAACACAACATTCCATTCCTTGGACTCTGTCTTGGAATGCAGCTGTCTATAGTGGAATTTGCCCGCAATGTGATCGGCTGCAGGGATGCCCACAGCGTGGAGTTAAATCCTGCCACCACCCATCCTGTCATTCATCTCATGCCTGAACAGGACGGGGTGGAGGACATTGGAGGCACTTTAAGGCTGGGCTCTTATCCCTGCGTACTGGACAAGTCCTCCAAGGCATACCAGGTATACGGCCAGGAGACCATACACGAACGCCACCGCCACCGCTACGAGGTAAACAATGACTACCGTCAGCTGCTTACCCAGAACGGAATGAAGCTTTCCGGCATTTCCCCCGATGGCCGGATCGTGGAAATGGTGGAGATCCCCAGCCACCCCTGGTTCATTGCCACCCAGGCCCACCCGGAGCTTAAATCCCGGCCCAACCGGCCCCATCCATTATTTAAGGGATTCATTGAGGCGGCCCTGAACGCAGAGTAATTAAGTAACAAACATGTACGGTTTCCAGGATCAAGGGTAACACTTCCGGAAACCGTACATTTTTATTTATATCTGGCAATTATGGCGCAGCCATGTATTCCGCAGGTGTGGTCAAATTCCCTGATTCATCAAACTCCAGCGCCTTGGGTTCATCCAGTGCTTCTACCCCCGGATACAGCCCCTTTTTTACATCCTCATAGTACGCCTCTGACAGCATGATCTCCCCGATATGGAGACTGTTGGCAATGCGCACCACCCGTACCCGCCCCCTGTCTATCTTATTGCAGGTACGGATACACAGCTGCAGGGCTTCCCTGTCAGTGGCCACCACACATGGAATCCGTGCCGAAGCCAGCACCGTGCTGGTGATACAGTTGGGATACATCTTTTCGATATCCATTTGATCAAAAATCTTTTTGGTAATGGCAGAGGCCAGTCCGCAGCCCAGCGCATTGCCGTGGCTGGCCTGGCTCAGGTTCAGGAAACAGGTTCTCTGCACCCTGATCCCACCGGTTGCATAGGGTGTTGAAAAAGTTCCTGTAATATTGGGGTCCACTCCTGTGCCGCTGTAATTTTTGCCGATCTCATCCACCACCAGCACGTCTGTCTCCCCCACCATAAGCTTGGGCATGTTGGAAAAGGCATATTTTAGAAGCTCCGGCTCCCGCTCCATGATATCCTGTGCAAGGATCGCCTCAATCCTGCAAGTCTCATCATATGCATTTTCCATGCATGGGATCGCAAGCAATATCTTTGCCTTTTCCAGCACCACCCTGGCCATGGTGGGAATGTTTTCAGCAATCACATCCATTCCATCGCTGTGCACAATGCTGGCGCCCTCCTGCTTGCCAAGGCCCACTGTCATCATTTTGCATGGCCCGCTCTCATAAGCTCCGCGAAACGCATTGTGGGGCTTAAGCCTGCATGATATGATAATGCCGTCCGCTTCATATGCATTCCTGTCAATAAACACCCGCCTGCCTCTCTCAGAAACCCCAAGCTCCACCACCTCCATGGAGGACCGGATCGGGCATCCCATGGTTTCCGGGGTAATATCATAGCTTGCCAGCACCTCCAGCTGTCCCTCTGCCGTAGCGCCCCCATGGCTTCCCATGGCCGGGACGATAAAAGGTACTGCCCCTCTGCCCTTGACAAAATCCACAATGGCCTTTGTAATAATATCCACGTTTCGTATGCCTCTGCTTCCTGCCGTGACGGCGATCCTCATCCCCGGCTTGATCAGGGACGCGAACCGCTCCTGACTCAGCTGCTGATCCACCACCCCCGCAATCTCCTCCCGAGGAATTACCTCCCTGGGAAATGTCTGCCTTGCATGGAACATCCTGGGGATTTTAACATCCCGCAGCAATCCCGATACCATTCCTCCCTCTGTCACCTTCATACTTTTTATTTATCCTCCTTTTACAGCTAACATTGGTCCATCTGGATATCAGGCCTCCAAAACGTTCTTTGTCACCACCACATCCACCTCCGTGCCCAGCAGATGCCTGACAGCCACATCCCCGATATGGACCGGAGCATGTATGGTCACCTTCCTGATCTCCTCCATTGCCCTGAAAATATCCTTCTTGGGAATGGGAGCGGACAGACGGACGCTGGCCAGGGGCAGTTCACCGCCCTTGATCCGTATGGAAGTGGCTATGTTCCTCACCGGAGCGGTCATTTCCTGGAGTGCATAACCATGGCCTTTTGGACATCGGTTTCCACTGATGTTAAGCACCTTCCCATCCTGTTCCTCCACCTGAAGGCTGCAGCCCACAGGGCACACAATACAGGTAAAGCTTGTTTTCATACCACCTTCACCTCCACATCTTCCCGGCAGTTTAAGACAGACGCGTCCACGGTAATCTGGATCATCTCTGCCGGATTTGCTTTTTTAAATGTCTGCTCTTTGATCACACGGCCTCCTTGGAGCACCTGGATCCTGCAGTCACTCATGGGCCTTTTTACCCTGAGGGACAGACAGAAGGACTTGTTCCCGCTGATCTTCTGCGGTATGGTGTGAGTAATGTGTTCATCGGTCCTTATGTCCAGCCCGCATGATGGAAGGCCGCCTTTTCTCACATACTCCGCCGCGGCGTCCCCCAGCCGTTCCGCCTCCCTGGACACAAAATCCACCAGGTCATGGACATGGAGCACATTGCCTGCCGCAAAGATTCCGTCTACACTTGTCTGGTAATTTTCATCCACCACAGCGCCTTTGCTCCTGCCATCCAGTATGACACCCGCCCCAAGGGACAGTTCATTTTCAGGTATCAGTCCCACCGAGAGGATCAGGGTATCGCACGCATATGTCTTCTCACTTCCCGGAACAGGCTGCATGTGATCATCCACCTGGGAAACCACCACGCCTTCCAAACGCTCCTTTCCAAGAATATCGGTCACCGTATGGCTTAGATACAAGGGTATATCGTAATCCCGAAGACACTGTTCTATATTTCTGGGAAGTCCGCTGGAATAGGGCTGTATTTCAAACACGGCCTGTACATGGGCTCCTTCCAGTGTCAGACGTCTGGCCATGATCATGCCTATATCCCCTGAACCCAGAATCACCGCTTCCCTTCCCACCATCTTATTCTGGAGATTGATATATGCCTGGGCCACGCCTGCAGTGTAGACTCCTGCCGGCCGTTCCCCGGGGATACTCACAGCGCCTCTGGTTCTCTCCCTGCAGCCCATGGTGAGAATGACCGCCTTGGCCTGCAGTTCGATCATCCCTTCCCTGGAGGAAGCGTAAATCCTTTTATCAGGTGTAATCTCCAATACTGTGGTATCCGTAATATACGGGATTCCCATATCATCCACCATGTCCATAAAACGCTGCGCGTATTCCGGACCGCTTAGTGTCTCCTTAAACCGCGTGAGACCAAATCCATCGTGGATGCACTGCCGCAGGATCCCTCCCGGCTTTTTCTCCCTCTCAAGGATCACAATGTCGGTTATCCCTCTGCGGTATAGCTGTACTGCTGCAGCCAGGCCAGCCGGCCCCCCGCCAATGATCGCTGCTGATACCTGTTTCACCCCCGTCACCTTACCTTTCCTGTAAACATATATGAATTTTCTTTGGAGTAGCGCACCTGTCTCTCGTCAATCCCAAGTTCCTCCTGGATCATGGCTGTGATACGCGTTTCACAGTAGCCTCCCTGACATCGTCCCATGGTAGCCCTTGTCCTGTTCTTGATCCCGGTTACAGTATGGACTCCCAGGGGATTATGGATGGCCTGGAGGATTTCCGCCCTGGTAACCATCTCACAGCGGCATATAACCTCCCCATAATCAGGATTGCCGGCAATGGCTTCTTTCTTTTCCTTTTGATCCATATCCGAAAAACGCCTGATCCCTTTACGGTACGGTGAAAATGACGGATCGATCCGCGGATTTTCCTTCTCCCTTAGGATCGCTGCCGCTCTCCTGGCCAGGGGAAGGGCGCAGGTGACGCCCGGAGACTCGATTCCCGCCAGGTTTACGGTACAGGGATGGGAATCATCTGATTCCAGCACAAAGTCCTTATTTTCCCCTGTTTTCGGATCATAGATCTTCCAGCGTATTCCCGCAAAATTCCTGATAAAATACTCGGGCTTCATTTCCTTAAACATCCTGCGGCCATCCCTGTAAAGTCCGTCCATATGTTCTCTGGTCACCTTGTAATCCTCGTATCCCTCCGTTATATAGGAGTCGGGCCCCACCAGTACGTTTCCATCAATGGTGGGGGTTGCATGGGTTGCGAACCCTCCCTTTTCATTGGGCGCCGGGTAGATGGGTATCCTCATATTTTTCCCTGCCTTTTTATCCAGCACATAATACTCCCCCTTAAATCCCCTGACCGGATAATCGGGATATCCCAGCATGGCGGAAATTTGGGACGCATACATGCCTGCGCAGTTGATCACCCACTTTGTCCTCACATCCCCTTTGCAGGTATGTATCAGATATCCATCCTCTTCCCGCCGGATTCCCTCCACCCTGCGGCCGAACAGAAAACGCACGCCGTTTGCACATGCATTTTCCGCCAGGGCTATGGTGTACTGCATGGGGTCCAGGATGCCGGAGGACGGGACGTACATGGCAAACTCCCCGCCCGCATTGGGGTCCAGCTGATTGAGACGGGCCTTGTCGATCATTTTCATTCCTCTTACACCGTTTCGTTCCCCGATTTCCTTGAATTTAAGAATATTCCTCCTGTCCTCCTCATCAAATCCCACAACCAGCTTGCCGGTCCTGCGAAATGGGACATCCAGTTCCTCTGCCACCTGGTCAAATTCCCTGTTTCCCTCCACTGCGCACTCTGCTTTCAGCGATCCCGGCGTATAGGTAAATCCGGCATGAAGCATTCCCGTATTCCTGCCGGAATTGCCGCAGGCCACATCCGGTTCTTTTTCCAGAACCGCAATGTCGAGACAGAAACGGGACAATTCCCTGGCAACAGCGCTGCCCACCACCCCTGCTCCAATAATGATTACATCATATGCTCCCATAGGTTCCTCCTTGTCATCTCCAGCCGCCCCTTTTTAAGGCAGCCGATCCATAACACGATTATATCCTCCGGCCTTCTATAAGTAAAATTCTTAATTTCACTATATGTCTTAATAAATCCATTTATAAAATCCCGCATACCTGCTATAATTTTCCTAAAACATGTTTGAACTACCCGCATTATAATTGGCAGAGGAGAGACAGATACCCATGGATTTAAAACAGATAGAATATATCCTTAAGATTGCAGAAGAAAAAAATGTCAGCCGGGCCGCCATGAAGCTTTTTATCTCCCAGTCCGCCTTAAACCAGCAGCTTTTGAAGCTGGAAAAGGAACTGGGCGCGCCCCTGTTTTACCGGACCCGTCATAACTGGGAACTCACAGAAATCGGGGAGCTCTATGTACAGGGCGCCCGTGAGATCATGCTCACCAAGAAAAACACTTATCACAGAATCGCAGATGTACTGGACCGGTCCCAGCGCTCATTTTCCCTGGGAATGCCGGGCGGGCGGGGTATTGCCATGTTCACTTCCATATATCCCCGCTTTCTGCAGATGCATCCCAATGTCTCCATCTCCCCTCTGGAGATTGGAAGCTATGACATGCAGAACATGATCGCCAACGGAAACCTGAACCTGGGCTTTATCACCATCGGTCCCCGTGAAAAGACCAATATCAACTACATCCATATCTGTTCCGAGGAATTTTATGCCGCCCTGCCCTCCTCCCACCCCATTGCGCGGCCCATAAAAAGCAGGGAAAAGGAATACCCTCAGCTGGATCTGCGGCTTCTGAAAGACGAATCCTTTGTGCTTATGTACCAGAAGTCCAGCTGCCGCGCCGTAACAGATTCCATTTTCCAGGAAGCGGGGTTTTCTCCCAACATTTTATTTGAAACCTCCAGCGCTGCCGGCATTCCCTCCTTTGTCTCATCCGGGATCTGCTGCGCCATTATACCCAAATGTTACACAAAAAACATGGATGGGATATCCCTTTTTTCCCTCCCCTCACATCCCTACTGGGATCTGGATTTCTGTTATGCCAGGCAAAGTTATGTAAGCCAGCCGCTGAAGACCTTTATCGAACTTTCAAAGGATTATTGGAAATCTTATTACCAGGACCAGTGACCGCTAAATTATATGTTTGAAAAAAATGACTTTTTCCGCTGCAATTGCCAGTATAATTCCCGCTTTTCCATACAAACTAACTCTGTAATACTTCACACACATCATTCATTTCATACAGACACAAAAACATGTAAGGGGAGGTGATTTCCAAATGGATACCAGCAAGGACACGGAAAAAGACCCGTTTGACATCGACATTCAGGCCTGTTCCACCATGGATTGTACCGGGCTGATTCCCTCTCTGCCTCAGGACGATGCGGAACGTGAATCATACGAGGACCTTTATCCCTATATCACAAAGGCCCAAAAGGTAGATGAGGACGCAAAGGGATAAATCCTGACGCCCCGCAAAACCACGGAAAAAGGCGGCACAATGGAATGGATCTGCATGGGCCAAGATCATCTAAGCCCTGCAGCCTTATTCCATCGTGCCGCCCTATTTTACCGTAAATCATTCCGTAATCATATCCCTCATAAGCCCCATGACAGCCTGATATCATCCATGCATGAAACGGCTCAGGAATTCCTGTGTCTGCCTGTCTTTGGGCGCCCCAAATATCTGCTCCGGAGCTCCCTCCTCCACGATCACGCCGCCGGCCATGAATACCACATGGCTGGATACATCCCTGGCAAATGCCATCTCATGGGTGACAATGATCATGGTAAGACCTTCACCGGCCAGCTTGCGCATAACCTCCAAAACCTCTCCCACCATCTGGGGATCAAGGGCGGAAGTGGGCTCATCAAACAGCAGTACCTCCGGCTCCATTGCAAGAGCTCTTGCAATGGCTACCCTCTGCTTCTGCCCGCCTGACAGCTGCCTTGGTTTTGCGTTGATATATGGTGCCATTCCCACCTTTTCCAGATAGTACATGGCATTTTTCTGCGCCTCAGCCCTGTTCTTTTTCAGGACCTTGGTCTGACCGATGATACAGTTATCAAGCACGGTCATGTTATTAAACAGGTTAAAACTCTGGAACACCATTCCTACCCTGGAGCGGTACTGAGGCGCATTTACCTTCTTGTCAGCTATGTTGGTGCCATGGTAGACGATCTCCCCTGTGGTAGGTGTCTCAAGCAGGTTCAGGCAGCGCAAAAGCGTGGATTTTCCGGAACCCGATGCCCCGATGATACAGGTGACATCCCCGCTGCTGACTGAAAAGTCAATGTCCTTGAGAACCAGATTGGTGCCAAAGGTTTTGCTCAGGTGGCGGATCTCTAAAATATTATCTCCCTTCATCACGCATCCTCCTTATTCTTGCCCTTATCATCCGGAAAACGGTACATACCGCTGGTATGGGCCAAGGTGTCCGTGGTGGCCAGGTCAAAGTTATCGGCCCCATCCATCCGGTTCTCCCACCAGCGAAGGATCCTGGAGCATGTGAATGTCATGATGAAGTACATGATCATGGTAATGGTATATGTCTCGAAATTCATATAAAGCGCTCCTGCGGCCGCCTTGGTCTTGTACAGCAGCTCCGTCACACCGATCACGGAGAGCACGCAGCTGTCCTTGATATTGATGATCAGGTTGTTGCCGATCTGAGGCATGATATTGCGCAGTGCCTGGGGCAGGATAACATAGACCATAGTCTGTACATGGGTCATACCGATGGATTTAGCCCCCTCTGTCTGACCCGGGTCAATCGAAAGGATTCCGCCCCTGACCGTCTCCGCCATGTAGGCGCCCGTATTGATGGAGAGAATAAAATTAGCAGCTCCCCACATGGACATATCAATGCCAAGAAGGGGCAGAAGTCCAAAGTAAATAAACATGGCCTGGGCCATCATGGGGGTTCCGCGGAAGAACTCCACATAGGCGTTTAATATCAGTTTTACCACCCAGAGCACGGCTCTCTTTACCGGGTTATCTCCCTTTCCGCTTGGTATGGTCTGGACAATACCAACGGCAAAGCCGATGATACAGCCCACCAATGTACCTACCAGTGCAATCCTCATACTGACGCCTGCACCCTGCAGCATTGACATACCATATCGGTTGAATACGACCATTACGCGGCCGAAAAAGTCTGTAGGCATATCCTTTCTCCTTACTGTCTGAACGTACTTTATTCCTCCCCGCAGCCACGGTCAGTGACTGCGCAGAAGGGTGTATCAATTAATTAGCCAGCGGCTGTACAGAGATGGCTTCATCCATCATCTGAGAGAAGTCATCCTTTGTCATCTTGGTGAGAACACTGTTGATGGCATCCTGTAATTCGGTATTTCCCTTCTTTAATGAAATACCAATATTGATGTCCTCATCCGTTACCTGGAAATCATTCTCCCCGCCGCCGAACTCGATCATCTTAAAGTTGGGGTAAGCAACCAGTGCGCCCTTGCCCGTTGGCTGGTCTGTCACAACCAGGTCACACTTGTCCGCATTCAGGGACATCAGCATGTCCGGTGCGCTTGCGGTAGCCGCCAGTACATTGGCTCCCTCGATCTGCGGCAGGCATGTGTTATACCAGATGGTGCTCTGCTGGGATGTACAGGTTGCTCCTGCCAGGTCGGCTACGCTCTTTGCATCCGCATACTTGCTTCCCTCCTTAACCAGGGTAACGATAGTCGCATAATAATACGGCTCAGTAAAATCCACTGCCTGAAGGCGCTCGGATGTAATGGACTGTCCGGCGATGACGCAGTCAACCTTTCCTGTGGTTACGGCCGGGATCAGGGAATCCCAGTCCAGACGCACGATCTCCAGATCATATCCCAGTTCGTCACAGATCTTCTTTGCCATCATTACATCATATCCGTATGCAAATTCATTGCTGTCAGCAATGGGAACCGCACCATTGGAATCATCGGGCTGGGTCCAGTTATATGGCGCATATGCACATTCCATGGCAACTCTCAGCGTCTTTTTCTCTCCTGCCGCCGCTGTTGTATCTGCTGCCGCCTGGCTGTCGCCGGAAGCTGCTGTGGCGGCATCCGCTGCTGTTGTAGATGCGGTGCCGGAACCGCCGCATGCTGTCAGGGAACCTGCGGCCAATACACCGGCCAGAACCATGCCTAATACTTTCTTTGTACTCAATTTCATAATAATCTCTCCTCTTTTAATGGAATCTATGCGGTCTTACTGTCTAAGAAAAAAGCCACACCCATCCACACAGGTATGACTCCATTGTCATCTGATGACCGGCAATCCCCTAAACAGTTTAACCTTGCCCTATTATCCTCCGGCACTCTTTATTTTATTAAATAAAATGTGCCTAACGTGCTAAGTATAGCATATCTCTTCTTGATTTCCAATACCTATTTACGTTTTTTTATGCATTAAACAGGTATAAATAAATGTAAAATCAGCCACAAATCTGCCAATTGGGAATTTGTGGCTGATACCTTATACATCACTTACTCTTTTGCCTGGGCTGCCTCCTGCTGTTTGGCTTTCATCAAGTCATCCATCTTCTGCAGGAACTCTTCATCAGGCCCGATCTCCCTGCCGTCCTCATCCACCTCCACGGCAAAGAGGAACGTCCTGGCATCATTGATCTCATAGCTGCAGGTTACCAGGGTATACAGGGTCTTGGCCGGATAAGTAACATCCACCGCGTAGCTGCAGGGTTTTATCATCTCATGGACAAAGGCGTCAAAGGATTCCTGGGATTTAAAACGGGTCTTTCGCACAATGGGCTGGGCCTCTCCATAATAACATGCCACTGCCTTCAGCCTGATCTCCCTGTCCGGGGTATAGATGCTGAAATACTGGTGCTCCTTAAAGTAGTCTTCCTCTTTATAGCGCACCACGTCCTTGAACATGCTTCCATTCTTCATGTTGTGGCCGTACAAAATATTGTTGCGCCCCACAAAATCCCCCTGGCTTTCAAAGTCCAGGTAAATGGCTCCGCCTATGCTTTCCTTTCCGTAAAAGTCATGGTTCAGATAAAAATCATTGTCCGTTCCCTGGACAATGGGGTAATCGATATTGGTATCCGGCACCCTGATCCATCCGATGGTATCCGGATTTTCTTCTTTTAGTTCATCAAAATTAATGGGTGAAACATAGGGTTCTGCCTCAGGCTCTGTCTCAGGTTCCTCTGTGGGCGCCTCGGTCTCAGGCGGCGCTGTGGTTTCCCTGGCAAGTTCCGCCAGGCGGTCATACTCGGCCTTGGCCCTCTGGTCCTCCATGTAACGATGAATGGTCATCCCCCCGCTGACAAGCATGACTGCAGCCAGTATAATGATGATGATCCTACGTATCCCGCTTTTGCCGTTCCTCTGCTCCATCTATGTCTGTCTGTCCTTTCTGTCTGAAAACGTATGTGAAGATAATACCTGGCTTTAGGCCAGGTTCGCCGCCTCCGTGCTGTCCTCTTCCTTCCAGCTGTCACTGCGAAGCACAGCGTCCTGCATCAGAAGAATCATCTCCATGAAGCTCCTGAAATTAATCTGGCGGCGCCTCTCTTTCCAGCATATAATTCCCTGCCAGGTGGAATTTCTCCTGAAAAGCACCCTTACCACAAATGTGGCCGGTCCGAAGTTGCCCGCGCACACGGTCACGGTCCTTGGTATGATTATATTTCCCTGGTCCGTCCCCTCAGGTAAGGGGTTCAGCATGTGTTCAATGGCTTCCTTAATATCAAATTCATTACAGAATAATTCCCTCTGTTCCACGGCAGGATGGGAAATATCGCCCTTCATGATAAAATTATCATAATTGCGGACCACCACCTCGCACATCTTCTTGCCCAGACCATAAGGGTTATCCTCCGGCCCTGGACCCAGCTCCCTGCTGAAATATTCCATTAATTCCAGAAAGCTTAAAAAGGAATGTGTCTCCCCATTCCTTAAATTTCTGATATCCCCCTGCCAGGTCGCATGAAACCGGTACTTAACATGAAGCCTGAACTCTCCAAGTTTTCCTTTGATTCCCTCAGAAGCTCTGGTTCCATGCTGTGGTTCCTCTATCCTGATATCCACAGGCTTTTTATTAAAATTCCTCTGGTCCACACTCTTCATGGGATAATGCAGCTTGTCAAATAAACCTTCCAATAGCAATGTCATCTCTGACAGACTTTTAAAGGCCATCCCCTGATCCAGGCTGTCGTGAAAAACCTGTCCACTTAACAGCCTGTTATCAAAGCTGTCTATGGTTATGGTATAATATTTGTATGAATCCGGCAGTGCTCCTGTTCTCGCAACAGACATATATTCACCTGCTTTACTTTGAATTGTTGTAAAATGTCCCATTTATCCTGTTATCAGTATAACAGCCCACGGTTACATTCCGGTTACAAAACTTCCCTTTGCTAAAATTTTTTTTAAGTTTTATTCTGGACATTTCCCCTATACGTTAGTATACTAAAATGTAGTAACTCTGTATTGCAAAGGAGAAAGACCATGAAAACATCAGCTTCCGAAGAAAAGCCTACTATTTATGTGAATACACTGGGCGGCTTCTCAATCAAGGTTGGTGATAAAGAGATAACCGACAACAGCAACCAGTCTAAAAAGCCCTGGTGCCTTTTAGAGTACCTTGTTGTGTTTCAAAAAAAGGATATAAGCCCCAACGAACTGATCAATGTCATATGGGCAGATGACCCCGGAGTGAATCCCCAAGGCGCCTTAAAGACCCTGATGTTCCGTTCCAGAAAGCTTTTGGAACCCCTGGAACTGCCTCCACAGAAACTTTTAGTCCAGCAGAGAGGTTCCTATGCATGGACTCAGGAGTACCCTACCCAGCTGGACATTGACCGTTTTGAGGCCATCTGCACCCAGGTGATCAACCACATTCAGGATGAGGACGCAGCGCTTAAACTGTGCCTGGAAGGGCTTGCCATCTATAAAGGCGATTTTCTTCCCAAATCCGAATATGAATCCTGGGTCATCCCCATCAGCACCTACTACCACTCCCTTTACCAGAAGCTGGTTTATAAGACAGTGGATCTGCTTTTGAAAAAGGAAAACTTTTCACTGATCACCTCCATCTGCCAGACAGCTGTGGGGATCGAGCCCTTTGATGAAGAATTCCATTACTACCTGGTATACTCCCTGTACAGGGACGGCCACACCAGCCAGGCAATCGAAGAATACAACCATACCATGGACCTGTTCTATAACGAATTCTCCATATCGCCTTCCGACCATTTTAAGGATCTGTACAAGACGATCCGCAGCAAGGAGCAGGGCATCAACACCAACCTGGATTCCATTCAGGAAACCCTCCGCGAGGAGGCTTCCGGCGGTGCATTTTACTGTGAATACCCTGTCTTTCATGACTTGTTCCAGCTGGAGCGCAGGGCCATTGAGAGAACAGGCGACTCCATCTATCTGTGCCTGCTGACAGTCAGCGACCTGGACGGACATGTGCCAAAGCTGGCTGTCCTGAACAAGTCCATGGAACACCTTAATAATGCGGTCCGCAACTCCCTGAGGTGCAGTGATGTGTACACCCGCTACAGCATCAGCCAGTACATTATCCTGCTCCCAACCGTAACCGCTGAAAAAGGAGAGATGGTATTAAAACGGATCATCTCTAATTTCCACAAGCAATATAACCGCAAGGATCTGACCATAGAATATAAACTCCAGCCCGTACTTCCCTGGGAACGCGCTGTTGGAGCTTTGATGGGGTGATGATGCGGTAATAATGCAGTAATAATATGTCAATCATGTGCCAATTCAAAAAGCTGCGGATGCACCGCAGCTTTTTATTGTTTTCATGAAACAATTCAGGACGGCTCTTCTTCCTGAACTGCTATATTTAACTTTCCCCATTCCCATAAAACAGGTGCTTCAGATTCCTCATCACATACCGGTACGCAGGGAGCAGAAACAGGTCGGCAGCGATCCATGCCACGGGATTGGCGATGCACACGGCCATGTACCCAAATACCGGTACAAGGCAGAAGCCCACAAAAGTCCTGGCCGCCATCTCGCACACCCCGGCCAGAATGGCCAGTCTGGAAAATCCCAGTCCCTGTATCATAAACCGGACCGTGTTCACATACAGAAGAGGTATGTAAAATACGCTGTTGGCAATTAAAAACCATTTGGTATTTCTCAGTATCTCCGTCTCTCCCGGATCAACAAACATCAGTGCGATCAAGTCGCCGAAGAAAAACAAAACCCCAAAAGCGATCACGGCATAAACACAGCCTATCATGGATCCTGCCTTTAACCCCTGATCGATCCGGTCCAGTTTGCGTGCCCCCACATTCTGGCCTCCGTAAGTTGCCATAGTGGAACCCAGCGCATCAAAGGGGCAGCAGAAGAACATACTGATCTTACTTCCCGCAGTTACCGCAGCCACTGCCATGGAGCCAAGGGAATTCACCGCGGTCTGCAAAACCACGCTTCCAATGGCTGTAATGGAATACTGGAGTCCCATAGGTATCCCCATGTTGCACAGGATCTTCATGTAGTGGCGGTCCGGCTTCCATTCATCCTCATTCATCTTCAGGATGGTGTATTTCTTCTTCATATAAAACAGGCAGAGGAGTCCTGACACAGCCTGGGCAGTTATGGTGGCCCACCCTGCTCCCGCCACTCCCATGTCCAACACCAGAATGGTGAACAGATCCAGCGCCACATTGACCACGGAAGAAAACACCAGGAACAAGAGGGGCGTGGTGCTGTCCCCCAGGGAACGCAGGGTACAGGACAGGAGGTTGTACAGGTAGGTGGCCGGTATTCCCAGAAAGATCACAAAAATATAGCTGTAGGCCCCTTCGATAATATCCTCAGGCGTCTGCATCAGTTCCAGGATATCCCGGCAGAAGAGACAGACCGTTGTTGTCATTACCACTGCGAATGCCGCGGCCAGCCAGCCGCCGTTTGCCACAAAACGCCGCAGGGCCTTCATATTCTTTTCACCAAACTTCTGGGCCACAGGAATGGCAAATCCGCTGCACACCCCCAGGCAGAAGCCGATGATCATAAAATTGATGGAGCCTGTGGAGCCCACTGCCGCCAATGCCTTTACCCCAAGAAACTTTCCCACGATAATGGTGTCAGCCATGTTGTAAAGCTGCTGGAACAAAAGCCCGCACAGCATAGGGATGAAAAACCCCAGTATCAGTTTTACGAGCGAGCCTTCTGTCATATCCTTTGTCGCACTCTTGGCCATACTATGTATCCTCTCTGCTTCTAAATCATCATCTGATTATCATCTGAATAAATTTACTCTGTTTGCATCTATTTTGCAAGTAGAAAATAAACCAAAATTCTCACTCCAGGACATACATTTTAGACAATTGGATTTCACTTCCAGTCAGCCGCGGGGAGCAGACTGTCCTTATTACGGAAAAAGGACAAAAAAGGGAGGCTGGGAAACGGATGATCTCACCCATTTCCCAGTCTCCCATACTTTTTGGTCACCGGCGCGGCCTATGCTCACTCATAGCAGAGCACCGGCATCCCTTTGTAAACCAGATCATAGAGAACCGCTGCCTTGTCCGGCGGCAGGTTGATGCAGCCGTGGCTGCCGCTGGTCTGATAGATGGATCCCCCGAACTTGCTTCTCCAGGTCGCATCGTGCAGGCCGATCCCTCCGTTAAACGGCATCCAGTAATCCACATGGCTCTCATATTCGTAGCTTCCATCCGCCTTTTTTGCTCCACGCAGGATCCGGTCCTTTTCTTTGTAAGTCAGACTGTAAATGCCCGCAGGCGTGTCGTAGTTCTTAGCGATATTTCCAGTTACACAGGGAGCTTCCCATACAAGGCTGCCCTCCTGGAACATGTACACATGCTGTCCGGTGAGGTCAATCTCCACATAGGTACTCCCCCAGTCCGGCGCAGTGCGGCTGGCAGCTGTGGCTGCATACACCGGCTCCCGGTCCTGTTCTCCCTCGGCCAGTCCTGCCTGTATGAGCTGGGTAAGGGCTGCGCTCTCCCCCGCCACATCCAGCTTCCATCCATAGGGGCCGGTGATCTCTACATCCTTTCCCCCCGCAGTGTGGAAGGTCCTGGCAGTTCCGGCCGTATCATACTTTGCAGCCAGTCCGGCCACAAACGCAACCACCTTTTCCTGGTCCAGCACCGCTGTGGTGCCCTGGCTGCCTGTAATCCAGCTGCATATCATCTCCCCGGTCAGGGGTTCCTTAACATCGCCGAACACATAATTGACAGTTGCTGTCCTATACCTGTTCATGGTATCACACAGGGCCTTCAGTTCCTCGCTGTCCTCCCGCACATTCACCTGGTAATAACAGCCGGCCCCATCTATATCCACGGATGTCCGCCCTGCCTTTACCGCTTCTTTGATCAGGGCTTCTGTTTTAGCCTCGTCCACATTATTCCCCTGTACTGCCGGTATAATGGTAAATGGCTGTCCCTCTTCATAGGATGACACACGTGCATCCGCGGTGACTGTGATATTAGAACCGCTTATAAGGGCCAGGGATCTGATCTTGGCTGTCAAAGCCTCCTCGCTGTAGGCCGCGGTCATGGTCATGGTATGGGAGTTGTCCGTGGACGGTCCCGAGTTGCGCCCCGAGGCGTTCTGGGCATCCAGAATAGCCTGGAGACCTTCCGGCACCGTCACCTTATATCCTATGTCCGTTCCCTTAATACGTTCCTCTTTGTCCCCCCGTTCCTTTATGGTCAGGGTATATTCACCGTCATAAAAACCTTCTATCCTGGTTTTTGCCTCATCTGTTGTAAGTCCGCCGATCCCCACACCGTTTACCTTTGTGCCGGGTACGAACCTGGTGGTATCCGCGTTCTGGTCAGCCAATGATGTCACTGCTAATGAGGCCGTAAAAGCCGCGGCTGTCATGACCGTCAAAAGCATTTTCCCAATTGTTCTTCCTTTTTTTACAATGCGCATAAATAATTAGCCCCAATCTTCACTTCTTTTCCAGCCCTGCCATAAAAAGGTCAGGCTGCCTACTTAACATAACAACCTTTTGGGAGAATTTCAACCGTTAAAATAAAAATGTAAGAATTCTTCATAAATTGGGAATTACGCGAAGGGGCGGGCGGGGTGCATCCATTGATTAGAAGAATGGGAATGGTGCGGCGGATACGGCGGCGGTTTGAATAAAAAGCCAGCCGAAATTAAGCCCCAGGCCCCGGGAAACTCCATTGATTCAATCGATGGGGTCCCCGGCGGCTGCGTTTTTATTCCGGCTGGCTGAATGTTTACGAAACTTCTTAATCTATTACTTCGATGCTCTGGATCACTGGCTGGTTTTCTTTAGGGACCGTGCCGTTGTTGTCCACTGGCTGGATATCTTTGCAGATGGCGTCCACAACCTCCATGCCCTCTGTCACATATCCGAAACATGCATATTCCCCATCCAGGAATGTGCTGTCCTCATGCACGATAAAAAACTGTGAGCTGGCGCTGTCCTTGATCTGGGAACGGGCCATGGAGATGGCTCCCCTTGTGTGGGACAGCGGATTTTCCACACCATTGCTTGCAAACTCGCCCTTGATCTCCTCATCGGAACCGCCCATGCCTGTGCCCAAGGGGTCTCCGCCCTGGATCATGAAACCGCTCATGATCCTGTGAAAGGTGAGCCCGTCATAAAATCCATCCTTTGCCAGCTTCAGGAAATTGGCAACCGTTATGGGGGCATTGTCCCCGTCCAGCGCCACGTCAATGGTGCCGTAATCTTTTACAGTGATCTTCACATGATGGGTTCCGGCCGCTGCCTCCAATTCCTCAGCGGACGGACCGCCGGTTGCTTCGCTTTCCTTTACCCCTGCTTCACTGCCATTTGCTGCGCTGCCTGTTTCTGCATTGCCGCTTGTCTCCTCCGCCTTTGCGGATTCTGTCTGGCTTTCAGTCTGGGCCTGGGTGGTCTGAGCCTGGGCAGATGAACTGCCTGATCTGCCGCTGCAGCCGGACAGCATGGAAACTGCCAGCAGGGCTGCCGCACCTGCACATATCCATTTTTTCATAATAAACACTCCTCATTCATCCGGGATCTTCCGCCCTTTGTTCCCGGGCCCCCGGTTAATTGGGCGCATATGTAAACTGCATGCACTGTGCCGCAGCCCATACGCCCTGGTTTTAAACTGCCAGAGCATATTGTAACATCCATGAACAGTCCAGTAAAGTATTTTATAAAATTATCACACTTTTATCACATTTTGGGTGTTGGTTTTATGGCCTGCCGTCACACGGTAATATACCAGGCACAGGCCCATGGTAGCCGCCATGTCGGGGAGCGTGCTGCCCACAGGCGTATCCACATGCATAAGGATTCGGTAGATCACAAACCCCGCAAACCATATGACCAGATTGGAAATGCAAAAGGATTCCCTTTTGTGATCCTGTTTTATGAAAAAGTAATCCATGATCTGGATGGCGATCATGGGAGCGAACACGGAACCGATCAGATACAGAAAATTGGTGATATTATCCATGGGAAACATCATGGCCGCCGCGGTACCTATGACCGTAACAGCCACAGCCGCCCACTTTTCCTTGATCTTTTGGGAAATGGACACACTGGATACCCCCGCGGAATACGCGTCCAGGAAGGTGGTTGTCACTGTGGAAAGTACAATGATGAGCAGGCCCGTCAGTCCCAGGCCGGCCTTTACCATAATGATGGAAATGTCGTACTCGCCTGTATAAATGGCAGCCCCCATTCCTATGACATACATAAAAATGCTCACAACGCCGTACACCGCTGCGCTTGCCGCTGTTGCTGCAAACGGACGCTCTGCCTCCCTGGTATAATCGCTGATCAGCGGGAACCAGGAAAGAGGCATTGCCACGGACAGCTCCACTGCTGCTCCAAAGCTCATGGCCTCCCCTGAAACTGCTTCCGCTGCCCCGTAGCCTGTGAAGATCACGCGGCACAGGATCAGGGTAAGGATAAAGAGGGCTCCCATAGCCAGGGTATTGATCTTCCCCAGATTCTGGATGCCGATCAGGATCCACACCAGGATCAATCCTCCGATCACCAGGCACCAGATCCACTTCCCTGCCGGGAAAATGCCTCCCGCTGCCAGCGCCCCATCATAGATCATAATGGAGGTCCAGCCCACCAGCTGCAGCACATTCAGGGCGCAAAACAGCAGGCTTCCCCGCTCACCGAAACTCATTTTAACGGTTTCCATGGAACTTTTCCTGGTATAACCCCCAATGAGTCCGGCCAAAAACAGCAGCACGCAGCCGATCACATGACCCAGAAGAATGGCGGCTATGCCTTTTTCAAATCCCAGTGGAGCCAGGTAAGTGCCTGTCAGTATCTCTGCAATGGACACGCCTGCCCCAAACCAGATCAGCCCGTTGCTGAACACAGAAGTTCTTTTTTCACTCATATTCCCGCCCTCCCTAATATTCGCCTTTAATGGCAAACGCATGGTTCATGGGACCGCTGCCCCTGCCAAGGTCCAGCATGGCTCCAAGCGCCCCGGAGAGGTACGCCTTAGCCTTTTCCACTGCCATATCCATCTCCATTCCCTTGGCCAGGTTGGAGGCAATGGCGCTGGAAAGGGTACAGCCCGTGCCGTGGGTATTAGGGTTCTGGATCCGTTTTCCCATAAACCAGCGCAGCTCCCCGTTTCTGTATAAAAGGTCATTGGCATCATTGTGCTGGTGTCCGCCTTTGCACAGCACGGCACATCCGCAGTTCTCCCCAATGATCCGGGCCGCCTCTTCCATATCCTCCTGGGAATTGATCCTGATCCCTGACAGGATTTCCGCCTCCGGGACATTCGGTGTCAAAAGGTCTGCCATGGGAATCAGCCGTTCTTTCAGTACCTGGACCGCTGCTTCATCTATAAGCCTGGAACCGCTGGTGGCCACCATGACCGGATCCACCACGATATTTACCCCATGATAGGCGGACAGCTTATCTGCGATCACCTCGATCAGCCGCGATGAGGAAACCATCCCGATCTTGACTGCGTCCGGAAAGATATCTGTAAAGATATCATCCAGCTGCTCACCCAAAAATTCAGGTGTCACTTCCATAATCCCTGTTACGCCGGTGGTATTCTGTGCAGTCAGAGCAGTGATCGCGCTCATTCCATATACCCCATGAGCGGTCATTGTCTTTAAATCCGCCTGGATGCCGGCGCCTCCGCTGGAATCACTTCCTGCGATTGTTAATGCTGTGTACATAGTTATTCTCCTTTTCGCATTAATTTTCTTAGGCGACAGAAGGTGGTGCCCCCAGCCTGCCGCCTGGGTGCCCATTGGGCTGATTCCCTTTTACCGAGTGATAATATCCACCGATGACACATATTGCCGATTCCGCGTATGGCCCATTCCACACCTGGCCCATTCCGCACAAAAACGGCGGTGCACCAAAACAGGTGCACCGCCGGCATATGATCTCCTATGGTCCCTACGTTGGCATTATCCAAATCAGGTAATGGGTCTAAGCATGAACAGCTTACTCTCAGCCCACTTAAGTGAGCTCCCCGTTGTCTGTATTAACAATACTCATTATAACTCTTTTTGGGAAAAATGCAATCCATTTTTCCATTCTTCCCCTGGGCACGCCTTACTCCGCCATGGCCCGGTCCACGATCTTCACCATGGCTGTAAAGGTTGTGCCGTCATAATCCACATCAAACTCATCCCCGGGATGGTTCAGGATCCTCCGGATACTGAGCATGCCCAGACCTCCGTCCTTTTTGCTGGAAAGGATCTTTCCCCCTCTCTGTGTGATCTGTCCGTTATAGGAATTTTCCACCATCATCATCAGATGGTCATCCATCCACCGGGCCTGGACCCGTATAAAACGTGCTCCGCTGATGCGCCTGCAGGCTTCAAAGGCATTTTCCAGCAGGTTTCCGATAACAATGCACAGCGTCAGGTCATCCACGGGCACGTGCGCCGACAGGTCGGCCCTGGCCTCAAAGGTGATATCCTCCTGGCGTGCTCTGGCTGCATATTCCTGAAGCAGTCCGTTAACTGCCTGATTCTGGCAGAATACCATCTGGGCCGTCCGGTCCAGTTCCTCCTTGAGGTTTTTAAGGTACCTGTCCTGCTCCTCCTTTTCCATGTTCTGCAGGGCGTGGATATGGTGCCGGAAATCATGCTTAATGATACGCACCTGCTCAATATAATCAAGGGTCTGGTTATAGTGCTCCCTCTGCTTTCCGATCAGCTGCCTTGCAAACTGCAGTTCCTCCTCCGTTTTCCTTCGGCATGTGATCTCCAGGGTATTTCCCAGGATCATCACATAGAGGATCAGGATCATGGCACAGAGGGCCATAAAGAACAGGATATCCTGGATCCCCCGGGATGCCAGGGAACGAGGGGAGAAAATGCTGTTTGTCCCAATGGCAAGCACCACAAGGGAAACGCAGGGATAGGTGAGAAGCAGGGAACAGGAACGGGTGGAAAGCTGTGAAAAAAGGCGGTCCACCGCATCTCTCAGCCAGAACCGCACAAACAGGCAGAAGCCGGCCGCGGAAACAAGGGATACCAGAACACAGATCTGGCCGTAGGACAAGGGAACACGGCTGCCCAGCACCCAGGCTGCAAATTCGTTCAGGGATGTGGAAAGCACGGCGAACAGCCATGCTGAAACATAAAGAAATGCCTTTTTCAGCAGACTGCCCTGAAAAAAGATGAGGAGCACAAGGAAAAACAGGCATGAAAAGATGCCCTGGAAAACAAAAAAGATCTCTTGGGGAATATGAAACAAGGACTGCATGGATACCATGATGACCCACAGATAGGCTGACACTGCGGCTATATTCTCCCGGTTCCTGTGCTTTGGCTCCAAACATACGAAAATAGGCATCATACGCACTGCCAGGTTAATCAGATTCAGAAAAATCGTACATGCGTTATCGTTCATGAAAACCTCATTTCAGGCGGTGATGGTAATATGCATTCTTGCTCTGCTTGTAAAAATTCCTGGAAATGGGGATCAGCTGTCCCTCCCTCATGTGAAAGCAGGAATCCTCCAACCGCTCCACCTGTTCCAGATTCACCACGTAGCTCTGGTGGCAGCGCAAAAACTGCGGATGCTCCTTCAGCTCCTCCTGGAGTTCCGACAGCTTCTGCCCGATTGCCAGCGTCTCCCCGCTTGTCAGGGTCACAAATACCCGGTGCAGGCGGTTCTCAAACCAGGCGATCCGCTCCAGCTTAAGGTGTACGGGAACACGGTTGTGGATAACGGATATACACGCTTCCCGCTCTCCCAGGTACTGGTTTACCACACGTTCCATGGTGGCCTCAAAATGATTCCTTTCCACCGGCTTTAGGATAAATCCTGCCGCATTGACGCTGTACCCATCCACCGCGGCCTCCAGGGATGAGGTGATGAAGACCACCGCGTGATTCCCCTTTCCCAGCCTGGCCGCTGTCTCAATGCCGGTCAGCCCAGGCATCAGCACATCCAGCAGATACAGGTCATACTCCTGTCCGGCTTCTATGAGTTCGCTCCCTTTTTCATATGTATCAATATGCACTGCCATTTGACGCCCTTCAAAAAATACGGACGCGTATTCCACTATGAAATCACACTCTTCCCTTGTGTCGTCACAGACAGCGATCCTTAGCACGTTTTCATCCCCCTCCGGCAGACTCCCTGGTCTGTATCCATAAGATCCGCAGTTTTCTCTACAGCGTTTTTCTCTATTTTATGGGCATTCCTTCCATAAGTCAAGTTTGGGATTTAAATGTCATATTCGGTATCAATTCTGCAGAAGTGGTTATTTATTCCAACAGCAGGGGTATGTTACACTTATTGTATGAAAATATGTAATAGTTCAGGACGGCGGAAAAACGGGTGCAAAAGCGGGCGTTACGCTTGCTTATAAGTCCGTTTTGGCGCCCATTTTCACATCGGATGGACATCCGATGCTTCTTGACCGGCTCTTCCGGTCAAGAATATGAGCCGTTCTGAACAGTTACAAAAATTTTATACAGGAGGGATTTTATGGGTACAAATATCATTGTAACAATCATCGTAATCGTCTACCTGCTTTTTATGCTGTGGATTGGCTGGTATTCTTCCACCAAAATATCCACCAACACCGACTTCATGGTGGCCGGACGCCGTCTCGGCCCGCTTCTCATGGCCGGAACCCTGGCAGCCACGGAGATCGGCGGCGGCAGTTCCCTGGGCGTTGTGCAAAACGGTATGTCCGGATACGGCCTCAGCGCTTCCTGGTATATTACCACCATGGGAATCGCCTTTATCATCCTGAGCTTTATTGCCCCCAAATTCCGGGCCGCGACCGTTAAGACGGTTCCTGAGTATTTCCGCAGACGCTACGGCAGATCCTGCGGCATCATCACAGCCGTCATCATGCTGCTTCCCCTGGTGGGTCTTACCGCCGGACAGTTCATTGCCTCAGCCGTTATCCTTTCCACCATGCTGAACATCGATTACCAGGTTGCGGTAATCATTGTGGCAGTGGTGGTAACCGTTTACTCCATCATGGGCGGCCTTTGGAGTGTCACTCTCACCGACTTTGTCCAGGTATTCCTGATCGTGATCGGCATGATCATTGCAGTCCCCTTTGCCATGAACTATGCGGGAGGATGGAGCCAGGTCACTGCCAATATTCCGGAGGGAACCCTGAACATGTTCCAGGGCTATGACCTGTTTGGGATCATTTCCCTGGTCATCATGTACACGGCCACCTTCTCCGTAGGCCAGGAGGCAGTATCACGTTTCTATGCCGCCAGGGATGAAAAGGCTGCCAAGAGAGGCGCATGGCTGGCTGCACTGGTGAACTTTATCTATGCATTTATCCCCACCATCCTGGGCATCATCACCCTGGCCCTGATCAACATGGGCAAGTTCAGTTCCACCCAGTTTGAATCCGTTGGCGCCCGCTACGCCCTGCCGGTTCTGGCCATCAATACCATGCCCGCCCTGATCTGCGGCCTGCTGTTTGCCGGGATCATCTCCGCTACCATGTCCAGTTCCGACTCCGACCTTCTGGGCGCCGGCTCTATATTTGCCAACGACATCTATAAGGCAGTCCTAAAACCGGATGCCTCCAGCCAGTCTGTTATGACCGTGACAAAAGTGGTAATGTGCCTGGTAGGCGTTGCCTCCATGCTTATCGCACTCTTTAATACCCAGAGCATTGTATCCATCCTGATGTTCTGCTTCACCCTGAGGGCCGCCGGTTCCTTCTTCCCCTATGTGATGGGGCACTATTGGAAAAAAGCCTCCACGGCCGGAACCATCGCCTCCCTGATTGCAGGGACCGTTGTGGTCGTGTATCTGGAGCACGTATCCAAAGGCATGCTCTTCGGAATTAAATTCAGCCAGCCCATCATACCGGGCCTTGTGGCAGCATTTATCTGCTTTGTCATTTTTTCCTATGCCATGCCGCCAAAGGTGGCGACAACGGAACTGGCCCCGGAAGAGGACGATTGACACCGGATGGGATCAGATTCATCAGGATCTGCTGTTTAAAAAATAAAGGTGGATGCCGGACACATATTTGTGTTTCGGCTCCACCTTTTCTGATGTATCCTTCTGGTTTACAAATTTATCTTTCCGGCTTAACGTTCCGGTCCTCACTCTTGATTCAGCGCTTTCATTACGGTCCTGTACATCTTTCCCACCAAAGCCTTTACCCCCCGGCTGTACAGTCCCCCATCATCACGTTCCAGCCCTTCCGCCAGCATGCGGGACGCGCCACCGGCGGTTTTGTCCAATTCAGCCAAGTGGATAAAAGGATATCCCCACAATAAAAATTCATACAATTTATCACATACCTCCCCGAATCCCATTAGGGAATGGATCCTCAGCAAACGGATCACGGAATCAAAGACCAGATAAAACAATCCGCCAAACCGCGTCTGTTCTTCCATACAGGACTTCAGGGCTCGCTTTTCCTCCTGCTTCAGAAGTGAAAACACTGCCCCGATCACGCTGTCGCAGGTATAATATACGATCTGGATACTGTTAAAAAACATCTGAAAATTCTTGCTGACCGCAGGCATACAAAGCTTATCCACATCCGGGGCAGAAAACATGACCCTGATCCCCACTCCATTGACAGTATGGACCACCCCCAGGGCGCTCAGCAGTTCAACCGACCTGCGGACAGTACTGAAGGATACACTGTATTCTTCCGCGATCGCTCCATAGGAGGGGAGATAATCCCCCTCAGCATAGCCTCCTTCCAGCACGTGGCGGATCAGGTTGGATACCAGAGCATAACAGCATTGGGGCCGGTCCCGGTAGACCGTCCATTGGAACAGAGCCGGTTCAGGCACGTCTTTCTGGTCCTCCACAGATGCCAAATACTCCATAATGGCATTATAAAACTCCTTCTGCAGCTGAAAAAAGCCATGTAAGAATCCTGTCTTATCCAGATTCCGGCAGGAGGATATCATCTGTGCCCCAATGGCTTTGGCATGTTCCCCACCATAGGCAAATTCACCCATATTTTTCTGAAAACACGGAAATCTGTAATACAGAAGCGCTTCATTATACAGGTTCATAGCCAAAGGATTATCCAGACTCTTCATCATGACGTAACAGCATCTGAGGGAGATTTCGGAAGCCTCCATACCCGGTTGGGAAATACTCCTTCCCAAAGCCTCCATCTCTTCCGCCTTAAGACGCCTGCATCCCTCCTCCAGCAAAGGCCTCAGCACCAGCAGAAGGGACTGGTTGACACCGGGCATCATATCTTTTCTGGCAAGAAAGTATTCCCTGAGTGACTGCTGTATTTCCTGGTCAGAGACATCATAGGCCACCGCGCTCTTCCTGCCCGGGGAGACATCCACATATCCCTCTTTGTTCAGCTGCACAAACGCCCTGCGGATGGTCTGCCTGGATATCCCGAACTTCTCGCACAGCTCACCGGCAGAAGGCAGGACATCCCCCTTTCTGTAATATCCGAATCGGATACGTGATGCGTAATATTCATATATTAAACGGGATTGGCTGTAATCCAATGCAGACCCTCCTTCAAACGTATTTTGAGATATTATAGCATTTATTCTTTGATTCTGCCACGGTCTCTTGTTATTTCATGGTATTTTTGATATAATACTTCAAATGTATACTTATGAACAAGGTTGTGGGAGTATGAGACTATGAATGAACATGCAAACGACACTTATGCAGGGTCTCCCGGCGGACCCTTATCCACATATTACGAATATAACACCCTGATGCGGCTGTTAGGTGTCAGCGTGAGCAAGCATCTGCTGGATGAACACTACACCGTTATCTGGGCCAATGATTTTTATTATCAGCTGATCGGCTGGTCAAAAGACGAGTATGAAGATATTTTCCATAACCAGTGTGACCTTTATTACAGGGAAGATCCGGAAGAATGGGCGCGGCTGACAGCCACGGTGGTGGAGGCAAGGAACACCAACCAAAGCGGCTACAGTCTGATATCACGTATTCGCCGGAAAGACGGCCAGTATATATGGGTGAAATTTTCCACAGCATTTGCGGATGAGTATGTAAACGGCTGTCAGGTTGCCTACACCAGTATTACCAATATTGACGACCTGGTGCGTATTCAAAAGGAGCAGTCGGTTACCTATAATAATCTTCCCGGCTTCGCGGCCAAATTCATGGTGGAGGGCAGGGACCTGCAGCTTCTGGAGGCCAATGACCGATTCCGCGGATTTTTTGGCTGTGACAGCCTTTCCTGCGGTCTGTCCAACTGTATGACGGAAAAAAACAAACTCGCCTTTGAACAGAACCTGCCCCTGATGCAAGCGGGCAGATCCGTCCATTTTACGCTGGAAGCCCGTAATAAGGAGGGGAACAGTGTGTGGCTCCAGGTCAACGGTGACTGTATCGACTGGGTGAACGGCCGCCCGTTTTACCTTATCATCTACATTGATATTACAGACATCACCGAGCAGAAGGAACTTCAAAAGCAGCTGGAAGAGCGCTCTGAGATGTTAAAAAATGCCCTCAAGGAAGCCGAGCGGGCCAACCGGGCCAAGTCTGACTTTCTTTCCAGTATGTCCCATGACATACGGACTCCTATGAACGCCATTGTGGGGATGACGGAGATCGCCTTTGCCCACCTGAATGACCCTGAAAAGGTGGGCAGCTGTTTGAAAAAGATCTCCCTGTCCAGCCAGCACCTGCTGGGCCTGATCAACGATGTTCTGGACATGTCCAAGATTGAAAGCGGAAAAATGGCCCTGCGGTATGATTCCATGAATCTCCCCGAAGTCATGGAAAATGTGATCGCCATTGTACAGCCCATGCTAAAATCCCGCAAACAGCTTTTTTCCATCCAGCTAAAGAACATAGTGCACGAACAATTTTCCTGTGACACCCTCCGTCTGCGGCAGATCCTCATTAACATCCTGTCCAATGCCTCCAAATTCACTCCCAGCCAGGGACGGATCACAATAAATATAGAGGAGATCCCCTCGGAAACCAGCGGTGAAACGCAGATGATATTTACCTTCACCGACACGGGAATCGGTATGAAGCCGGAGTTCCTGGATCATATTTTTGACGCGTTCACAAGGGAACGGGACGGACGGGTGGACAAAACCGAAGGCAGCGGCCTTGGCATGGCCATCACACAAAAGATAGTGGAATTAATGGGCGGAACCATTACTGTTGAAAGCCAGTGGGAAAAGGGAACCAGGTTCACGGTAAGCCTCCCTCTCCGCATTGAAGACCAATCCATGGAGCAGTGGGAATTTCCTCCGCTAAGGATCCTGGTTGCAGATGATGACACCATTATGTGTGAATATACGATTCATCTCCTGGAGGGCTTGGGAATCCATGCCACCTGTGTCACCAGCGGTGAAGAAGCCCTGGAACAGGCTATAACGGCCCACCGGCATAACCGGGACTTTGACGCCGTGATCGCGGATTGGAAAATGCCCGGAATGGATGGCCTGGAAACCATGAAAAAGATCCGGGAACAGGTCAGCCGCGATGTGCCGGTCCTGATCGTCTCCGCCTATGATTGGGCTGAAATTGAGGAGCCCGCAATTGCCGCAGGCGTAAATGGCTTCCTGCCAAAGCCCCTGTTTCCCTCCACCCTCATGAGAGGACTGAACAGGTATGTCCTTGGGCGTGATCCTGCTTCCGGCCAAAGAGACAGGGAGCGCCGGTATGATTTTACGGGAAGCACCATCCTGGTGGTGGAGGATAACGAGTTGAACCGTGAAATCGCAGTGGAACTGCTGACCGCTGTGGGCGCCAGGGTAGAGGCGGCATGTGACGGCGCCCAGGGCGTGGAAGCATTTTCCCACTCTCCTCTTCATTCCTGTGATCTCATCCTCATGGATATCCAGATGCCTGTCATGGACGGATATACCGCAACCCGGCTGATACGGGAACTTCCCCGGGAGGACGCGGCCACCGTACCGATCCTGGCCATGACCGCCGATGCCTTTGCCGAGGACATCCAGGCTGCCAGGGAAGCCGGAATGGACAGCCATATCGCAAAGCCGCTGGACATAGCGGAACTAAAGCAAATGATCAGCCGCTTCCTATAGCGCAATACCATTAAAATCCCCCGGCATGTCACATCCGGGAGCTTTTAGTTTGTTGTCTCCATTAAGGACCGATGGTAACCGGCACTCCCAAGTTACAGTACTGCCACAGCGTATCCATAACATCATTGGTCACGGCAATACATCCCGCAGTGCCGCCTCCCTGTTCTCCATGTATTTCAATGGCTCCGCCCAAAGGCGTATCCCAGGGCGGCTTTTCTCCTGCCTTGTTTGCGTCCACAATGTCCTGGTACTGTTCCTGATTGATCAGACCGTCCGCAAGGCCTCTCTCAGCATCCTCAATATTTGGATAAGACAACCCCAATGCCAGATAATACTGACTTTTGTCATTCATGGTGCACACATAGAACTTGCCTGAAGGGGTGATCTCATCCCCCTGCTGCACTTTGTCCCCTGTGGCCGATTCCCTGCCCAGTTTAGCCGGCCATGTACCGATCACAGCACTGTAACGGCTCAGGGTCACTGTGTTTTCTTTTTTGCTTACATAGATATTGATACCGTTCACAGACGGTTGATAAACCGCCCCCGGCCCTGCCTGTCCGGCCATGGCGCTTACAGGGGCTGCTGCCCACAATGCCAGGGACAGTATCCCCAGCCCCAGACGTTTACGGATATTCCTCATATACGCTCTCCTTATACGGTTTTATGCCTGGGGCAATTATACCACATGAACCAGAAAATGGAATTGACGTAATAAAATTGAAAGGAAATCCTAAGCTTTTTCCCCATATCCAAGTTTTGGAAGCACATTCATAGGATAATCCAGGATCACAAGGGACGCCTCTTTGTCCAGATAGTGCTCCTGCTTATGTATGATCACGATATGGCTTCCTGTAAAATACTTGATATACTGTCTGAACACCTCGGAGGCCATGGTTGTTCCAAGGAGCAGCAACACATCTGCCTTAGTGATCTCCTCCGTGGTCTTTGTC
This sequence comes from Enterocloster citroniae, assembly GCF_040545455.1. Taxonomy (NCBI): domain Bacteria; kingdom Bacillati; phylum Bacillota; class Clostridia; order Lachnospirales; family Lachnospiraceae; genus Enterocloster; species Enterocloster citroniae. The sequence goes on along the minus strand of NZ_JBEPLZ010000016.1, from coordinate 70,132 downwards.
ATGTTCTGGCTGTCCACCATCTCTCCCACCAGGGATATCATGGGCCTTACAGGGATATTACAGGTTTCACAGATGGGGACGCGCCTGGCGTTCATGATATAGGACAAAGGATACTTTTTCTTACACCTGGGACACTGGTTCTGATAAATGCTCCCGTGGAGATTGACCACTTGGCGGCAGCCTCCCCTGCGGGGGCTGTCGTAAATGTTGCTGTCGATCACGCACTGAAGTTTCCCGTCCCGCTCCATGGCCGCCAAAGCCGGGCCGGTGGGAGTGTCCCTGGGTGCGTTGTGCAGCATTTCATTTTTGTAAAACTCAAAAAACTGTTCCGGACGGGTATTGTAGAATGCGCTGGAATACATCTCCTCCACACCATAACCGTACCGGTTCTCAATGTCATAGGCTTTATCCTGCTTCTTAATGCCTATAAAACCGCCCTCTTCCATCATACCGGAGCCACAGAGCGCCACTGTATAGGTACTGTCATCCAGAATTCTCCTCAAATGAGATATTTTCTCATGAGTTTTTTTCTCATTCATAGTGATACCTCCTTCCGGCTGCCCGAAATCATCTTCCGGGAAGATTACCATTGTATCTTATTATCACTATTATATAATTTTTTCCAGATAATTACCACAGTTTTCGGCGCATTTATCATACTATTGACAATTTTTTTTATCATTTTCTTTCTTCTCAACCCGCGAATAAAGAAGAACACCCCCGATTGTAACCGCTCCCCCCATGATTTGAAGCGGTTTTGGCACTTCGTTAAAAAGGAAAAGGGCAAACAAAGCGGCCACGGCAGGCTCACACAGCTTGGAAGCAGATACAAAGGAGGGGGAGAGGAATTTAAGGCACCAGCTGAAAATGCTGTGCCCTAACAGGGTGGAGCATACGCTGAGAAGGAATCCCACCATCACGGAACGCATACCGTACCCTGTAAACGCCAACCCGCTGGCAGCAGTGGCAAGTCCCAGGGCCAGGGCGCAGAACACATATACAATATAGGTGTAAATCGTGGTGGACATATAGCCTCTGACCTGACGCCCGATCAGGGTATACACGGAACAGAATATGGCAGCTGCCAGGGCCAGGATATCCCCAAACAGGTGGTCTCCTCCTGATGAATAATCGGAAAACGCAATGAGCATGCTCCCGCCAACGGTCACAAAAATCGTTCCCACCGCTGCCAGGGAAACCTTTCCTTTTAAAAAGAGTGCGTATCCCATGGCCACCCATATGACCTCTGTACATGAAATTGCAGTGGAGCTGGCCACCGAGGTCATGGTCAGGGATTCAAACCATGAGGTGAAATGCAGGGCCAGGAACAGACCGCTGGCAGCGCACAGCAGTACGGTCCTTCTGTTGGCCCCCATCAGTTCCTGCCTGCATTCCTTTTTTCCCAAAACCACCGGAGTCATAAGCACAACGGTCCACGCAAGCCTGTAAAAGGCTGTGACAACAGATGGCGCCTGGGAATATTTAACAAAAATAGCCGATAAGGAGATACCGGCTATTCCGATCACGATCATTATCAACGGATGTTTTTCTAAAAATTTCATCTGGGGTACCCTGCCTTTATTCTTGGTCATTGCCGTTATTCTACCACAATCCCCTTACACAGTCCAGATGAAAGTGATTTTAAGATCACGGATCATCCCGCCCATAGCTTTGACCGCTGCTCATGGTATATAGAAGCGCAGTCTAATCCAGATTGTTCTTCACTGCAAAAACAGCCAGCTGGGTACGGTCCTTCAGTTTCAGCTTTTCTAAGAGACGGGAGATATTATTGCGCACAGTGCCCTCCGCCAGGAAAAGCTCTGCCGCGATCTCCCGGTTGTCCATGCCCTGGGCCACAAGCCGCATGATATCCCGCTCCCTGGGCGTAAGGTCCATGGCCTGATCCGGCCTAAAACCCGAGGGCGCCATCTGTCGGCGCATGCCTTCAAATACGCTTCCTCCAAACACCCGGATACCGGCGCATACTGTTTTTACGGACTGGATAACCTTATCGTCCTCCATCTCCTTTAGGATGTATCCATCCGCCCCGCTGCACACAGCCGCGTCCACCGTCTCCCTGTCATCAAAAGTGGTGAGCACCAGGACCTTGATATCCGGAAACTCCTCCTTGATCTTTGCAATTCCGTAGCTTCCATCATACTGGGGCATGCGCATATCCATCAGAACCACATCCGGCTTCACCTTCCTGCATAGCTGCCATGCCTCCCTGCCGTCCGCTGCCAATCCGGCCACCTGAATGTCACTGTCCTGCTCCAGGATCGCCTTAAGCCCCTGTCTCAGTATCTGGATATCATCAGCGATCACTACCTTTATCATAAAATCCCCCTCTCTTTTATCTGCCGCTACGCGGACTCCCTATCCCGCAGGGGCAGATTGATATAAATCTGAAAACCTTCCCCTATTCCGGATATGGTTCTAACCTTGCCCCCAGCCCGTTCCACCCTCCGGCGGATACCGCTCAATCCATTTCCCTCCTCTATGCTGCTGCATCCCTGGCCATTGTCAAATATATAGAAGTTAAGACTGCTGCTGAATTTGAGGATCACATCCATATGGGTGGCTTCTGCATACTTGAGACAATTGGTGATCGCTTCCCGGAGGCTTTCATACACAACAGGCGACAGATAAGAATACTCCTGTTTGTCCTCGCCCTGTATTTCCACCTCCACCTCGATCTCCTTTACGCTTGCGGCCAGCTGGTAGACGCCCTGTGTGATCAGTCCATAGGATTCTCCCTGCCTGAGATTGTTAATGGAACAGCGCAGCTGGCGGATACCGCTTCCTGCCAATTCCTGGGCCTGAGACAGATACTCTCCCGTACCAGCGCCCGTGCCCCCGCTTTCGTAATCGATACGGATCAGCTTTAACAGGGAATTGATCATGGTCAGGGTATGACCGGCTGTGTCGTGTACCTCCTGTGCAATGCGGTTGCGTTCCTGTTCAATAGCCAGTTTCTGGTTGGATACTGCCAGCTCTCTTCCCTGCTCCAAAAGCTGATAATATCGTCCCACATCCGAGAACATCACAGTTCCTGCCACGATCTTCCCCTTTTTATCACAGCAGTTGTAATGTTTGACTTCCAATTTCCGTTTCTCATGCCCGTCATCCAGGGTAAGGACCGTGCTGCCTGCCACGGGATCTTGGGTGTCCGATATGCCGGGGTGACGGAGGCCCGTTCCCGGCTCTCCATCCACCCGGATCCCCCTGTCCTTTAGCATGTTCCACATCTCCTTTGCTTCATCGCCGGTCCTCAATCCAAACCACGTTTTCACGGCTTCATTGCAGTATGTAATCTTCCCCCTTTGGTTGTACACCACCACCCCTTCTGAAATCGTATCAAAGATCTGTTCATAGGCCATGGTATTCACATCCAGAAAATCATAGCGGAAAACGGCCAGCAGCATCAGGATGCTGGACAGGGCAAATGCCGGGGGCGTCAGGTCAAAACCGCTCCTGACCAGTCCAGTCATGTAGAGCAGGTTAAACCCAAGCGGTACTGCGGCCGACAAAAGGATCACTGCCATGTGGGACAATGCCACCCGGTTCTTTTTAAACGTCATTAGTACCACCGCCATGCCAGCCAGTACGCAAAGGTATGTGTATGCCATATGAATATAGAACACAGGGCCATAGACCACCTGTTCCACTTCAAACATGATATAGAACAGGTGGTGATATTCATTGGTGAGAAGAATGGAATAATTCACGGCGGAAATGCCAAACAGAAGACTCTCCGCCCAATGGTTTAATTTCCTTTTACTGTACAAAAAAGCAAATTCCAGCCAGGCAGGGCCAATAAAACTAATGCCCAGATAGGAAATAACATAAGCCAGGTACTTCATTCCCCGATTCATGGGAAGGGCAGAAAACAATTGGGGAATGCACCATATTATGATAAGGAGCTGGCATACCGCCAAGGCTCCCGTGGTCTTGTTTTTATCCGCCTTTATGATCAGCCATCCCGATGTATAGAGAGACAGGCCAATGGCTAAAAGATATGCGGTCCTCAGCATGATATCCAACATGTTCCAAACCTCCTTGGGTATGATCCCCTCTGCAAAAAGGCAGACAACAGGACAGGCCGCTGTGCACAGTCTGCATACACGATTGGTCTGTCCCTTTGATTATAGCCTTATAACGATAGTGTGTCAAAAGATTAATGCTTTTTCATTTCATTGACTGCTGCGAACAGAATGAGTCCAAGACCGGCCGCCAGCAGGTATATCCACCAGGAGAGACTGAGCCAGAAGTCTTTTGTCATATACAGGGCCACGGTAATGATGATAATGCCTGAGATACGGATCCACCTGGTGCATTTCCCAATATGGGCCCACAGGAAGACAGCCAGACATATGGCTTCCAGGATCAGGGCATCTGCCACATTTCCCGTGTGAAACGCGTCCAGAACCAGCGCAGCCAGACACAGGCTGTAAAGCGCGGTCTGAAGCCATGGAAGGAACTTTTCACCCTTCCATATCACAGACAGAAGGCGGGTAAGGATCACTGCCGGCAAAAGCTGTATCTCCAGCCATATGACCTGAGGCCACTCCACAAAGGGCTGTCTCCAAAACGCCAGAACCGTCAGACACAGGGCCAGGGTGTAAGCCTCTTTCCTGTACTGCTTCAGGGACGTGTATTGGAGTACGTACAAGGCTGTCAGAAACGTATATGCACAGCTCCATCCCCGGTTCTGGGACCATGTCACTGGCAGGATGATCAGAATAACCAGGATATGGAACCAGTCCACGTCCCATGAAACAGGGATAGTCTCCCGCCTGCTTATGACCGGTCTGTAACAGCGGAACAGGATTCCGGTGGCCAGAGGAATCAGGGCTGTAAAAGCATACAGCTGGTTTGCGGTCACATCATACCGTCCAGCCACGATCACAGGCACGGGAAGCACGGACAGGGCCGCTGCCAGATGAGGCCAGATACGGCCGTTCCGGTAAAACATCATATAAAATACCGCAAAACTGGCCATACAGGGAATCAGGTTCCAAAGTGCCAGATACGGATTTATATAAAATGCACCCATGGTCATAGCCAATACAATAACCCCTGTGGTATCCCAAAATTTACCATTTGTCCATTTTCTGCACTGGTAATATACAACTGCATACTCTGCTGCAAATACTCCGGTTACCCACATCATCTGCAATACACTGTTTATTGTCATGCTGCCTGCAACAATGAACACACCGGCCAGAGAATAGATACAGCTTCCTTTTAAATACCATTTCCTCATCTCCTCCTCCTGATGTAAGGATACAGCCAACAGATATGCTGACAGGAGGATAAAAAACGGCAGCGGTCCCCAACCGATCATCCAAAAGGCCGCCTGCGCCCCTGTTCCGATCACCAGCACGGATATTTGGAACCTGTCCCTTTTAACCACATCCCATACCGACACAGCCGCTGTAAAGGCCATCAGACACACATCATATCTGATTGGAAGGTCAAAGGACCGTATGAGCGCTGTCCTTCCCGTAACAGTGAGGAAAAACAGGATAAAAGGAATAACTCCGCGAAGCAAAGGATATCCTCTGCTCCAATCCGCTGCCACCGCTGCCAGCAGTATGATAGATGCAGAAGCTGCCAGTTGCTCCCCCGTCCCATTTTGTGCAAACAGGGAGATACGTATTAAGAGTGCCGTGTCCACCGCCAAACCTGCTGTAAAGATACATTCTCCATTTAAATTGCCCAGCGGACTGCCCATTTTCCTCTCAGCCAAAAAACATACTCCGGTCAATACCGCCCCGATCAGCAACTGGTAAGTAAAATCCACCGGCATGCCCAATCCTGCGTACTGGAAAAACACAGCCAGTGAAACACTGTGCAGAGTCTGCATAAAGGGAGTCCTGTTCCTCAAGGCAATAATGGCAATACCCGCTGCTGCCATTCCAAGGCCAACCATACTCCATAAAGTGATTGGAAACCGTGAGAAAACCATATGACCTGTGAAGGTTCCCATGAATCCCAAAGCAGCCTGAAACGCCATGGCCGCACTGAATATCCAAAAATGGAGGGGTACAAAAAAGCGGAATCCCTCATCCAGCCTTGCATCCAGCATTGGCCGGGATACGCCCGTTCCATCTACCCCCTGTTTTCCCCTATCCCCTTTTGTCCTCTTTCTGCGGATCGCATCCCAGGCAACCAAAAGGAAGGAATAGTATACCATGGCATTGATACATGCCCCGCAGCTCAGCTTCAATGCTCCCATCAGGAATGTCATACTCACCGTCATTCCCCACAGGCAGGCCTGGGTATAAATCCTGTCCTGGAAATTCTTCAGCCCTGCAAACATGGCCATTTCCGTCACAATGCTTCCAGCCCACAGAACCCGCCATCTGTTCTCACCTTTTAGTATGAACTCCGGTCCCAAAAGTCCAAAGTAGCCTGCTGTCAGCACGGTCAGGAACAAAAATACGCTGCCCAGTATGTAAAAAGCCTGACTTGTCCTTTTGATTTTAAAAACCCTTCCTGCCAAAAGGCTCGCCCCAAAGAACAGGCCCGCAAACCCAAAAGCCATTATAACTTTGCAAAAGCTGGGAAGCATATGCCATGCCGTGGTAGCAAAGATCAATCCGGCCAACACCACGAAGATGACCCCGATCACCAGCGCTGCCGTTCCCTGATAAAATGTGGAATCCGGTGCCGCATTTCTCTTACAGCGTTTTTCCTTGCGCGCATTTATCACATTATGTTCTAAGGCTTTTCGGTCCGCGGGTGCTTTTCGGTCCGCGGGTGCTTTTCGGTCCGCGGGTGCTTCCCGGTCCGCAGATCCTTCCCGGTCCGCCGTCTGTATTTCATTCCCCCCGGGCGCCGTCCACAGATCGGTCCGGGAAGAGGGTATGGGAACCTGCTGTAAGGTCTCATTACACGTTTCCTGTTCCCCACATCCGTTAGTCCCGTCTCTGCCAAAAGCCGCAAACCTCTGCTGTTTCAGCCATTCTGTGAGCTGTTCTATTTTTTTCTTCTGATGGCTGATCTTCACCGCCAGTCCGATTATGATGCCCAGCTCCACAAAAGGAGCTGCAAACCACACAAGTAATATCATTATAATCTCCATACCCGTTCCCCTTTCCCAGAATATCTCCTTTTCATGTCTTTATTATAGAAAATAGTCCCGGGTAATCCTAGATGTTATACGTCATTATAAGAGTGACATATGTCATTCCTGTCCTGTATGCGCCGGGGCATTTCACAAGTCCAAAACAGCCATTAGTGATCTCCTGCCCATACATAAGCATCTGATCGCCAATGGCTGTCATACATGTTCATTCAATTTATATTCCGGATACGCTCTATCTCACAGGCTCATAATCCATCTGTGATTCCTGGTCCGTTGCCTCCAGCTTAAAAATAACCGGGCGCAGCCCATCATTACAGCTGCAGACCGCAACCCCCGACTTCCTGATCCAGTCCCCGTAATAGAACAATTCCCTGCCGGAACCATGGGAAAGGGCAAACACATACTGGTATATGGCTTTCCACGCCTCATCACAGAAGCCCTCCGGTTTTGCATAATCCCCATAGAAGACCTGGCCTTCCTTCATCATGGGACAGGCAGACAGGCCCTCAACCCCATATTCATCTGCCAGTTCCTGGTCAAATGTAGTCTTCAGCACAGTTATCTTTACCTTCTTCATGTTATCTTACCTCCGCCTTTATATCATATTTCATTTATGATACTAACACAGTCCGCCCAGCTGCCCAAGCACTTCCTCATAGGGTATCACACATCCATGCTGCCCCACATAAATCGATGGCTTTGTCTTTCCATGGTAATCGCTTCCACAGGTATAAAATAAGTTGTGGTTCCTGGCCTGGTTGTAAAAATCCAGGGCCTGTTCCCGGGAATGGTAGCTGCTGAATGCCTCGATCCCGTCCAGCCCTGTTTCGATCAGGGGCCTTAACAGTTCCTCATGTCCCTTTAAATTCACACCGGGATGGGCAAGTACCGCATACCCGCCATTCCCGTGGATCGTCTCCACAATCTGCCCTAGTCCGGGATATCTCATCTCCACATAACACGGTTTTCCCTGGGAGTAATAATCCCAGTAAAAGTTCACATACGGATTATCCCCCCGTTCACCGCCCTGACGATAAGGCATGAGCATGGGGTGCTCCTTGTACTCTGTCTTATCCAGAAGAATTTCGGCAAACATTTCCCCGGTCCATCTGTCTTTCCAATAATTGTTCCCGGCCAAAGCAGCCATCTCCTCACCGGTCACCTCAAATCCCAGCGCCCTGGTTGCATGAAGCATCTTTACGGAAGCCGCCGCCCCCTGACGGGAAATGTTGTCCTCTATTCCAGCAAAATCAGGGCTGGTATAATCGATCCCATATCCCAACACATGGAAATTGACTCCCTCATAGGTACAGTCGATCTCCACTGCCGGGATATATGTGATCCCCGCATCTCCTGCAGCTTCTTTTCCCTGTTCATTTGCACGGACACTGTTGTGGTCCGCAATGGCCATAACCTTTATACCGCTCTCAAGGCATTTCCCCACCAGTTCCCGGGGAGAACACTCCCCGTCATCACTGTAAAAGCTGTGCATGTGTAAGTCTATCCGGTTTGTCTGCATGAATCTTTCCCGCCCTTTCCGTCATTATGATCATCAAACATACAAATACCATTAAATAAAAAGGATATATCCTTACGCTGATCAGTTCAGCGCCCAGACCAAACAGAGGCGGCATAAAGGTGGAGCCCATATATGCGCAGGCCATCTGAAGCCCCATGATGGATTGGGAGTTCTCCGCCCCAAAATGGTCCGGCGTCTGATGCAGCATGCTGGGATAGATGGGCGCACATCCCAGCCCTGTAAGGACCAGTCCTGCCAAAGCCGCTCCATGACCAAAAGGAAATGCCAGAAGCACTACCCCTGAGAACACGGTCAGCTGACCGATCCGCACCATGGTTTTGTCTCCCAGCCTGTCAGTAACAAAACCACTGGCCAGACGGCCGGCCGTGATGCCAAGGTAAAACAGCGAGGTCCATTTAGCTGCCGTATCAGCGGGAATCCCCTTAAAGAACACCATATAGCTGCTGGCCCAGAGACCCGTAGTGGCCTCCAGGGCACAATAGCAGAAAAATGCGGTCAATACCCCTCTGGCTCCGGGAAGCCTCAGGGCATCCCTTAGGTTCATGCCTTTATGTTCTTCGCTCATCCCTCTGCCTGTGTCTGTTTTCACTTTCCACAAAGGGAGGGATATAAGCAGACAGATCACCAGAACAATCTGGATTACCCCCACTGCCATGTAACCGTGGTTCCATTTTAATCCATTTATCAGGCAAAGCCCCATGATATAGGGACCCGCTGTTGCACCAATCCCCCAGAAGCAATGGAGCCAGCTCATGTGACGCGATTCATAGTGGAGGGCCACAAAATTGTTAAGGGCGGCATCCACGCTTCCAGCTCCCAATCCATAGGGAATCCCCCAAAGACACAACTGAAGAAAGGTGTGGGAACCGGAAAACCCCATGAGCGCAGCCGCAGTCATGGCAACACTGATGGCCGTCACTGCCCCTGTCCCCAGCTTTCTGATCAGACTGTCACTGAAAAGGCTGGACACAATGGTGCCGCCGGCAATGATCATGCTGATGATCCCGGCATAGGACACACCTGCATGCAGTTCCCTGTACATGGAGGGCCATGCCGACCCAAGAAGGGCATCCGGAAGCCCCAGACTGATAAAAGCAATATAAATAATAACCAACAATAATTGGAACATTTCATCCTCCTGCATTTTTCTCTTATCCATCAAAAGAATACCGTCTTTCTTCACTTGATTCAACTGAAAAATCGACCTATAATATAAGAAAAGCGACTAATCATCGCAGATCAGGGAGGAGATTATATGGGACTGCAAAAATGCATCCTGAATTTGAACCGCGCCAACAGGGAACTTCAGCCTCATGGAACGCCTGAATTTCCCATTGCCGGCTATGCTGCGGACTATACCCACAAAGAAGAGGACGTGATTCCCTGGCACTGGCATGCGGAGATGGAGATCCTATATGTAGGATCCGGGGGACTGAAATTGCAGATCCCCGGAAAAACCTTTCACCTAAAGCAGGGGGAAGGCTTTGTGATCAATTCCAACATCCTGCATTTTGCAGCAGCAGAGCCTGCCTGCAGCCTGCACTCCCTTGTGTTTCACCCTCTTTTGGTGGCAGGGAGCGAGGACTCTGTTTTTGGAACCAGGTATATTGCCCCTCTGATCCAGTGCTGTTCCTTTGACGGCTGCCCCTTTGACCGCATACCCGGAAATGAGATCAGCCCCAAGGAAGAGTTTATAGCCGCATTTCAGGCATTATCCGCGGAAACACCGGGATATGAGTTTGTGGTCAGGGAGAAATTGTCCCATCTGATCTTCCACCTGTACAGGGCCTATGAAAAGGAAATTGACTCCGGGGATTCGGAACTGGACTCAGACAGTCTGCGCATGCAGAAAATGCTGGATTATATAGAAAACCATTTTCACGAAAACCTGGACCTGTCCCAGATAGCCAGAGCCGCGGACATTGGGGAGCGCGAATGCCTGCGGTGCTTTAAACGGGTAATCCAGAATTCACCCATGCAGTATCTGTTAAAGTACAGGGTGACCCAGGGTGCGGCCATGCTTTTGCGCAGTCCGGCCAGCAGCGTTTCAGAGATCGCAGGACAGTGCGGGTTTAACAGTTCCAGCAATTTTTCACAGATGTTTGGGCGCTTCTTTCAATGTACTCCAAGGGAATACCGGAAACGAAATAAAAAAGCCGAGGACGATGGCTGAAGACAAAAGAAAACCCCAGCGTTGCTGCTCTGGGGTTTTCGATTTGTGCCCGCATGGACATATGATTTCTTTTGCCGATTTTATGATATCAGGCACTTCTTAATAATCAAGTATATTTTTCAACCGGACAAACGGCCGCTTATTTGTTGTTCAGAGCCGCCTGAGCTGCTGCCAGACGAGCAATGGGAACGCGGAATGGTGAGCAGGAGACATAGTTCAGGCCGATCTTGTGGCAGAACTCTACGGATGAAGGATCTCCGCCGTGCTCGCCGCAGATGCCGCACTTAAGGTCTGCTCTTGTGGAGCGTCCCTTCTCAACTGCCATCTTAACCAGCTGTCCAACGCCGTCCTGATCCAGTCTTGCAAATGGATCCGACTCGTAGATCTTAGCCTTGTAGTAGGAATCCAGGAACTTGCCTGCATCATCACGTGAGAAGCCAAATGTCATCTGTGTCAGGTCGTTGGTTCCAAATGAGAAGAACTCTGCCTCCTCGGCGATCTTATCAGCGGTCAGTGCTGCTCTTGGAATCTCGATCATGGTGCCGATGTGATACTGGATGTCGGAATTCTTTTCCTTCTTAACCAGTTCAGCTGTCTCGATCACGATATCCTTAACAAACTTAAGCTCTTTCTTCTCGCCAACCAATGGGATCATAATCTCAGGAACAATGTCATAACCGCACTCTTCCTTAACCTCGATCGCTGCTTCCATGATTGCTCTTGTCTGCATTCTTGCGATCTCAGGGTAGGTAACAGCCAGACGGCAGCCACGATGACCCATCATTGGGTTGAACTCATGAAGATCAGCGCACTTATCCTTAACAGCTTCCACTGTCATTCCCATATCCTCTGCCAGAGCCTTGATGTCCTCCGGATCGGTAGGAACAAACTCATGCAGCGGCGGATCCAGGTAACGTACAGTCATTGGTCTGCCTTCCAGAGCCTTGAACATTGCCTTGAAATCACCCTTCTGGAATGGGATCAGTTCATTCAATGCTTCTTCTCTCTGCTCAACTGTCTCGGACAGGATCATCTTACGGATCTTCGGAATCCTCTCCGCGTCAAAGAACATATGCTCGGTACGGCAAAGGCCGATGCCCTCAGCGCCCAGCTTAACAGCGTTCAGTGTATCTGCAGGAGTATCTGCATTGGTGCGGACACGCAGTGTTCTGAACTTGTCGGCCCACTCCATGATCCTCTCAAAGTTGCCGCTTACAGTTGCTTCCTGTGTAGCGATATCGCCTTTGTAGATCTTTCCTGTGGAACCATCCAGGGAAATGTAATCTCCCTCATGGAATGTATATCCGCCAAGTTCAAATACCTTAGCCTCTTCATCAATCTTGATCTCGCCGCAGCCGGATACACAGCAGGTTCCCATGCCACGTGCAACTACTGCTGCATGGCTTGTCATACCGCCGCGTACAGTCAGGATACCCTGTGCAGCATGCATACCCTCGATATCCTCAGGGGATGTCTCCAGACGAACCAGGATAACCCTCTCGCCTCTGCCGCCCTTGCCGGCATCCTTAGCTTCATCAGCTGTAAAGTATACCTTACCAGCTGCAGCACCAGGAGATGCAGGAAGAGCGCTTCCGATCACTTCGCCGGCCTTCAGGGCTTCCGGAACAAAAGTAGGATGCAGCAACTGATCCAGGGACTTGGCCTCGATCCTGCACACTGCTTCTTCAGGAGTGATCATTCCCTCATCTACTAAATCGCAGGCAATCTGGATCGCTGCCGGAGCAGTCCTCTTGCCGTTACGTGTCTGTAAGAAATATAGTTTGCCTTCCTCAATGGTGAACTCCATATCCTGCATGTCGCGGAAATGATTCTCCAGCTTCATGGCCAGGTTCATGAATTCCTCATAGCACTCCGGAAGGTCTTCTGCCAGTTTGGAGATTGGCTGTGGTGTACGAACGCCTGCAACCACGTCCTCGCCCTGTGCATTGATCAGGTACTCTCCGTAGATTCCCTTCTCACCGGTGGATGGGTTACGTGTAAACGCAACACCTGTACCGGAGGTCTCGCCCTTATTACCAAATACCATGGTCTGAACGTTAACTGCAGTACCCCAATCGCCGGGGATATCGTTCATACGGCGGTATACAATGGCACGTGGGTTGTCCCAGGAACGGAATACGGCCTTAACAGCGCCCATCAGCTGCTCTTTTGGATCCTGTGGGAACTCTTCACCGTTCATGGCTTCCTTGTAAACAGCCTTGAACTTGTCAGCCAGTTCCTTCAGGTCATCTGCTGTCAGCTCTGTGTCAAAATGTACGCCCTTGGCTTCCTTCATCGCATCAATGATCTTCTCAAAGTGGGACTTTGGAACTTCCATAACAACATCGGAATACATCTGGATAAATCTGCGGTAGGAATCATACGCAAATCTTGGGTTGCCGGTCTTCTTTGCAAATCCCTCAACAGCAACGTCATTTAACCCCAGGTTCAGGATGGTATCCATCATACCTGGCATGGAAGCACGGGCACCGGAACGAACAGACACCAGCAACGGATCCTCTGTATCGCCAAACTTCTTGTTGTTGATGCTTTCCATCCATGTGATGGCCTCAAAGATCTGATTCTGAATCTCATCGGAAATCTGCTTGCCGCAGTTATAGTACTCGGTACAAGCCTCTGTTGTAACTGTAAATCCCTGTGGAATGGGCATTCCCAGGTTTGTCATCTCTGCTAAGTTGCAGCCCTTGCCGCCAAGAAGGTTTCTCATTGCTGCGCTGCCTTCATGGAACTTATAAACCCATTTTGCCATAAGTTAATTCCTCCTCATGTTCTTGTAGACTGGCTTTCTACTCTCTAAAAAATATGTCTTTCTTTCTGGACAGAACAAATGCTTCTACCATGTCCGTCCACCTCGTCCATTATATCACAAACATTTCTTGAGTAAAGAGGTTTTCCATGAAAATTTGTTAAATTTAGAGTAAAATGGCACTGTAAGTACTTTCATTTTCTGTCATTTTCACATATCCGTTATCAATTCGCATATACGAATATATAGGCCTTGATGTACGCTAATTTGTGCATCAGGCCCTATTCTTCTTTCTTTTTATATCCCCCTGTCCTTACCGCTTCCATGTAAGCACTTACAATGTTTCCCCCTCCCAATGGGCAAATGTACCAGTTGGCGGAATATATGGAACCCTATGGATATTTGGGATGGAACATAGGATTCCGGGCGGACGGTCTGGGCGGCGTATGCAAAAAATCCCGTATACTGGCATACACGGGATTTCGCTTTGTGACCACATGGTCTTAACTACTTTCTTTGCTACGTTTATTTTACATCAAATACCGCACAATGTTTACACCTTAAACCGGTATACGATAACCTGTACCATGTATAACCGTTTCTAAAATTTTATACCCTTTTTAGCCATGCAATCTCTATGCATTTTCCCTATATTACCGTTTCTTTTCCTCTTATTTTTTTCTAACTGTGTAACTTTCGGTAGTATTTGTGGTAGTACGGGAATTTTATACTACCAAGAGGAAAAGATACAAAATCACCCTGCCGATTCCGTAGACATGCCTATTATAATACGATATAATGGATATGCTGTCGACTCTCTCCAGCAGAGAGGAGGTGCGCAAATGGATTACATATTTAACTTCCTTCTTTCGGTCATGGCAGGCATAGCTGGCTACTATATCTGCAAATGGCTAGACCGAAACCATAAAGACAGCTAGCCAAAAAGAAATCCCGTGTACTGGCATACACGGGATTTCGCTTTGTGCCCAAATGGACATACTTAACTTCCTAGCTAGTATTATTCTACACCAAATCAAGTGCTATGTCAATATCACACCTTAAACCGGTATCCAACCCCCCAAATGGTTTCAATATACTGGGGTTTGGCTGTATTAAACTCAATCTTTTCTCTTATTTTCTTAATATGCACCGTTACAGTAGCAATGTCTCCGATGGATTCCATGTCCCAAATCTTGCTGAACAATTCTTCCTTAGTAAACACATGGTTGGGGTTCTGGGCCAGGAACGTAAGCAGATCAAATTCCTTGGTGGTAAATGTCTTTTCCTCGCCGTTGATCCATACCCTGCGCGCTGTCTTGTCAATCTTCAGACCGCGGATTTCCACCATCTCGTTGGACGGCTGTCCGCTGCCGATCAGCCTTTCATACCGTGCCATATGGGCCTTGACCCTGGCTACCATCTCACTGGGGCTGAAGGGCTTTGTAATATAATCATCAGCGCCCAGGCCCAGGCCGCGTATCTTGTCAATATCCTCTTTTTTGGCTGAGACCATGATAATTGGCGTGTTCTTTACCTCCCGCACCCGTTTGCAGATTTCAAATCCGTCCGTGCCGGGAAGCATCAGGTCCAGAATCAGCAGATCATAGTCTTCCTTAAGGGCTTTGTCAAGTCCCTCGGTCCCGTCATTCTCAATTTCGACCTCAAACCCGGAAAGCTCAAGATAATCCTTTTCCAGCTCCGCTATGCTCTCCTCATCTTCCACGATCAGTATCTTGCTCATCCTGTATAACCTCCTGATATTTTCTTAGGACAAAGTGAATCTCCGTGCCAATTCCTTCCTTGCTGGTGGCCCATATACGGCCCCCGTGATCCTCTATGATCTTGCGCACAATGGACAGGCCAATACCGCTTCCGCCCTGGGATGAATTTCTTGAGGAATCAGTCCGGTAAAACCGGTCAAAGATATTGGGAATATCCTTTGCTGCAATTCCCTTTCCATTATCCTCTATCTCCACCTGTATAAAATCCCCCACGTCCTTTATCCGGATATTAATAATACCCTTTTTCTTATCCAGATACTTCACAGAGTTGCTGATAATATTGTTGATAACGCGCTTCATCTGTTCCGCGTCAGCAATCACCACCACATCCTCATCCACATAATTAAAATATCCCAGTTCGATCCCTCTGGCTTCCATATCCAATCCCACCTCATCCACGCAGTCCTTAAAATACCGGGCCACATTGATCTTGGAAAAGGTGTAGGGGATCTTATTGGTATCAATCTTGGAATAAAAGGTCAGCTCATCTATGAGACGGTCCATATCATTAGCCTTATTGTAAATGGTCCGGATATATTTGTCCAGTCTTTCCGGTGAAGATGCAACGCCGTCCATGATCCCTTCCACATACCCTTTGATGGCCGTGATCGGCGTTTTCAGGTCATGGGAAATATTGCTGATCAGCTCCTTATTATCCTTGTCATACTGCACCTTCTCATCCGCGTTCTCCCTGAGCCTGATACGCATCTCTTCAAAGTCCTGGCACAGCTGGCCGATCTCATCATCCGCATCCACTTCCAATGTGAATTCCAGGTTGCCGTCACGTATCTTCTTAGTGGCTTCCTGAAGCTTGTTAAGAGGGCTAAGAATGGAACGGTACACCCACAGCGTAAGGGCAATCCCTGCTATGACCAAAATCATGGCGCCCAGTATCAGCATCTCCCTCAGCATGGACTTCACCTCGGGCACCAGGTCATCCACATTGGAGATAATAAAGGCACTGCCCGCCTCCCCATCGGGGAAGTCAAAGTCCATCCGCTTGATCAGGTGCTGGCTCTCTCCGTCCAGATAGATGCCGCCGTCCAGGTAGATACCGCCATCCGTTTCACTTTTCATGGCGCCAAAGTGGGGAAGCTGCGCGCACAGCGCCTCGTCTTCCATAATATTATTATCCCCACAATAGATAATGGCATCCTCTCTGATCACCACCAGATAGGCATAGTGATTTTTCAGCTCCGCATTAATGGTATCCAGATACTCCTTATCACTGTACAGCCCCGGATTCTTATCCAGGGTTTTCCGGATATCCTCCTGGGACCGTTTGGTCAGCCGGTTGAAAATCTGCATGGAGTTGCCGGAAAAGAAATCCACGGGCTCCGAAAGGTCATACTCCTTAATAAACGATTTTGCCTGATAATTGCTGAGCACAACCGCCATCAGGTAAAACAGCATCATGGGTACAATGGTAATGGTCAAAAATGCTACTGCAAGACGGGTCTTTAATTTCATAAGTCCCATCCTCCTTCATCTACTTGCGGTACGCCTTATCCATATATAAAAGACAGACGTCAGCCGCTATTGCTAGTATATCACATTTACTTATAATCGTTTATAAAACTATTATAAATTTTATTAATAACTCACCTGTTTTCCTTGTTTCCTCTGTGATTTCTGATATAATAGTACTATTGCCCATGAAACAGAAGGGCGAAAAAGCAGTAATGATTGGGGTTTATGATATGATTGGTTTTTACAGTTACACCGTGGTTTTGACATACATGGGGCTGGCAAGCGCTGCCTTGGGAATGATTCTTACGGTCCAGGGATTTGCCAAATACGCATTGTTCTGCCTGGCTTTTTCCGGCCTGTGCGACATGTTTGACGGCAAAGTGGCCCGCACCAAGCCCAACCGCACGGAGGATGAGAAACGCTTCGGTATCCAGATCGACTCCCTGTGCGATGTTGTCTGTTTTGGGGCTTTTCCCATGATCCTATGTTATTCCATGGGCATGAGGGGAATCGCCGGAGTCTGTATCCTGGTCTTTTATCTCACTGCCGGAGTCATACGGCTGGCATTTTTTAATGTGATGGAGGAGCACCGCCAGGACGAGACAGACGAGGCCCGCAAGTATTATCAGGGGCTTCCCATTACATCCATCTCCATTATCCTTCCGCTGTTCTGTACCCTGAGGCCCTTGCTTGGACACCGGTTCCTGTCGGAACTGCACATCTGTATCCTGACCGTGGGTCTATTGTTCATCATCAATTTCCAGCTGCGGAAACCGGGATGGAAACTGCTTTCATTTTTCATTGCCCTGGTTGCGGTGGCGCTGGCTAAGATTTACTTTTTTTAGGGGAGTCTTTCTATGATTCCCCTGTCTTTATATCAATCAAAAGAAAGGTGTGGTTCAATGAAATACGCAGACAGGTCCGGACATATCCATGGGAGGGAAAACACTCAGGATAAGCTGCTCAGGACTCTTTACAACAGCCTTCCGGGGTGCCTGATCCTTAAGCCCCTGGTCCATCCCTGCATATCCAGAATCGGAGGATATTTCCTGGATTCCCCCTTATCCACTTTCTTGATCAGGCCTTTTGTCCGATCCTCCGGCATTTCCCTGAGAGGCTGTGAAACTCCGGCCGGTGGAGCATACCGGTCCTTTAATGCCTTTTTTACCCGTTCCCTGAAGGAGACGGCCAGACCCTTCAGCCAGGACCCGGACATACTCTGCAGTCCCTGTGACGGACTGGTCAGCGCATATCCCATCAGCCGAAAGCAGCATTTGTCCATCAAACATACGGATTATACGGTGTCCCAGCTTCTAAGGGATGATAAGCTGGCATCCCGCTATATGGGCGGCACTGCCCTGGTTTTTCGTCTCACCGTATCCGATTATCACCGCTACGCCTATATTGACAGCGGTCTGCGCTCCTCCTACCGGAGGATACCCGGCGTGCTGCACACAGTAAATCCGGCAGCAGCCGTATGCCGGCCTGTGTACAAAGAGAATACAAGGGAATATTCCCTGCTCAGATCCCGTGGATTCGGAACCGTACTGATGATGGAGGTGGGAGCCATGATGGTGGGAAAGATTGTAAACCATCACAAGGCATATACCAGACTGGATGTGTTCCGCGGTCAGGAAAAGGGGTATTTTGCCTTTGGCGGATCCACTGTGATCCTGCTGTTTGAACCAGGACAGGCCACCGTTGACAAGGATATTCTGCGCAATACCGCCCTGGATATCGAAACCAAGGTAAAGATGGGTGAAGCCATCGGAAGACGCCCCTGATCCCCTGCGGATGCTTACCGCAGCTATATTTACAAAAACTATATTTACAGCACACAAGGCCGCACATCCCATGAGAATTTCAGGATGTGCGGCCTTTATCCGGCTATTTTTATTTAAAACATAAACTTATCAGCAAAGTAATCCTTCAGTCCCTGGATGGGGATTCTTACCTGCTCCATGGTATCCCTGTCACGTACTGTCACTGCATGGTCTTCCTCGGAGTCAAAATCATAGGTCACACAGAAGGGGGTGCCGATCTCATCCTGTCTTCTGTATCTCTTACCGATATTGCCCCTGTCGTCAAACTCACAGTTAAAGTATTTGGAGAGTTCGACATATACCTTCTCCGCCCCTTCGTTCAGCTTTTTGGAAAGAGGCAGCACCCCTACCTTTACAGGCGCAATGGCCGGATGGAAATGAAGCACGGTCCTCACATCACCCTCGCCGATCTCCTCCTCGTCATAGGCTGCGCACAGGAATGCCAAAGTCACACGGTCAGCGCCCAGGGACGGTTCGATCACATATGGGATGTACTTTTCCTTGCTCTCATCATCAAAGTAGGACATATCCTGTCCGGATACATTCTGGTGCTGTGTCAGGTCATAGTCGGTCCTGTCCGCAATTCCCCACAGCTCTCCCCAGCCAAATGGGAACAGGAACTCCAGGTCAGTGGTCGCCTTGCTGTAAAAGGAGAGCTCCTCCTTCTCATGATCCCTTGCACGCATCTCCTCATCCTTGATGCCCAGGGCCTTCAGCCAGTCGATGCAGTACTGCTTCCAATAAGCAAACCATTCCAGATCCGTATCGGGCTTGCAGAAGAACTCCAGCTCCATCTGTTCAAACTCCCTTGTACGGAAGGTAAAGTTACCCGGCGTGATCTCGTTGCGGAAGGACTTTCCGATCTGGGCAATACCAAAGGGAACCTTTTTCCTGGAGGTTCTCTGAACATTCTTAAAGTTTACAAAAATACCCTGGGCCGTCTCAGGACGAAGGTAAACCGTGTTCTTAGCATCCTCGGTCACGCCCTGGAATGTCTTAAACATCAGGTTAAACTGGCGGATCTCGGTAAAGTCATGGGCACCGCAGCTTGGACAGCAGATATTGTTGTCATCAATGTACTGCTTCATCTGCTCCTGTGACCATGCATCCACGGAACCCTCCATCTGTATGCCGTGCTCATCGTTAAAGTCCTCGATCAGCTTGTCGGCGCGGAACCGTTCCTTACATTTCTTACAGTCCATCAGGGGATCGGAGAAACCGCCCAGATGTCCGCTGGCAACCCAGGTCTGAGGATTCATCAAAATGGCGCAGTCCACGCCTACATTGTAGGGGCTCTCCATTACAAATTTCTGCCACCAGGCCTTTTTAACATTGTTCTTAAGCTCTACACCAAGGTTACCGTAGTCCCAGGTATTGGCAAGGCCGCCGTAAATCTCAGAACCGGGATATACAAAGCCCCTGTTCTTTGCAAGCGCCACGATCTTCTCCATTGTCTTTTCCATATCCGTATCCTCTCTTTTATCTTCTTTAAATTAAATACTAATTAATAACAATAAAGCTGGTGCCTTCCTCCGGTGTCTTCACCGTGCTGGAATCCCTCAGCTCACAGCCCTCGCTGACATACATAATCTTTTTCTCTGCCTTGATGATCCCCGGGCCCTCTGCTTTTACCACGATTCTCTGCCCGTCAGACAGAACCGCGGCGGAATCCGCCGCCTTGCCCTTTTCATCCAGAAAGGAGACTCCCTCCATCTGCTGGCCCATCACCGCGGCCCTTCCTGACTCCAGGGCGCTGAAGGTCACATTGTAATCACCGATCTCCTGTGCAAACTCCACCAGGCGGTTTGCTGCATCATATTCCGTCACGGAATAGGCTTTTCCGCTCTCCAGGCTGACTGACACCAATGCCACGGGAAGCTTTTGTTCCCCCTCTGAATTTCTGGACGATGCCGCCTTTCCCAGGGAGCTGTTGTAATCACTGATCCGCTGCTCCAGGAATGCGGTCATTTCCTCCTCGATGTAATCGCCTGCCTCATAGGTTTCCACAGACTGCCACCGGACGCTGCCGTCCTTTTCTATCATAACGCTGTTCTCCGTGGGTTTTGCCCCGCCCGATGAGCCCAGTCCGGCACAGCCGGTCATAAGGACTGCCGCGGTCACAAGAGTCAGCAACCTGTATCCGATTTTTTTCATACCCGTTCCTTTCGTGATCAAACATCTTAAGGACTGTTCCATGGATTTGTATCTTTCGTCCCTTTTGCCGGGACATTTCCCAAATACATCCAGGGGAGCCGATCCTACCCGGATATTATATCCTTAACATCCTATAATTTCAAGCCTTAACATGGATTTTATGTTGTGAGCATATCTAAAATCTCCAGGGACTTAAACTCATGATGCACATAATATCTTCTGCTTTTGTCCACCGCCCCATCAAATTCCCTCATCACATCTTCCTTTAAGACGAATTTATACAGGGTCTCCACCGGGGAGCAGACCACATACTCCCATGCATAATTGCAGGATTCCGAAACAGGGGAGGGAGGCGTTTCCGTATACTCTCCATTGATGACCATGGTTTTCAGTTCAAAGATCCGCCTCACCAGGCGGTTGGGTATGGCTGGTTTTAAGAGGGCCCTCAGGGACTGGTACAGCAGTTTGAGCATTTCCGTCCCATCCATATTTTCCTGGGAAAAATAATCTGCTATTTCCAGAAAATAGGAGCCGTAGCAGGTGCACTCCATATCCATGGACAGTTCATCAAAATAGTTGGTGATCTGTGCCGACTGCAGGTTATAGGCCGATCTCCCTTCATACATGGAAAAGGTGCCAAAGGAAAAAGGCCTGCTGGCAGCCATCAGGGCATTACCAGGCTTCCTGGCGCCATGGGAAAAGGCGGTGATCCGCCCCCGCTCCCTTGTCAGCAATACCAGTCTCCTGTCATAATCCCCGGAAGGGGCTGATATGAGAACCATTCCAGTCAGTGTCACTGTTTCTCTCATTTCAGTATCCCTCCCTCCTGCAGTACCATCAGACCTTACTTCCATCTAACCCTTATTATACGTGGTATCTCCCATACATTCGTTGTAAATACAACATATTATTACACATCTTTGCCGTCATAGCCATAGTTCTTCATATACAGATCACTGTCACGCCATTCTTTCCTTACCTTGACCCACAGCTGCAGGTTGACCTGCGTATCCATCATATGCTCGATGTCCTTCCTGGCCTCGGTTCCAATGCGCTTTAACATGCTTCCGCCCTTGCCAATGATGATCCCCTTGTGGGAATCCCTTTCACACACAATGCTGGCATCAATGTCAATGATGCCGTTGGGGCGTTCCTTCATCTTCTCAATGGTCACCGCAATGCCGTGAGGGATCTCATCGCTCAGCAGGCGCAGCGCTTTTTCCCGGATCAGCTCAGAAGCGATCTGGCGCATGGGCTGGTCGGTCACCGTATCCTCATCATAGAACTGGGGACCATAGGGAAGATATTTGAAGATCAGTTCAGTAAGCAGGTCCGTGTTCTTATCCTTCAGCGCGGACAGGGGCACGATCTCCGCAAACCGGCACACGTCCTTGTAAGCCGCCATAAAGGTAAGGATCTCGTCCTGCTGCTTTACCGTATCGATCTTGTTGATGACCAGGATCACAGGCGTTCTGGTCTTGTTCAGCTGCTCGGCTATATGGCGTTCCCCCGCACCGATAAAGGTGGTGGGCTCCACCAGCCACAGGACCACGTCCACGTCCTTCAGGGTGTGCTCCGCCACATTGACCATATATTCACCCAGTTTATTCTTTGCTTTATGGATTCCGGGGGTATCCAGGAAAATGATCTGTCCCCGCTCATCCGTATAAACCGTCTGTATCCTGTTCCTGGTGGTCTGGGGCTTATCAGACGTAATGGCGATCTTCTGGCCAATGAGATGGTTCATCAAGGTGGATTTTCCCACATTCGGCCGTCCTACCAGGGCTACAAAGCCGGATTTCTTCTGTGTATTTTCTTCCATTTATCTCTCCTTATCAATGGTACAGGTTCTTAATCTCCCCAAACATATCCCGGTCCGCCTTAATCTGCTCGTCATTTCCGATCACACACAGGGCGCCTGTATTGAGGACTGCCCGGACAATATCTGCCAGATTCCTGATATCCTCCTGGGTCACGTTCAGTATCTCATCCCTTTCCTGCTGTATCATATCCATGGTCACGCCGGAAAGGTAGGCTGACAGGTTCCTGTTTCCCTTAAGGGATGGTGTCAGCGGTGTATCCACATCGCTGATGGTTCCAATTACATATTTAGTCATATCCCGCTCATCGATGGAAAATCCCTCCAGATATTCAGGAATTCCCTCATAGATCTGGTTTGTGTTGGCAATATTGGGATCCCTGTAAGATACCAGATAGCCATCCCCGGATCTTCCAAAGCCGCTCATACAGCCATACGCACCGCCTTTTACACGCAGGTTCATCCACAGGTATTCGTAGTTCAGGATAACCTTCAGCACTCTCAGGGCACCTGTGTACACAAGTTCCTTTCCATCCGCCTTTTTACCTGCAAAAGAGCCGCATCTGGCCACATAGTTCACCTGGGACGCTGTTTTGTAACCTTCATTCCTGTTCCCCTTTTCAAAGGTGAACCTGTACTGCTTGCCCCTTCCTGCCGGCAGGCTGGCCTTAAAGGACTTGAGCTCCACAGGCAGATGACCATACCCTTCCTCGTCAGCCGTATATGACACAAGTATATTGTCGGAAGTAAACAGCAGTCTCACCGTATCCTTAAGCTTTCCGATCAGCGCCTGCCTGTATTCCGGCCCCTCGCTGTATCTGCGGCTTACATACTCCAAAAACTGATAATATCCAATTCCGCCTATGATATCGTTAAATGCCGCGAATGCGCTGTAATAGGAAGAAGCCCTTCCAACCGCAGCACCGTGGGAGGAATCCTCCATCTTCATCCTGGCCCTGGAACGGGTCTCATCCAGGATCTCTCCCAGACGCTTTTCATCCTCCAGCCTGGACCGGGTCAGCATCTCGGTCAGCATGGAGAAAGCAAATCCCAGCTTATCATAGAATACCTTGGCGCCTGCCACAAACGCACCTGTAAATTCTCCCGGTCTGGTCACATCCGGATAAGAACTCACGGCAAAATTAATGCCTCCGCTGCCCAGATAGATTTCACTGGACAGGTCGCTGTAAGTGTAATTCTCAGTATCCACATAGCCCAGCACGGATTTAAGAAGCCCCACATAGGGAAGGTCATCCACCGGAACCCTGTCTGTGTTAAACAGCACCTTCAGATATCCTATACCTGACGTAAACATGCTGCTGTGGACCACCCTTACGCCGTCCTCCATCTTAAGCTGGTAGGAAAGGTCCGCGCTTTTCCTGTCAATGTCTTCCCTCTGAAGCATGGGGATCTTTTCCAGATCTTCCTGGGACGAGGTCTCCTCCTGGTAATCCTTTAACGCCTTTGTCTGAGCCACAAGCCTAGCGATCTCCTCACTGCCCAGAGAGGCTTTGTACGCTGCCAGACGCTCCGCCAGCTTCCTGTCCTCCTGGGCGGTCTGGTTCACCCTGGGGCTCACAATGACCACTGCCTCGTGGGGATTATCCAGCAGATAGGTGCGGATCAGCTGCTCAAAATACCCCTCATCCACTGCTTTATTTAAAAATTCAAAGGTTTTCTGGTATTCCAGATGCACCAGCGGATCCCCGCCGTACAGCCAGCTGTCCATTGCACCCAGGCCATACATCAGCCCCTTGGGCGCGGAGCCGTAATCCGCTTCTCTGGACCGGAACTCATAATAGTTCAACCCTGCCTTCAGGCTCTTTCTGTCAATCCCCTGGTCGGCCAGTTTGCGCAGGGTTCCCTTTACAACGGAAAGGAATTCACCCTTCTGTTCCCTGTTTGCATTTTTTGCAATCACGGTAAAATAAGGCTGGAGGATGCCGCTGTCATATCCTCCCAGGATATCCTGCCCGATTCCCGCATCGATCAGCGCCTGCTTTAAGGGAGCGCCCGGCACATTGATCAGGGTGTATTCCAAAATATTAAATGCAATGTACAGCACGGGATCCAGGCTGGTTCCCACCACTGTGTTCACGGAAAGGTAGGTCCTGTCGGCAGTTCCCTCCTCCTCTGTGACGGAATAGGTGATTTCCCTTTCCACCGGGCCTTCAAATGCCTTTTGCAGGGGAATAGAGGAGTCCGCATGGCAGTCCTTCCTGTCATAGCTGCTGAGATATTCCCGGTCCAGCCACTCAAGCTTTTCCGCCATATCCATATCGCCGTACAGATAGATGTAGCTGTTGGCCGGATGATAATAGTTTTTATGGAATTCAATGAACTGCTCATAGGTCAGATCCGGGATCACGGAGGGATCCCCTCCTGATTCATTGGCATAGGTGCTGTCCGGGAACAGAACATTCCTTGTAAACCGGTCCAGCACGCTTTCCGGTGAGGAAAATGCCCCCTTCATCTCATTGTACACCACCCCGTTAATGGTCAGCTCATCCTCAGGGGACTGCATTTCATAGTGCCAGCCCTCCTGCAGAAAAATCTTAGGTTCCCTGTAGATGGCCGGGTGGAGTACGCCGTCCAGATACACATCCATCAGGTTCTGGAAATCCTTTTCATTGCAGCTGGCCACCGGATATACGGTTTTATCCGGATAGGTCATGGCATTTAAAAATGTGTTCAGCGATCCCTTAACCAGCTCCACAAACGGGTCCTTTACCGGAAACTTCTCAGATCCCTCCAGTACACTGTGTTCCAGAATATGGGGAAGACCGGTGCTGTCCTCAGGCGGCGTGCGGAATCCAATGCAGAATACTTTGTTATCATCCTCATTTGAAAGCAAAAACAGCTTTGCGCCGCTTTTCTCATGTTCCAGGACCATTGCCCCGGAATCTGTTTCCTCCACAAACTTTTCTTTCACCACACGGTAGGCATCCAGCGCCTTAACCGCTTCCAGCTTCCTTTCATCTGCCATAGATTCTTTCTCTCCATTCTATAGATTCAATCTGTCTCACCTTATAGTCTGCCATGGTTGCTTCGACTTATACCATTTATTATGACTCACCGCCATAAGAGGCGGGAGTCTCAAACCCGTGGCAATGGATCACATATTTCCCATCAGCCGGTCCTTGACAATGGAAGCGCACTCCCTCACACACAGGTGGATGAACAGCACCGGGTCCGAATCCGCGGAAATACCGTATACATTGTCAAATCCCCATTTTTCAGCAGTCATCCTGGCCCGGTAGATATGGAAATTACTAGTAAGTACCCCAATCTCCAACGGCCGGTCCGGCGCCACTGCATAGGGCACGGATGTGGTTTTCTGCCGAAGGGGCACCAGCACCTTCTGGTTCTTTTTCCTGTGCTGCTCTATAACCACCTTGCTGTACGCAATATTCTCCACCGTACTCTCGGAACGGTCCTCGATCAGCAGCTGTTCCGGCCTGACGCCGTTGTACACCAGGTACTGGTACATAACCTCCGCCTCGCTGGTGCTCTCCCCGGGCCCTTTGCCTCCTGACAGCACCAGGATCGTATCCGGATTGTCCTCCGCGTATTCCATGGCCTTATCCAGGCGCTTTCGCAGGGAATTGCTGACCGTGCGCTCCTTTACCCTGGCCCCCAGCACGATCACGTAGTCCAGGTTGCTCTTGGCAGAGGTGGCTGCGCCCAAAAACACAAGCACACACAGCATTGCCAGCACCGCAACCCCTGCCACGCATGTGGTGACCACGGAAACCGGCACCCATCCGGGGATCCGGTCCAGGTTCCTGGCGTAATACCATTTCCCGTATACCAGGAACAGAAGCAGGGCCGCAAAGAACAGCCATATGAAGGCAAAGGAAGTGCCGATGCCCGCATATACCACGATCACCACAAAATAGGCAGCACACAAAACCGCAAGCCCAATGAGTATTCCATCTATCATCCGCAGGCACCTCCTGTCTGCAAAACTAAGCGCTTTCCTCTTTTTTGCGTAAAATGTCGTAGACCTCCAGGTCAGCATCCATCCCCAGGTCGATCCAGAGGACCTGTTTCGGATGTGGCGCGCTGTCCTGGGCATTGCCCTCTTCATCCTCCATGCCGGCTACGGTCAACTCCAGGTTGCGGCCGTCCGGCTTCATCACTTCTATGGTATCGCCTACACAAAATTTATTCTTCTGCTGGATCAGGCACCGTCCCCGGCCGTCCACTTCCAGAACGGTTCCCAGATATGCATAATTCTTCACATAGGTATTATTGTCATAAATCTGGGCATCCTCAGTGGGCTTGCCAAAGTAAAATCCCGTGGTAAACTCCCTGTAGGTGCATTTTCCGATCTCCTGCCTGTACCACTCCATGTGATCCCTGTACAGCTGGGGATCCTTTTTATAATCATCAATTGCCTTCCTGTAGGTTCTGGCCACGGTTGCCACATACAGGGCCGTCTTCATCCTGCCCTCTATCTTAAAGCTGTCAATTCCCGCATCCATCATCTCCGGGATATGGCCGATCATGCACAGATCCTTGGAATTAAAAATGTACGTACCACGCTCATTTTCATATACCGGCATATATTCGCCGGGCCTGGTTTCCTCCACAATGGAATATTTCCACCGGCAGGGATGGGTGCAGGCGCCCTGGTTGGCGTCCCTGCCCACAAAGAAGTTGCTCAGCAGGCAGCGCCCTGAATAGGAAATGCACATAGCCCCATGGATAAAGCTCTCGATCTCCATATCCTCGGGAATATGCTCCCGGATCTCCCGGATCTCGTCCAGGGACAGTTCCCTGGCAGTCACCACCCGCCTGGCGCCCAGCTTGTGCCAGAACAGATAAGTGCCGTAGTTGGTATTGTTGGCCTGGGTGCTGATATGGATCTCCATGCCGGGCAGCACCTTTTTCGCAACGGCAAATACACCCGGATCTGAAATGATCAGGGCATCCGGGCCTATTTCCTTTAATTCTTCAAAATAAGCCTCCACCCCCGGCAGGTCCCCGTTGTGGGCCAGAATATTAGCCGTCACGTAGACTTTGACCCCGCGCGCATGGGCAAAGGCAATTCCTTCCTTCATATCGTTTCTGGAAAAATTATGGGCCTTGGCCCGAAGGCCGAAGGCCTCTCCTCCAATATATACGGCATCCGCACCGAAAATAACCGCTGTTTTCAGCACATCCAGGCTTCCTGCCGGAATCAGCAATTCTGTCTCTCTCATCTTCACCTCTCCTTAGAGTGTGTTTTAATCCGCCTTGACGGATTGGCGCCAGCGCCCGTTATTTTATCCTTGTGCTGATGGTGACTCCATCTCCAATGGGAATTACGGTTGTCTCAAACTCCTCCATATGCTTTAATGTGTGGAGGTATTCCCGCATCCTGCTGTGGATGGTCCTGTTCCTGCGCTGCACCGCAAACCGTGATTCCACGATATCGCCGTCCTGGAGCACGTTGTCCGATATAAGGACGCCCCCCGGCGGCATCAGCTTCAGCAGAAGGGGCAGCCAGTGCAGATACTGGCCCTTGGCCGCATCCATGAACACCAGGTCAAACCGGCCTTCTTCCAGCTGGCCAAGGAGCTGGTCCGCATCTCCCTCCAACAGGGTGATCCGGCTTTCCTCACCGGCCTTTTTAAAATTTTCCCTGGCCACAGGGATCCGCTTCTCATATTTCTCAATGGTAGTGATATGGCATGCCCGGGGCATGGTCTGGCACATCAGCAGGGCCGAATACCCAACCGCTGTACCGATCTCCAGAATCTGTGACGGCTCCAGTGCCGCCACCAGAGTCCGCAGCAGGGACGCGGTCTCCCTTCTGATAATGGGGACACGGCCATCCAGCGCCGCCTTTTCTATGGTATCCAACAACACTCCCTGGCTGGATTCCAGGGAGTGCAGGTAATCTGTTATCCTGTCATTAACAATCATGTGGTCTATTCCTCAGCAGCATCCTCAATCCATCCGCCTTCCATCTCCTGGTCTTCACCTTCATAGGATTCCTGGTTAGCCATGCTGTCCCGGGCTTCCTCCCCAAGACTCATGGCACGGCCTTCTGCATTCCCGTCCGGGGCTGTCTCGCCGCCCTGGGCCGCTGCTCCGTCCAAAACTCCGCTGCTCTGGGCGGTATCGCCCTGTCCGGCTGAAGCCGCAGCTGTTCCTCCCTGAGACGATCCTTCCGTTCCCTCCGATATGCTTCTTCCCGAGGGGGCATCGGATTCTCCCGCTGCCGCCGGCGTTGTCTGGGCAGTCGTCTTTGCTTTGGCATTGCCAGACTGGGCAGGTGACACATCCTCTGTCTCCGGTTTTTCATTGAGCAGCTGAAGGATCTCCTTGGATGTCATGGATGTATTCAGTGTATAGGTACCAGGGTAAACCGTGTCGTAATCGTAAAATTTACTCTGGAAAATAAATGCAAATTCACTTTTGATAAGGCCTTTATGGGCCAGGTACTCCGCGGCTTGAGACACGGTCTCGTCCTCGCTGATCTGTACCACCACATCCGTGCCCGGTGCATCCTCCACCGCCTCAGCAAAAAATATCTCATGCCCAAAGGCATATCCCCTGGCCACTGCCTCGTAGAGAAGCAATATGATCAGGGCATATACAATGAGCTTTACCGATATGCTGATAATGGTGGTTGTGATTTTGTTGATTTCCCTTGTTCTATTACTCATAATCCATTCCTCTGTCACTGCCGCGGACAGTGCTGACGCCCAGACCGCCGCAGTGCAAATCCTGCTGCCCGCCGGACGGCAGCCCCATGAGGGGCTACACTTCCATAATGATCGGCAGGATCACCGGATTGCGCTTCATACGTTTCCACAAAAAGTCACTTAAGCTGTCTTTGATAATGTTCTTTATCTTTCCCCAGTCGTTCACGTGACGGTCCAGACAGTCCTCCACCGCATCGGCCACAACCGTGTGCGCCTCCTCCAGCAGATCCTCTGATTCCCGTACATACACAAAGCCCCTGGACACAATGTCCGGCCCTGCAAGAAGCTGGTTGCTGTGCTTCTCCAATGTGAGTACCACTACAATAATACCATTCTGAGCCAGGTTTTGTCTATCCCGCAATACAATATTGCCAACATCACCCACTCCAAGGCCATCCACCAGGATGCCTCCGCAGGTCACATGGTCGATCACCTCACAGGTGTTTCCGTCCAGTGCCACCACATCGCCGGAGTTGACCAGCACGGCGTTTTCCTTTGCAACGCCCATGAACTCGGCCAGTTCCTTCTGTGCAATGCGATGACGGTATTCACCGTGGACCGGAATGGCAAATTTAGGATGGATCAGTGAGTAGATAAGTTTTAAATCTTCCTGGCAGGCATGTCCGGAAACATGGGTATCCTGGTTGATGATCTGAGCGCCCTTCATGGACAGCTCATTGACCACATTGGACACTGCCTTTTCATTGCCCGGTATGGGTGTGGAACTTAAAACCACCACATCACGCGGGGTGATGGAAACCTTTTTGTGGATACCTGACGCCATACGTGAAAGGGCTGCCATGGATTCTCCCTGGCTTCCCGTGGTGATCAGCACCGTGGATTCAGGCGGATAGTTGCGCAGATGCTCAATATCGATCAGCGTTCCCTCCGGCACATTGATATAGCCCAGCTGGCTGGCGATCTCCATCACCGTCACCATACTCCGGCCCTCCACAACCACCTTGCGCCCATACTTGTATGCCGTATTCACCACCTGCTGCACGCGGTCCACATTGGACGCAAAGGTGGCAACGATAATGCGCTGGTTCTTGTGTTCTGAAAATATGGTGTCAAAGGTCTTGCCAACGGTCCGCTCGGACATGGTAAATCCGGGTCTTGTGGCATTGGTACTGTCCGCAAGCAGAGCCAGCACACCTTTTTTTCCCAGTTCCGCAAAGCGCTGCAGGTCAATGGGATCACCGAACACCGGCGTGTAGTCGATCTTAAAGTCGCCCGTGTGGAGTACGATACCCACCGGTGAGAAGATAGCCAGCGCGGAGGCGTCCTGAATACTGTGGTTGGTCTTTATAAACTCCACCCTGAAACATCCCAGGTTCACGGACTGTCCATGCTTTACCACCTTGCGCTTTGTGTTTTTCATCAGGCGGTGTTCCTCCAGCTTATGCTCAATCAGCGCTATGGTCAGCCTGGTGCCGTACACAGGCACGTTGATCTGCTGCAGGATATATGGAAGCGCACCGATATGGTCCTCGTGTCCATGGGTGATCACGAATCCCTTTACCTTGTCGATGTTCTGCTTCAGATATGAAACATCCGGTATCACCAGGTCAATGCCCAGCATATCGTCCCCCGGAAACGCAAGTCCGCAGTCCACGATGATGATACTGTCCTCATATTCAAAGGCAGTGATATTCATTCCGATCTGCTCCAAACCGCCCAGAGGAATGATCTTCAGTTTTCCCTTGCCGTCCTTTTTTCCTTCCTTGGAAGAATGCTTTGCAGGAGCCAGCACCTTCAGGTCCTTTGAGGCAGATGCTGCCTTGGGCTGTGACTGCTGCTGTTTCTGCTGGGATGCCGGTTTGGGCTGGGCTCCCTGCTTGGGCTGGGACACCGTTTTGGACTGGGACGCCTGTCTGCCCTGCCCGGCCGGTTTGCTCTGTTTGTTCTGAGCCGTCTGTCTGGCCGGTGCCGCCTTTGTGGTCTGGGTGTTCTTCTGCTCCCCGCGTCCGGCATTCTGCCCCTGGCTCTTACCGGTACCGGATGATTTCTTCCTGGATGCTTCTGCGGTCTGGCTTCCCGGCTCCTTGGAAGCGGTCTTTCTCTGTGCCGGCCTCCTGTTCTGAGGCTTCTTAGCCGCCTGCTCCGGCGCTGCAGCCAATGCTTCTGTCTGCACGTTGGCCGTCTGCATGTCTGCTGCACGGGTCTCCGTTGCAGCCGCCTGCGCGCCGGCTGTCTGTACATTGGCTTCCTGTACGTTTGCCTCCTGTACATTTGCCGTCTGTGCGCCCACCTCTGCCATATTCTCTTTTTCTTCTAAATTCAAATTGATTCCTCCAATCTCTATTTCTCAAGCTCCACATCTGCATCGCTTAACAGTTCTTCAAACACACCCATGAGGCCGTCCAGTTCGCGGTCATCTTCCACAAACTCATACACGGCATCTGCGTCCTCCTGCCCGGAAACATCCTTTAGAATGTAGCACTCTCCGTCCTGATCTTCCGGCGCATCTGTTACAAGCAGATAGTTAACTGCATTGATTCTTGTCTCTTCTAATACATAAAAATCCACGGACTCGCCTGAATCCGTTACCATTGTGATCATGTCCTCCACGGACTGGTTATCTCTTGTCTTATCTTTCATTCCTATCTCCCAAACCACTTAACAAACTGTCCAGATATCCCTGCAGTATCATGGCTGCCGCAATCTGATCCACACTTTCTTTCCTGTGTTCCCTGCGCACGCCGCTCTCAATCAAAACCCGTTCCGCCGCCACTGTGGTGAGACGCTCGTCCCACAAAACAACAGGCAGTCCGGTTCTGCGTTCCAGGGCTTCTTTAAACGCTTCTGTCTTCACAGCCCGTTCGCCCAGCGTATTGTTCATATTCTTAGGATATCCAAGAACGATCCGTTCAATCTCATACTGGCCAATTAATGCCTCTATTCTTGCAAGGGTCTGGCGCAGCTTGTTCTCATCTTTTCGCGTGATGGTCTCCACTGTCTGCGCAGTAATACCTAAAGGATCGCACACTGCAACCCCAACTGTTTTTGAGCCAAAATCCAGACCCATAATTCTCATATTAAAATCCTCCGTTCAAATCCGGGATCACCGGCATCACCATGCCTATCCGCAAAGGAGCAGGGCATGTAAAAATAATGCTCTAAGCACAACAAAACCAGCTGGTTATCCACCAACTGATGCATCCCATTCGTATCTTATATTACTTATAATAACCGTACATTGTCATGAAGGCCCGTTCCCGGGCCTTCTCATTCCTCGCTGTGGCGCAATCACTGTCGCACTATGGTCCCTGGCCGGACAGGGTACTGATACGCTATCCGCGGCCAAATTCCCGGAGTCCTGCTCCGGAACATAAAATTCACAGGGTATCCGCACCCCGACCTGCCAGCAGCAAATGCAATGGAAAACTCCAGCTTACCGCAAACGGGCATCAATATAGACAGCCATCAGTTCTTCCAGAATCTCATCCCGTTCCACTTTCATAATAAGACTTCTGGCGCCCTTATGGCTGGTAATATAAGTCGGGTCCCCAGACATGATATAACCCACGATCTGATTCACAGGGTTATATCCTTTCTCGGTCAAGGCAATATACACCTGCTCCAGCACATCACTAACTTCCATCTTCTTGTCCTGAACAGCCTGAAAATATTGAGTTTCTCTTATATTGCCCATGTCATCACGTCCTTTAAGTATTCTTCTCTATTCTACATTATATTTTCATATTCGGCAATAGATAATTTTCTTAATTTTTTCTAATTATTGTCATATATTTGTAAAATTGCACACAATTTTTCCGTCAACCCGGGAATATGCGCCAATTTTCTAGAATATTCCTTTTATGGAAATGCAACCTGCAGCAGGTCATTTCCCAAAAGCCCCACTGCCTTCAGGGTATGGATCGTCCCTTGAAGCCCGTCCCCTTCCGGCCCGTTCACCGCAAGGGCGGCTTTTACATACTGAGGTGTGTGTCCCACCATATACATGTTCCCTTCCACCTCCACCATTTCCTCAAAAAGCACGGATACCTGTCCGCCTATAAACCATTCCCTGTACTCCTTTGACATGGCTGCCTCCAGATCAAGGAGCACATCGCTGCGGGCCGCCTTAACAGGCTCCGGGACCTGATCCGGCATGTCCGCGGCCCTGGTGCCTCCGCGTCTGGAGTATTTAAATACATGCATTTCAAAAAAATGCACCTGCTCCAGGAACTCCCTGGTGGCTGTAAATTCCTCCTGCGTTTCTCCCGGAAATCCTACGATCACATCCGTTGTAATGGCAGGATGGTCAAAACAGCTTCTCAGGATATTGCACCGCTCCATGTAATCCTGGGTGGTATAATGACGGTTCATCCGTTTCAGCGTCTCGCTGCAGCCGCTCTGCAGGGACAGATGGAAATGGGGGCAGAACTTGGAAAGCCCGGCCAGTATTCCGGCAAATTCCACAGTGATGATCCTTGGCTCCAGGGAACCCAGCCGGATCCGCTCCAGGCCGGGGATCTCATGGATCCTTAGGATCAGGTCCAAAAGGGCTGTGTGGTCCCAATCTCCTCCCTGTACCGGGCCGTCCGACAGGTGTTCGATGCCGTAGGAACTGAGATGGATCCCTGTGAGCACCACTTCCTTATAGCCCTGGGCCACCAGTCCCTTCACTTCCTCCACCACGTCCTCCGGATTCCGGCTTCTCACCCTGCCTCTGGCATAGGGAATGATACAGTAGCTGCAAAACTGGTTGCATCCGTCCTGCACCTTGATAAACGCCCTGCTGTGGCCGGAGATCCTGCTCACCCGCATGGACTCATACTCATTGGTATGGTCGATATCCAGGACATGGGCTTTGGAATCCTCCCGCCCTTCCAGGTATCCGTCCAGGATCCGGGCCAGCTGCGCCTTTTGATTATTTCCTATGATCACGTCCACACACCCGTCCTTTTCCAGGATGTCGGCCGCCACCTGGACATAGCATCCGGCTGCCACCACCACGGAATCCGGGTTCATCCGTTTAGCCCGGTGAAGCATCTGTCGTGATTTTTTATCCGCTACATTTGTAACGGAACATGTATTGATGATATAGACATCGGCCTTCTGGTCAAAGGGCACGATCTCATATCCGTGCTCCTCCAGCTGCTGCTGCATGGCCTCCGCCTCATAAGCATTTACTTTGCATCCCAGGTTATGAAGGGCTGCTTTCGGCATGTTAAAACCTCCTTTTAAATCCGGCTGTGAGTTCCGTTTTTTACCCATAGCTGAACTGTAACCAAATTACCAGTTTGTTACTAAATTTTTCATGCAATCTCACTATTGACTTTTACCCCTCCGGTCTGTAGTATTAAAGCAAAGCAGTTTACTGCAATCCAACACACACCACAAGGAGGGTTCTTCGTATGAAAACAGTTCGCATTTCGTTAAATTCCATTGACAAGGTTAAGTCATTTGTAAATGATTTATCCAAGTTTGATGTTGATTTTGATCTGGTTTCCGGCAGATATGTTATTGACGCAAAGTCCATTATGGGCATCTTCAGCCTGGATCTGTCCAAGCCTATTGACCTTAATATCCATGCTGAGAGCGATGTTGATACTATTCTGGGTATCCTGGCTCCATACATCATTGACTGATCTGCGGATTACATCTAAAGCGTGGACATGAACCACGCTGTTATATTGATCCTGAATGAATCAAGAGTCTGCCATGGCAGACTCTTTTTTGTGTTTCTGAATGATTCCTTGTTCACTGAGATCATCCTTCACTGAGGTTATCCTTCACTGAGGTTATCCTTCGCAGAGGATCTTCTCCGTTGTTTCAAGGGCGGTTTCCACCATCTGTTCAATCTTCTCCTCCAGCTTGCGCTCTGAACTGTGGATCACATTGATATTGGGTTTTGTTACAGGATGCTTTGCCACAAAAATGGTGCAGCAGTCCTCAAACGGCTGTATGGATGTCTCAAAGGTCCCGATCTTTTCAGACACATCCACGATCTCCTGCTTGTCAAATCCGATCACGGGGCGGAATACCGGCATGGTGCACACCTCATTGGTGGCTGCCAGGGACTGTACTGTCTGGGAGGCCACCTGGCCGATGCTCTCCCCTGTGATCAGGGCAATGGCGCCATTTTGTTCCGCAATGGTCTGGGCAATGCGCATCATGTACCTGCGCATGATAATGGTCAGCTCCTCATGGGGGCATTTGTCATAGATATAAAGCTGGATGTCGGTAAAGTTCACCACATGGAGCATGATGGGGCCTGCATAGCGGGCAACCAGGTTGGCCAGATCCACCACCTTCTGCTTAGCCCTGTCGCTGGTATAAGGCGGAGCGTGGAAATACACCGCATCGATCTTCACGCCGCGCTTGGCGATCATATAACCGGCCACCGGACTGTCAATACCGCCTGACAGTAAGAGCATGGCCTTTCCGTTGGTTCCCACCGGCATACCGCCCGGTCCGGGAATCTTTACAGAGAACAGGTTGATCTTCTGGCGCACCTCCACATGGAGAAGCACATCCGGATGGTGTACATCCACCTTCATCTGGGGAAACGCCTCCAGGATCACCTCTCCCAGATCCCTGTTGATCTGGTCCGAGGTCACCGGATACTGCTTGTCCCCTCTTCTGGCATCCACCTTAAATGTAATGTTCTTATCAGGATAGACCTGGTCCATGTAATCCCTCACATGCTGCTTCAGGTTCTCATAATCCTTGTCATCAATCTGGACCATGGGGCAGATATCCGCAATACCGAATACCCGTTTCAGGGCTTCCACGGTGTCATCATAATCATATTCCCCTTCTGCTTTTACGTAAATACGGCCTGACTCCTTTGACACCTCGAACCGGCCGTCCACATCGCGCAGGGCATAGCGGATCTGTTTTACCAGCGCGTCCTCAAACATATAGCGGTTCTTTCCCTTGGTTCCGATCTCCGCGTACTTAATTAAAAATGAATGGTACTGCATCTTATACCTCTTTCTATCTGTATCTTCTCAGTGCGGGAAGGATCTCCTCCAATACACCGATACAATAATCAACTTCCTCTATTGTGTTAAACATTCCAAAACTGAACCTGAGTGTGGAATCCAGAAGTTCTTTCTTTACCCCGATGGCCTTCAGCGTCCCGCTGATGGCAGGATGGTTGGATGAACAGGCAGAGCCTGAGGACACGTAGATTCCTCTGTCCTCCAGGGCGTGGAGCAGAACCTCGCTCCTCACTCCCTCAAAACTGGCGCTGACGATCTGGGGAGCGCTCTCCCCTCCCTTTAAGCTGTTCACCGTAACGCCTTCCAGCTGTTCCATCCTGTGGATCATATGATCCTTCAGTCCGGTGATATAGTCCATCTTAACCTGATGGTCCGTGTACATTTCCTTTGCCGCAGCTCCCATGCCCGCGATGCCGGGAACATTTTCCGTGCCCGAGCGCATGTCCTTTTGCTGGCCGCCTCCGTAGAGCAGGGGGCGCATCTTTACCCCCGGCGCAATGTACAGGAAACCGACCCCTTTGGGACCATGGATCTTGTGGGCGCTGACACTCAGCAGGTCAATGCCCTGTTTTGCGGGACGGATCACCAGCTTGCCATAAGCCTGGATGGCGTCCACATGAAACAGGGTGTTGGGATTCTTTCCATGGATCAGGGCTGCGATCTCATCCACAGGTTCGATGGCTCCCATCTCATTGTTCACATACATGATGGACACAAGGATGGTATCCGGGCGGACGGACCGCTCCAGTTCCTCCAGGGAAATGTGGCCCTTATGATCCACTGACAGGTAAGTCACCTCAAACCCCTGCTGTTCCAAAAACGCCAGGGGATTGTACACCGAAGCGTGCTCGATCCTGGTGCTGATGATATGTTTTCCCGCCCTCTGATTGGCCATGGCCGTACCGATGAGGGCCATGTTATTGGATTCCGTGCCGCCGGAGGTAAAGAGGATCTCCTTATCCTTTACCTTTAAGGTCTTTGCTATATCAGCAGCCGCCTGGCGCACATACCGCTCCGCCTCCATGCCCTTTCTGTGCTTGGCAGAGGGATTGCCGTAATCCTCTGTCATCACCTTTACCACCACGTCCCGCACACTGTCAAATACCCGGGTAGTGGCTGAGTTATCAAAATATGCTTCCATCCTTTATCTCCTTACATTCTTCATCCGCAAAGTTTCTGTGCACCCCCGTAATCTCCCGGCAAAAAATCAGCCGCAAAATGGGTGCCGGTGCGGCTCCCGGAGTACACTTCTTATAAAAAGGAAAGTGATCGGCCTCCAATGCCAGTTCACAGAGCCCCCTCCAGACGCATCATGATCACCGACAGCATGGCCAGTCCGGCCGTCTCTGTCCTGAGGATCCGTTTCCCCAGGCTCACCGGACGGACGCCCATTTCCAGCGCCTGCCGGATCTCACGTTCATCAAAGCCTCCCTCAGGGCCGATGAACACTGCAATGTCCTGCCCCGGTCCGATGCGGGCAAGTTCTTTCCTGCTCCCCTCCATGCCGGACTCCTGTTCGTAGGGGATCAGGCGCACCTCAAACCGCTCCTGCCGTACATGTTCAAATGCCTCTGCCAGGCTCATCACTCCCATGACCGCCGGCACCACACTGCGTTTGGACTGTTTGGCCGCGCTTTCTGCAATAGCCTGCCAGCGTCCAACCTTGGCCGCTTCCTTTTTAGGGTCCAGCTTTACCACCGTATTCTTTGTGGCAACCGGCACGATCCTGAACGCGCCCAGTTCCACTGCCTTCTGGATGATCAGATCCATCTTATCAGATTTGGGCAGTCCCTGAAAGAGCCAGATTCTGGAAGGCAGCTCCCGCCCCTCATTGCTCACGGACCGGATACCGGCTTCCACCGCCTCACTGTTAATGGAAATGATGCTGCAGGTGTAATCCTTTCCCGTACCGTCACTGATCAGCACCTGCTCCCCCGGTTTCATGCGCAGGACATTCTTCATATGGTTCACATCCGGTCCCACGATCCGTATCCCATCACCCAGAACCTGTTCCGGGCCCACAAAAAAATGATGCATGGCGTTTCCTCTTATTTCTTTCTGGCAGTGACAGATACCCATTCACCCTGGTAAGTCACTTCCACTACTTCCAGCTCCCCGCACCGGGCAAATGCTGCCTTTACTGCTTCTTCCTTCATATTGATAATACCTGAGGTGATAAAATATCCCCCCTTCTTTAAATGGGCGGGAATCTCGTCCACCAGCATAATGATCACATCCGCCAGGATATTGGCCACAACCACATCATACTTATCATACCCGGCCCAGTCCTTCACATCCCTGTCATCAATGATATTTCCCTGGACTACATGGAATCTGTCAGTGGAAATGCTGTTGGCCTCCAGGTTCTCCCCCACTGCGGTGATGGCATTTTCATCCAGGTCCGTGCCCCAGACTTCCTTTGCCCCCAGCTTTAAGGCAGTAATCCCCAGGATCCCGCTTCCTGTCCCCACGTCCAGCACCAGGGTATCCTTATCCACCCGCTTTTCCAGCTGGCGTATACACAGCTGGGTTGTCTCATGCATTCCGGTTCCAAATGCAGTGCCCGGATCAATCTGCACCAGCAGCTTATCCTTGTGCTCCTCCGGCACGGTCTCCCAGGTGGGCTTGATCAGGATATGGTCCACGGTAAAGGGCTTAAAGTATTGTTTCCAGTTGTTGATCCAGTCCTTATCCTCTGTCTCGCCCGCCGTGATAATCCTGGCTCCCAGATCCGTGAACAGGGAGAGCTCATCCAGCCCCTCCTCCACCTTTTTAAGGATCTCCTCCACATCCGCATCATCATCCAGGTAAAAGCTTACCTTGGCGATCCCCTCATCCGGGGGCAGTTCAGGGAGGATATCGATAAACATCCCCTTTGTCTCCTTCTCAGTCAAGGGAATATTGTCCTCGATCTCGATTCCTTCTATTCCAATGTCATCAAACATGCTGCTCACCAGGTCCACCGCTTCCGTGGTGATAGTTAATGTGAATTTTTTCCATTTCATCTGCTATTCTCCTATCCAGTCTATCTTTTCAATCACTGTTTCCATCTATCTGTTATCTTCACTTAATTTCCGCTGAGAATCTTTACAAACAGCACAGCCAGTACCAGAAGCACCACCGGACGCACTACCTTTTGTCCGTCATGGGCCACCATTCCCGCCCCGATGTAGTGGCCCGCAATGGAACACACGCCGGCCGTAAGGCCCAGGGGATAAAATACATTTCCCGTAAAAATGAATGTTGCCAGTGCAGCTATATTGGAAGCCAGGTTAATAACCTTGGTCTGGGCAGAAGCACTGCGAGTATCCAGCCCTGCTGCTCCTGTGAGTATGAGGATCAGGAACGTACCTGTTCCCGGCCCGTAAAATCCATCGTAGCCGCCCACAAAAAATGCAGCCAGCACGCAGATGGCAAATACCTTTTTGTCCGATATCACGCCTGTCCTTTTGCCTGCCCCCATATCCTTATTCCTGAGCACGTAAAATGCAACAATCGGAAGAATCAGGATCATCATGTGTTTGATGACCGTCTCCGGCACCATCAATGCCAGGTGTGCGCCAAGGGACGATCCCACCAGAGCCGCCGCTGCGGAACATGCGGCCATGAACATTTTTCCCTTAAGGTATCCGTGCTTTGCAAACCTGGCCGTGGATACCACGGTTCCCATGGCGGAGCTCAGCTTGTTGGTTCCCAATGCCACATGGGCAGGAACCCCTGCAATGAGATACGCGGGCAAAGCAATGAGCCCGCCTCCTCCGGCAATGGAATCCACCAGTCCGGCAACAAAAACAAGCGGGCACACAATAAGATACTGTATCATGATTTAATCCCCTTTTCCTAACACGCGCTAAAACAACCTTTATATTATCACATAATAAATGCACTGGCAATAAGCGGCAATTTTTTTTTGCAATAAAAAAAGCGCATCCTGCATTAACATTATGAACGGATGAATGACAACTGCCAGGGGCCGGGGATTCCGGCACATATTAATTTGACCGCCCCCGCCGCACTGCGGGCAGGCAGGTAAAAGAAATTTCCTGATTGCATTACAACTCCATCACACACACCGGATGGTACGGACCCAGGCAGAAATTTCAGTCTACAAATGACAGATGATACAAAAGAGGAGATACTACTTCTGGTCGTATAAAAATACATGAGGATAAAAAACAGAGCGCTGAACACTTGCTTGCCGCAGGAGTCAGGGCTCTGTTTTTGTTTATGGGACGGGGCCGCAGACCGCATGATCATCCTAACGCCTCTCTCACTGGAGGAGCGCACCATCGGGCCCTACCTGGTATCCATCGGGAGTGGCGGTGTTAGTGTAGAGCCTTCCCATGGTTCCGTCCGACTGGGTGTTAAAATAGTAGGAGCGGCCGTCTATGACCTGCCATCCTGTGCGCATCATGCCCAGGGTGCCGTCATCCACCGGGTTCAGGTAGTATTTGTTCCCGTCCCCGTCCGTGAACCAGCCGGTGACCATGTATCCGCTCTGGTCAAAGCGGTACCAGCGGCTGTGGATCAGCTGCCAGCCATTGGACAGCCAGCTGCCGCCGTAGAGCTGGAACCACCAGCCGTTGGGACTGTATCTCCAGCCCTGTCCGTACTGGGCGCCTGGTCCGCCGCTGTAATACCACCAGTCATCATCATCCCAATCATCGTCATCATCATCCCAGTCCCACCAGTAATTTGGGTCGAACTCATAGGTTGAGGTGTCCGGAACATTGGTGTTAAAGCCCGGATAGGACCGGACCGTGTTATCTGATGTCACCTGGGCATTGCCTTGGGTGCCTGAGGGGCCGCCGTAGTCATAGACGCCTGAATAGCCGGTCCCATAGTCGTAATTCACCCCCGGACCTCCCCTGTAATAATCATTGTAATACCGGCTGTCCCCCGGCCCATAGGCCATGGCGGTTCCTGCCCCCAAACCGGATAATACTGTTATGGCTGCCATCAACAGCGCTCCGGAACATATTTTTCTCATGATGTTCTCCTCTTTTCCCCATGGTATGTTCTACCAACTCTATAATGTGCTTTACCAACGCTCAAGTTTATCTCAATACAAGAAAGTATACCACAAGTATATTGACATTTTCAACACATGAGCATACAATAATTGCATATGCAACTATTGCTTTTACAATTTATAGAGACATATACTTTAAAGTAATTCCAAGAAGAGGAGGATTCCAGAATGAAGGAATTTCTATCTTATCTGAAACCTTACAGAAAGGACGCCATACTGGCTGCTCTCTGTATCGAGGCAGAGACCGTGTTTGAGCTTGTCATCCCCCTTGTGATGGCTTCCATTGTGGATGTGGGCGTGGCCAACGCCGACAGGCATTACATTCTGATGAAAGGGCTTCAGATGGTTGTCTTTGCCCTCATATCCCTTGTGCTGGGCCAGGGGGCGGCCATGTTCTCAGCCCGGTGCGGCCAGGGGCTGGGGGCGGAGATCCGTAAGGCGGAATTTGGAAAGCTGCAGCAGTTTTCCTTTGCAAATACGGATCATTTCCGCAGTTCCTCCCTGGTCACCAGGCTTACCAGCGATGTGACCACCATCCAGAACTCCGTGGCAACGGGCCTGCGTCCGGGATTTCGTTCCCCGGTTATGATGCTCACCGCCATGGTGGCTTCCTTTTACATCAACCCCAAGCTGGCCATGGTGTTTTTTGTGGCAGCCCCGGTGCTGGGGATTCTGCTGTTTCTGATCATCAGCCATGTGCGTCCCCTGTACGGCGTCATGCAGGGCGCCATCGACCTGGTCAACCGGATCATACAGGAGAACCTTACGGCCGTCCGGGTCGTCAAATCCTATGTCCGCGGAGACTATGAGATTGAAAAGTTTGAGGAGGTTAACACCAATCTCCAGACCACGGCGGAACGCGCATTCCGCCTGGCTGCCCTGAACATGCCCGCCATGCAGTTCGTAATGTACAGCACCATCCTGTGCATCCTGTGGTTCGGCGGCAGGCTGGTGACCATTGGGGGCGTCAAGGTGGGGGAACTGACCGGTTTCCTAAGTTATGTGCTCCAGGTCCTCAACTCCCTGATGATGTTTTCCAATGTATTCCTCATGACCACCCGCGCCCTGGCTTCCTGGAAGCGGATCTCTGAGGTCATGGAGGAGGAGATCGATATCCGGGAGGACCGCGCCCTGGATCTAAAAGTGGAACAGGGTGATATCCGCTTTGACCACGTATATTTTAAATATCATACGGATGCGGCCGAATACGTGCTTTCTGATATTTCCTTCCACATCAGTCCAGGCCAGACAGTTGGGATCATAGGCCAGACCGGCGCTGCCAAGAGTACGCTGGTACAGCTGATCCCCAGGCTTTACGAGGCAACAGAGGGCACGGTTTACATTGATGGGCATCCGGTATATGAGTACCCGTTAAAAGAACTGAGGGATTCCATTGCCATGGTGCTGCAGAAAAACACCCTGTTTTCAGGCACGGTCAAGGATAACCTTAGGTGGGGCAAGGAGGATGCAACCGACCGGGAGATAGAGGATGCCTGCCGCATCGCCTGCGTGGATGAGTTCATCGACCGCCTGGAACACGGTTACGATACGGAGCTGGGACAGGGCGGCGTCAACGTGTCCGGCGGCCAAAAACAGCGGCTTTGCATTGCCAGGGCTGTACTCAAATCACCAAAGGTAATGATCCTGGACGACTCCACCAGCGCAGTGGACACGGCCACAGAGGCAAAGATACGGGAAGGACTGGCCGGCAGTATGCCGGGGACTACCAAGATTATCATTGCCCAGCGCATTTCCTCGGTGTCCCATGCCGACCAGATCATCATACTGGAGGACGGGACCGTCAATGCCATCGGCAGCCACGAAACACTCCTGGCAAGCAACCGGATCTACCAGGAGATCTATTATTCTCAGCAGGAAGGGGCGAATCTGTAATGGCAAGAATAGCAAATTATAACCGGCCAAAGAATACACGCCGCGCCCTGGTGCAGATGCTTGGTTACCTTGGGCGCCACAAATGGTATATGCTGATCATCGCGCTCCTGGTCACGGTCAGCGCTTCGGCCAGCATTTTGGGCACCTATCTGTTAAAGCCGGTGATCAATGATTATATCATTCCGGGCAACATTCCGGGACTTATGAAAATGCTGGCCCTGATGGGGCTTTTATACCTGTGCGGCGCCCTGACCTGCCTGGCCTACAATCAGATGATGGTCCACATTTCCCAGCAGGTTGTAAGCGAGATCCGGGCAGACCTGTTCAGGCACACCCAGCGCCTCCCCCTGACCTACTTTGACGCCCACACTCACGGGGAGCTGATGAGCCGTTTCACCAATGACGTGGATACCATCAGCGAAGCGTTAAACAGCAGCTTTGCCATGATGATACAGAGCTTTATCACAATCACAGGCACCCTGACCATGCTTCTGGTCCTCAGCTGGCGGCTCTCCCTGATCGTCATGGTATTTCTGGCCCTCATGTTCCTGTTTATCCGTTATAACGGAAAAAGGAGCAAGAAATATTTTGTACAGCAGCAGAAATATCTGGGGAGCATCAACGGATTCGTGGAGGAAATGGTGGCGGGCCAAAAAGTGGAGAAAGTCTTTAACCACGAGGCCCAGGACTATGAAGAATTCTGCCGCAGGAATGAAGCGTTCAGGACCGCCGCAACAAAGGCCCTCACCTACTCGGGCATGACTGTCCCCACCATTGTGGCGCTGTCCTATGTCAATTACGCTCTGTCGGCCTGTGTGGGAGGACTGTTCGCCCTGGCCGGGTTGACGGACCTGGGAACACTTGCTTCCTACCTGGTCTATGTAAGGCAAAGCTCCATGCCCATGAACCAATTCACCCAGCAGATCAACTTCCTGCTGGCCGCCCTTTCCGGCGCGGAACGTATCTTTGATATGATGAACGAGGAACAGGAGACAGATGAGGGAACCGTGACCCTGTGCAATGTATGCCGTGACAGTGACGGAACCCTTAGGGAATGCAGTGAGTTTACCCAGGAATACGCATGGAAGGAACAGGATGGCGGCCGCCTGATTCCCCTACGGGGGGATGTGCGCTTTAACAATGTGATCTTTGGATACACCAGGGAAAAAACCATTCTCAATGGTATCAGCCTGTACGCAAAGCCTGGCCAGAAGATCGCCTTTGTGGGTTCCACCGGCGCGGGAAAGACTACCATCATCAACCTGGTGAACCGCTTCTATGAGCTGGACAGCGGAACCATCACCTATGACGGCATTGACATCCGGGACATCAAAAAGGATGACCTGCGCCGCTCCCTGTCCATGGTAATCCAGGACACCCATCTGTTTACAGGCACCATTGCCGACAACATACGGTACGGACGTCTGGACGCCACCAGGGAGGATGTGGTCAATGCCGCCAAGGTGGCCAATGCCCACTCCTTTATCCGCCGTCTTCCACAAGGATATGACACCGTGCTCCACAGTGACGGCTCCAATCTTTCCCAGGGCCAGCGCCAGCTCCTGGCCATTGCAAGGGCCGCCATCTCCCTCCCGCCCGTGCTGATCCTGGATGAGGCCACCAGTTCCATCGACACCAGGACGGAAAAGCTCATAGAAAAGGGCATGGACGCCCTGATGGACGGGCGCACGGTCTTTGTCATTGCCCACAGGCTGTCCACGGTACGGGAATCCAAGGCCATCCTGGTATTGGAAAAG
Organism: Enterocloster citroniae; assembly: GCF_040545455.1. NCBI lineage: Bacteria > Bacillati > Bacillota > Clostridia > Lachnospirales > Lachnospiraceae > Enterocloster > Enterocloster citroniae. The sequence continues at coordinate 25,176 of NZ_JBEPLZ010000016.1, read as the reverse complement.
GGTGAGATCATAGAGCGGGGCAGCCATGATGAACTGCTGGAGGAAAAGGGAAGGTACTATCAGCTGTACACGGGACAGTTTGAACTGGAATAGGAGAAATGGGATATCCCAAAAAGAACAAATAAATAGATCAGATTGAAACAACCGGCCGCACCAACGCGGGTGCGGCCGGATCCATGGAAAGGAAGCCTGAATTATGATTGAACCATATAAAGTACGCCAATTGCTGGTCCGCTCGGAAAAAGCGCGCAAGCATCTGCTTCAGCCCTATTTCAGCCAAATCGGCCTGGCCTTTGGCCAGGGACACGCCCGCATACTGGACGCCCTGATGAAAAAGGACCATGTTACACAAAAAGAACTGGCAGACACCTGCCATATGGACGTGACCACCATGTCCCGCTCCCTGGACAGGCTGGAGGAGTCCGGCTACCTGGTCAGGGAACGCGACCCCGGCTGCCGCCGTTCCTTCCTCATCTGTCTCACCGGGGAGGGGATCATGGAAGCGGAAAAAGTGCACCAGGTCCTGGACTTTGTGGACAGGCAGATCTGGAAGGGCCTGACCCCGGAGGAGATGGAGCAGTTCTGTGCCTGTCTGGAAAAAATCTGCGACAACCTGGAGCACTGTGACTTTACGCCCCTCTGAGGCAGCCTGATCTAGGCGCCTAAAAATGTCCGTAGATTATCCAGCACTTTTTTGCTGAGAAGGTCAAAGGCCTGCCTTGTCCTGCCTGCGGACCCATGGGCGCAGACCACATGGGGATGTTTCAGGAGTTCTCCTGCGGGATCCCCCAGCGCGCCCTCCGTGTCGCAGATAAAATAATTGCCTTCCTGGTCCAGCCACTCGCCCAGGGCCGGGATATCAAAGGCAGGGCCAATGGATGTGTTAAAAAGGAGTTTTCCCGTACCCAGCTGTTTAAATTCTTCCTCATGGAGGAGGATCACATTCTTGTTCAGGCAGGCAAAGACCACCTCACTGTATTCCAGAAGCTCCTTTAAGGGGCGGTAGGTCATTCCCTGGCTCTCCCTCTCCGCTTTTCTGGTGCGGCTGTAATAGGAGACATCCGCTCCCATGAACCGCATGGCATCCGCGATCATTCCCCCGGACACGCCGATCCCCACGATCCCCACTTTCAGATCCGTGATCTCTATGGGCATATCCCTGAACAGGGGCCTGTCATATCCGTGGAGAAAGCGGACCAGTTCGCTGATTGCAAATTCCACCACCCCCCGGTCACCATAGTCCCGTATTCCAAGCACTGTGATCCCGTTCTTTCTTGCACAGGCAATATCCACATTGGCGCTCTCCTCAGAGTAAAGGCTGCAGCACATCCCGATATAGCGGATGGAGGGGCAGCTCTCAATAACATGGGCGCTGATCTTGGACGTGTAGCTTACAAGCACTCCGTCCCCATCCCCTATCCTGCGGATGATCTCCTGGTCGTCCCCGGGTATGTCATGGTACATGCATACTTCCTCTGCATACAGGCGCAGTTCCTTCTCAGCATCCGCCGTCAGGTTCACCGGCTCAATTGCCACTATTTTTTTAAACATATGATTCCTTCTCCTGTTCTCAATTTATTCTCCGTATCTGTCGGGTCCCCTCCGTTCGCAGGGGCGCATCCTAAAACACAATGGGTGATACAAGGTTCTTAAGCACCGCCACCACGCTCCAGCCGGCAATGGCGCTGGTGCTGGAATAGATGTCCACGGTGGCTTTTACCCCATCGATCTCCGTGGTGATCTTATGGTCGTCCCCCACCATTCCCGGCACACTGAATATATTCACGCTGGTATCCTCCGGCCCCGTGGTTGCCAGGGATGCGGCTACCGCCACATTCACCTTGGTGGGCAGGATAGAGATCGCCTCCTTGGCATTGCCCGAGAACACATGGGGCTCCCCCTCCTCCGTCATCAGGTCGTCATCATATAACGGTGTGTTCATCAGGGATGCCGGACCTTTCTTGGTGCGGATACCGGACTTGGCCTGGCCCATGAGGGAGATGGTGCGGAGCACATCAAATCCGCCCACTGCTCCGGAAGCAATATGTACCTTTGAGTTGTGTCTGATGGCTGTCTCTTTTATCTTATCATAAAATACCTCATCTGCAAACGCGCCGATGGAAAGCACGATCAGATTCACGCCAGCGGACAGCACCTTTTGCGCGTTATCCCTTACACATTGTACGGAGGCTGCCTCCGCCACGATATCAGGCTTCAAAGCCAGCAGTTCCTCCACCGTGGAGCATGCCCTGCACCCGCCTCTTTCAGCAATGGCAGCTGTCTTATGGGGAGTGCGTCCCAGTATCCCCACCAGTTCATACTCGTGGAGGATACCGTCCAGGTAGCCATCCACAATGATTCCGGCCAAATAACCGTTTCCCATGATCCCAAACTTTATTTTACTCATAACATCCTCTTTCATTGTATAGTTTTCAGAAAAGGAGGGGGTGTTTTCCCGGCTTTTCCGTCAAAATTCCACGTGCTCCTTACGCCGAAACAGCTCCACCAATCCTGCCGGTGCAGAATTGCTGAAGCTGCTCACACTACTATGAAACTGAACTCTAGTTTGTATAATTATCAAAATATCCCTGCACCAGGATCACCGGAGTGCCTTTATCACCGGAGCCGCTGGTAAGGTCACACAGGGATCCGATCAGGTCCGTAAGACGCCTTGGAGTGGTTCCCTGGGAGGACATATCTCCCACCAGATTGGATTTCTTCTCCTTGATCCTCTGTGAAATGGCATTCTTTAAAGCCTCGCCTGACAGGTCCTTAAAATCATTGTCAGCCAGGTATTTTAACTTGACCTCATTGGGCGTTCCCTCCAGCCCTTCTGTGTTGGCTACCGCAACACATGGGTCGGCCAGTTCCCAGATCTTTCCTACCGGATCCTTAAACGCCCCATCGCCGTATACCATGACTTCCACATGCTTTCCCGTCCTGTCAAGGATCTGTTTCTGAATATCCAACACCAGGTCCATGCACTCCCTTGGGAAAAGCTTGATGCTGTCCTCTGTGGACTTGTTGGAACCCAAAAGACCGTATTTCTCATTACAACCGCTGCCGTTCACCGGTGCATTGAGGATATCGTCCATTCCGCACACCACTTCGGCGCCGGCTTCCTTAAGGATGCGCTTGGTCCTTGCACGGGAATGGATATCGCAGGTAAGGACACGCTTGGTATGATTCAGTATCTCCCTGGGGTTATTGGCAAAGATAACCTCCGCCTCCGCCCCGGCCTCCCGGATGATCTGACAGTAGTAGTCCACATAATCCACGCCGGTAAACTCATGCTTGTTCTCTCCAAAGAGTTCCCGGTAGCGTTCCAGGGTAAGCACATCGCTGTATGGATTGATCCCTGCCTCATCCACCTGGTCCAGGGAAACAAGTGAATTGCCCACCTCATCGCTGGGATAGCTGAGCATAAGGACGATCTTCTTGGCGCCCCCTGCAATTCCCTTTAAACAGATGGAAAAACGGTTCCTGGACAGGATCGGGAAAATAACTCCGATGGTACCTCCTCCCAGTTTTGCCTTCACATCCTCTGATATGGCCTGAATGGGAGCATAATTCCCCTGCGCCCTTGCAACCACGGATTCTGTCACGGAGATAACATCCCTGTCGCGGATTTCAAAGCCTTCATCTGCCCCTGCCTCCAGCACACTGTTGACCACAATCTCCGCCAGATTGTCGCCTTCCCTGATGATCGGACAGCGGATACCTCTTGAAACTGTACCTACTTTTCTTTCCATATGTATTTTCTCCTGTACATTATAATTTACGTCAACTATTCTATTATAGTATAAAAAATCGGATAGGGGAAGTATTTTCATTCAAATTTTGCCAGTCATTTTACATACTAAAATCCCAGGGGCCTTATGACCTCTGGGGTTTCAGTTTACTTCCGATCATTGGATCAACCGAAAAACTCCGGATATTTAGGGGGCACCACGGCTCTGGCCACCATGTGGGCCAGCCCGATAAAGTCAAATACCGGGCGTCCTGTCCTGCGCGCCACTTCCCTTGCAAAAGGCGGGATATCGCTGCATTCAAACACAAAGCAGCCTATATCCGGATATTGCCTGATCAAATTCTCTGCTGCCTGGATCACCTCTGCCTGGATCTTCTCAGGGTTGATGGTCTTCTTATTACAGGTAACATGCACATGATAGAATTCCTCGGTGTCATCCAGGCCTCCAACCGCATAGTTTACATTTTCATCAATTCCAACCGTCTTTAAGAAATCTCCCTTTAAGTGCCTTCCTCCGGCAGATAAAATCCCCACCCTTCTTTTTCCCATCATCATGGAAAGCATGGGCACCATCAGAAGCGGGGATAAAAATACAGGGATGTTGACCTCTGCCGCCACGCGTTTCTGATAAATTGCAAAGAAACCGCATCCGGAGGTAATGGCTTTGCACCCTTCAGCCTCCAGCTCCTTTGCCGCCTGGATAAACATCTGGCAGCGCGTCTCATCCGGGCCGATCTCATCACACCACCAGTCAGCAGGCAGTCCCTTCATAACCTTGTAGCGGACCGGAAACTCGTATGACATTGCATTTCCTACATTTCCCGGAATCAAAGGAGCCTCCATGTCCAGCATCAGGACACCTACCACATCCCCGTAAAAAGGTCTTCCTCCACTATATTCCATCTCTATTCCTCCTAGAAATTTATTTTATTTTTTGATCCTATCAATATCCGGCCCATGCAGGCAGCCAGCTTGACAATGCCGGTATGAAGGTTACCATCATAAGCACAACAAATATCGCAATGTAGCATTTTAGCAGGGGTTTCATCACATCCTCCAGCTTTCTGCCCGCAACCTTGATGCCCACAAACAGGATATTTCCCACCGGGGGCGTGATACAGCCGATACACAGGTTAAAGGTCATCATGATCCCAAAGTGCAGCGGCGTCATGCCAAGCTGGGTACAGATGGGCAGCAGGATTGGGGTAAATATCAATATGGCCGGTGTGATATCCATAAATGTTCCCACAAACAGAAGCAGGATATTAATGATCAGCAGGATGACCACCTTGTTGTCTGAAACTCCCAGAATCGCGCTTGCTATGGCTCCCGGGATCCCGGTAAAGGTCATGACCCATGCCATGATGTTGGAAGCGCCCACCAGGAACATAATGGTTCCGGACATCTTAGCGCTGTCCACCAGGATCACATACAATTCCTTTAGATCAATGGTCCGGTATATAAAAAGGGATAAGACCAGGCTGTATGCCACTGCAATACCGGCCGCTTCTGTGGCGGTAAAGATCCCGGTACAGATCCCGCCCACAATGATCACGATCAGCAGCAGACTGGGAACAGCATCTAAAAGCACCTTTATAAATTCACTGGGACTTATTTTGATGTTGCTGACATACCCCATCTTTCTGGCGTAAAAATACACCACAATCATACAACTTACCCCCCAAAGGACCCCGGGGATATAACCGCCCAGGAACAGGGCGGCCACAGAGGTTCCGCCGCTGGCCAGGGCATAGGTGATCAGGACATTGCTTGGGGGTATCAGCAGTCCCGTGGGGGCTGTGGCTATGTTGACCGCCGCTGAGAAATCCTCATCATAGCCTTCCTGTTTTTCAATGGGGCCCACAATGGAGCCCATGGCGGATGCTGCCGCCACTCCGGAACCGGATATGGCGCCGAACATCATATTTGCCACAATATTTGTATGGGCCAGGGACCCGGGTATCTTTCCCGTAAGGGCCTTTGCCAGATTGATCAGGCGCATGGCGATCCCGCCCTTGTTCATGATATTTCCCGCAAGTATGAAAAAGGGGATCGCAAGAAGGGTGAATATGGATATCCCGCGGAACATCCTGAGCGCCGCGGCCGAGACAGCCTCGGCATAACCAAGGGATGACACGATTGCAGCCATGGAAGCCACGCTGAGGGATATACCGATGGGGACTCCTGCCAGCAAAAGAACCACAAGTACGATCAAAATGATCAATCCTGCTGTTACTGTTCCACTCATACCTTTTCATCTCCTTTCGGTTTCATAAACTGCGATGCCAGCAGTCCTATGTTAAGAATACAATATATAACAATGAGGACACCCGCAGCCGGCAGGATGGCATACACATAAACCATACGTATGTGGAGTGTTGGTGAAACCTGCATTGCACCCACGTTCATAAATGATTTTCCGCCATTCAGGAATATGATATAGGTTATCACCAGTATAATCAATTCCGTCACAATAGACAATATGATCTGACCTTTCCCATTTACTTTATCAGCCAGGATCGAAAGTTTCATGTGATCTTGTTCGCCGAATACCAGCGCTGTGCTTAACAGCGACATCCACACAAATGCATAGGTAAGAAGGTCCTCGGAAAATGTACTTGGATTGTTTAATACGTATCTGGTGAACACCTGATAAACGACCAGAATGCTCATGAATGCCATCAGTACCGCGCAAATGACACACAATATTTTGTCCAATATCTGTTTTGCCTGTTTCACTCAATCACCTCCAGTAAAAATTCTAGTTCTCCTGTATCTGCTTGATCTCATCATACAGAGGTTTCAGGTCGGGATTTTCCTCCAGTACCTTCTGGGTAACGGGCAGAAGCAGCTCTTTAAAGGGCTCTTTGTCCACATCCACAAACTCAACACCCATTTCCAGTGCTTTTTCCTTCACTGCGTCAATCTCTGCGTCCCACTCAACTCTCTCTTTTTCGGAACACATTTTAAATCCTTCTTCAAAAACCGCCTTTTCTTCCTCACTCAGACTGGACATGAATTTAGGGCTGGCAACCAGCATGTCAGGCATGATCTGGTGCTCATCATAGCTGTAGAATTTGGCAACCTCACCATGCTTATGGCTGACCAGAGCGATCTCAGGACTTTCGGCAACATCGATAACGCCGTTCTGAAGAGCTGTATACACTTCGCCGTAGGATAAGATGACTGCTGCGCCTCCCAGGGCCTCCACCATCTTTACATTGGTGTCACTGGACTGTACCCTGACCTTTTTACCCTTCAGATCAGCAGGAGATTCAATCTTTTTAGGGGAATAGAAGCTTCTTGTCCCGGCGCTGAACCAGGCTACACCCTGGATTCCCGAATCAACGGTACTGCTGTAGATCTTATTAATAAACTCCTCTGTGTCCATTACCTTGTAATAGCTGTCCAGGCTGTCAAACAAGTAAGGAAGCCCAAAGATTTTATATGTATTGGAGAATGCTTCCAGATTGCTGGTACTGGCAATTACCATTTCCAGGGAACCGGACTGCATCAGCTCCAAAGCCTGGGCAGAACCGCCCATCAGCTCATTGGGATAGATCTCCACCGTATACTTATCTCCCAGCCTCTCCTCGATAAAATCCTTAAATGCATAGAGGGCAATATTCTCAGGATGGTCCTCAGGCTGTCCGTTGGCGATGCGGATCGTCTTCACTCCTGAAGCTTTCCCGTTCTCCGAACCTTTGCTGCTTTCCCCGCTCTTACTGCCTTCTGCTGATGCTGTATTGTTTCCCTGGGTACCGGATGGGGCGGTTGAGGAACATCCTGCCAACCCTGCCGCAAGCGATACACACATACCTAATGCCAACCACTTTTTTATTGATCTCATAATTGCTACCTCCGTTATATGTAATTTTTTTCTCCAGCGCTTTTGACTTGTCTATAGTTTACAAAAATAAGTCTTATAAATCGATTATTATGTTTGCCATTCATATATCCTTTCTTGCTGTAATTCTACTTATATAGATATATATTATTTCTTATCTTGCTATATTGTCTACATTTTTTGCGTTTTGCACATATCCCGCCGCCCGCTCCCTCACCAGTCAAAACATTGTTTTTGAAAAAATAGTACATAATCCTGACAGATTATTGAAATGACTTTCCTGTAAAATATTATTAAAATTGTCTAAAGCAAACAAATAATATTCTCACGAGGTGACCAAAATGAACAACGAACTTCAGTACCACAAAATTTCAAATGTAAATACCTACAAAGTCAGGAGCCATTTCCCCCGTCTTGTGGGCAAAAATGCATTCAGAAATGAACATGCATATGGAGATGAGTTTGTAGTAAAGGAAATCATCACCGATCAGGGGGCCCGCGGATGGGGCCTGTCATCCGGACTGTTTTACCATCAGGATCCGGAAACAGATGACAGAATGATCCTGGGAAAATCCGTCTCGGATGTATTTGACCCGGACAAGGGGATCGTGGACATGAGCCTCTCTACCTTTGACTTTGCATTACATGACCTGGCCGGCAGCATACTTGGCATTCCATGCTACAAGATGTTCGGCAACAAGGGGGTGGGCGCGGTTCCCGTTTATGACACGCTGATCTATTTTGACGATATCAGCCCTGACAGAAAACCCGGAGGGATCGCAAAAATCCTGGAGGAATGCCAGTACGGATACGACTACGGCTACAGGGCATTTAAGCTTAAGATCGGCCGTGCTCCCATGTGGATGAACTGGACGGACGGATTAAAGCGGGATATCGATGTGACAAGGGCTGTCAGGGAACGCTTCCCGGACTGTGAGATCCTGGTGGATGCCAATGATGCCTACACCGTGGAAAAAATGAAGCAGTATGTGGACGGGGTGGCTGACGTGGGACTGTACTGGATCGAAGAGCCCTTCAGGGAAAATGAACAGGATTTCCGCGCGCTTCGGGAGCATCTGGATGCCAAGTCACCAAGAACATTGATCGCCGATGGGGAAACCGATCCCAACATGGATCTTCTCATTGACCTGTATAAAAAGGGCCTGTTAGGCGTATTCCAGATGGATATCCAGGGCGACTATACCCTGGGGCATGCATTCGGCCTTACTCCCTGGAGAAGGGTAATGCCAAAGCTTGAAGAAATAGGCGCAAGGATCTCTCCTCATGCCTGGGGCCTGAAGCTGAAAACACATTATGCAGCCCAGTTCTGTGCGGGATATCCCGGCGTTGCCCGTGTGGAAGGAGTAACCGATACCACGGAAGGTGTTGATTTCAGCGGCTACAAGCTGAAGGACGGCAAAATGTATCTTCCTGAAAAACCTGGATTCGGAATGGACTTTATCTGGGGCATGCCCTTAACAGGCGGTGACTGCGAGAGCAAGACCATCTGCAGGCAGGTCTGAAACAACATACATATTAAAAAGGGATGTTACACAGAGCAAAAACATACGGAACACAAACATGTATAGAGAGGGAAGGTTATAGAGAGGGAAGGCTATGAAAACAGCAGACGAGATACTGAAAGAATCAATGGTAATAGACGCCCATTTGGATCTGATGTCCGATTTGGAGCGCAAGCACGCAATGGGAAGGCAGCACGTAATAAAAGAAGACTATCTGGAATCCTTCCGGGCAGGCTGTGTGGACGTGATATTTGCAGCAATCTTTGTGGATGATGAATATCTTCCTGAACAGGGCTTGAGACAGGCACTGCGGCAGGTCGAAGCCCTTTACACAGAGTTGGATGAGCTGCGGGATGAGGTAGTCATTGTACGGAATACGGATGAGATCCGGGAAGCCAGACATCAGGGCAAAATAGGGATCCTGATCACCATGGAAGGGGTTGAGCCCTTAAACGGAGATGTCTCACTGCTGCGCATCTTCTACAACCTGGGAGTGCGTGTTCTGGGATTATGCTGGGCACGCTCAAACTGGGCCGCGGACGGCGCACGTTTTTACAGCGAACGGCCCGGGTATGGCATTACAGAGGACGGTGAACGCCTGATCGAATATGCCCAGAAGCTAGGAATGCTCCTGGATGTTTCCCACCTTAATTTTACCGGATTCTGGGATCTGATCTATTTGACAGGCTGTCCATTCATAGCCACCCACTCGAATGTGTATGAGATTTCCCACTCTCCCCGAAACCTGATGGATAAACAACTTGCAGTTATGATGGAACGTTCCTGTGTGGTTGGTTTAAACGGTGTCAGCATGATGCTGCGCTTCGAGGACCAGGAACATGCATCACTGGACGACCTGATCCGGCATTACTGCTATCTAAAAGAACATGGTATGTTGGAAATTGCCGGTTTGGGACTGGATCAGTTTGACAGGATGAATCACCAGACCGCGAACGAGACATTCGATGTGATAAAAACACATGAGGAACTTCCTCTTTTTGTGGAAAAATTAATGGAAACCGGTTTTACAGAATCAGAGATCAAAGGAATACTCGGGGATAATCTGATGCGTTTGCTGGCTTCTACAATAGGATGATCGTGAAGGGAGAAGAACTATGAGAAAAAACAAAAAAACAACTATACTTTTAGTCTGTCTTGCCATGTTAGTTTCAGGCTGTGCAGGCAAACCAGCTTCAACAGAAGGGACTGCATCAGAAAAAACCGGTGACAAAGCTGCACAAAAACAGGTGACCATTGCTCTTTTGAGCCAGCAGACCAGCCTTGACCCCCATACCACCATTGACGGAACTTCCATGATTGCACAGGGCGGCAATATATACAATACGCTTGTGGACAGCAAAGATGAAGTGTCCTCAGAAATCCTGCCTGAGCTGGCCACCGAGTGGTCTGTCAGCGATGACAATCTTGTGTATACCTTCAAGCTGCGGGATGATGTGCTGTTCCACAACGGTGACAAATTCACCTCCGCCGATGCCAAATTCTCAGTGGAACGCGCCATGTCCGAGCCGGTAACAGCCTCCAGCTTTTCCATGATCGACCACGTGGAAGCGCCGGACGATACCACCCTTGTGATCACATGTAAGTATATACAAGCTAACTTCCTTCAAGTGATCGGAAGCCTGGGCGGTTCCATTGTCAGCGAAAAGGCCGTGATCGAAGCAGGTGACAATTATAAGTTCCATCCCATTGGAACCGGCCCTTATAAGCTGGAAGGGGAATGTATTCCCGGGCAGCCATTTTCACTTGCTGCATTTGACGGCTATTGGGGAGAACAGCCCCAGATCCAGAAGATCAATTTTAAGATCCTGCCTGATGCCAGCACTGCCGTTATTGCGCTGCAAAAGGGAGAAGTTGACTTCATGCCGGATTTATCCGTAGCAGACATGTCCATTGTGGATGGGGACGAGAATCTGGTCGTGCACCAGGCTCCAAGCTTCTCCTTTGTGCACCTGACATTTAACAAGTCCAAACCTCCTTTTGACAACCAGAAGGTAAGAGAAGCCATTGCAAAGGCCGTAAATAAAAACGATATCATTGCCGCCTCCTATGACAACGCGGGAGCGCTTGCAAACGCTCCGTTAAACAGTCTGCAACTGGGATATACAGAGGACCTGCCCTTTGATACATACGATCTGGAAGGGGCTAAAAAGCTCATGGAAGAAGCAGGCTATCAGGATGGTTTTACCACCACCGTGCTCGTGAGGACAGATAAAGCATTTCTTATGAAGGTAGCTCAGGTCCTGCAGGCACAGCTGGCAGAGATTGGAATCGATTTACAGATCGAACAGATGGAAAAGGCCACCTGGATCGAATACCTGGGGAACTGCGATTTCGATATGACCATCGGCTATCTGAACTGGCCCAGTGTTGACAAAATGCTGTCCTTCCTGTACAAATCAGACGGCGACCAGAACTACGACAGATGCTTTAATGACCCTGTCATTGACGAAATGCTGATAAAGGCAACCCAGACCATGGATACCAAGGAACGAGGACAGATCTATACGGATATCATCAAAAGGGCAGACGAAAGCATGGTTGTGGTTCCCTTATTCTTCCCTGCTGAGATCGTGGGCGCCAATGCCCATATCAAAGGCGTTACGATCTACAATAACTGCTACTTTCCTGTAAAGGAATGGACCTTGGAAGAATGATGGATATAACAGATAGGGAGGAAATCAATGAGTAAATATATCGCCAAACGAATTATATATTTTATCCCTGTGTTGTTTGGAATCGTATTTCTTGTCTATTCGATCATGTACCTGGCGCCCGGCGATCCCGCGCGTATGATCCTGGGGGACAAAGTCCCCCAGGCCCAGGTGGATGCCTTGAGAGAAGAAATGGGTTTAAACAAACCGTTTTTAGTACAGTTTTTTACATACCTGACCAACATACTCCACGGAGATTTCGGCACTTCCTATCAGCTGGGAATGCCTGTAACTGATATCATATTAAAGATCCGCTTTCCCATCACCTTGATCATGGCTGTGTCTTCCATGCTGCTGGCAGTCATCTTCAGCATTCCCATCGGAACCTTATCCGCAGTAAAACAGTATACGGTAATCGACAGTATTACGGTTGTCTTTGCACTTCTCCTCACCTCCATACCCGTATTCTGGCTGGGGCTTATGCTGATCCTGCTGTTTTCATTGAAACTGGGCTGGTTTCCATCCAGTGGATTTGATGGGGTAAAAAGCTTTGTACTTCCTGCCATCACATTGGCGCTGGTAAACTCCGCCCAGATCATAAGGATGACAAGATCCAGCATGCTGGAAGTCCTGCGCCAGGATTTTGTAAGGACAGCCCGCGCTAAAGGCGCCTCTGAAACCAGGGTTATTTTCAAGCACGCCTTAAAAAATGCGATCATCCCTGTTTTAACCGTGATCGGCATTAACTTCGGAATCGTTTTAGGCGGATCCGCAATTGCGGAAACTGTTTTTGGCATTCCCGGCATGGGGATCCAGATGGTAACATCCATTCGTCAAAAAGATATTCCTGTTGTAATGGGAGCGGTGCTGTTTGTGGCTTTTACATTTAGCGTTGTCAATCTGCTGATCGATATTTTATACACCCTATTCGATCCCCGGATCCGGACGGATTAAACGACAGGAGGAGTACAATGAAGGAAATCAAAAAGGAACGGAATGTTTATAAGAGAAGCCAGCTCTATGAAATATGGCTGCGAATGAGAAAAAACAAACAGGCCATGTTCGGCCTGGGGCTGTTTATATGCATTTTGCTGATCGCAATTTTTGCTGATGTTCTGGTGGATTATAACACTGATGTGATCAGACAGGATATCGCCAACCGCCTGCAGCCCCCCAATGCGGCCCATTGGCTGGGAACAGACCAGTACGGACGGGATGTGCTGGCCCGTTTGATCTATGGGGCCAGAATATCCCTGACCATAGGGGTTATCACGGTTTTTGCCTCACTGGTCATCGGCGGCCTCATTGGAGCCATTGCCGGTTTTTACGGAGGCAAGCTGGATAATGTGTTAATGAGGATCATGGACATTTTCCTCAGCCTTCCCTCCATCCTCCTGGCGATCGCAGTGATCGCCGCTCTGGGCACCGGGATCGTAAACATCATGGTGGCGGTTGCCATATCCTGCGTCCCGCGGTATGCGCGTATTATCCGCTCCTCCATCCTATCTATCCGGGATAAGGAGTTCATAGAAGCGGCCCGGGCGATCGGAACATGGGACGGCCGCATTATACTGAAAAACATCATCCCAAACGCCATCGGCCCTGTGATCGTGCAGGCCACCTTGGGGGTGGGTGAGATCATCATATCTGCCGCGGGCTTAAGCTTTTTGGGATTAGGCATTAACCCGCCTATGCCCGAATGGGGGGCAATGCTTTCCGAGGGCAAGGAATTTATCCGTAACCTGCCCTATCTGGTCGTGTTTCCAGGCATCTGCATCGTGCTTACCGTCCTCTCGCTGAATCTTCTGGGTGATGGGTTGAGGGATGCATTGGATCCCCGGTTAAAGTAAGCAGAAAGAGAGGGGTTTACCGTGCAAAAGGATTATTTACAGATAAAAAATTTAAACATCCGTTATTATTCCAACAATGAAACTGTAAACGCAGTGAACGGCATTGATCTGGAATTAAAGGACGGCGAAACGCTGGGACTGGTGGGTGAAACCGGCGCCGGAAAAACCACCACGGCACTCAGCATCATGGGCCTGCTCCCCCCAAAGGTATCGGAAATCGTTTCGGGGAGCATTGTGCTGGACGGCGAGGAACTGGTGAAATCGCCGGAAAAGAAAATGAGGCTGATCCGCGGAAGAAAGGTGGCCATGATATTCCAGGATCCCATGACCTCATTGAACCCCCTTCAAACCGTGGGAGAACAGATCGGCGAGATGATACTGCTCCACAACCATTTCAGCAAGCAGGAACTGAGCAACCAGGTGGATGAACTCATGGAAAAGGTCGGGCTTCCAAAAGGGCGCAAAACAGAATACCCCCATCAGTTTTCCGGCGGCATGAAACAAAGGGTGGTGATCGCCATTGCACTGGCATGCAATCCAAAGCTGCTCATTGCCGATGAGCCCACAACAGCGCTGGATGTAACCATTCAGGCACAGATATTAAACCTGATGGAGGATCTAAAAAGAGAGTATCACACCTCCATGCTGCTGATCACCCATGATCTGGGGATCGTGGTGGAAATGTGCGACAAGGTGGCGATCATGTATGCCGGGGAGATCGTTGAATCAGGAAGTGTTGAACAGATATACAGCACGCCTCTTCACCCGTATACACAGGGTCTGTTTAATTCAGTCCCCAGCCTGGATGACGACAAGCACAGGCTGACACCCATCGATGGCTTAATGCCGGATCCCACCAATCTGCCCGCTGGCTGCCATTTTCATCCCAGATGTCCTTACGCAACAGAGTTATGCAAGACCAGCCCGCCTGCCAGTGAGGCTGAAAACGGCCATCGTGTCATGTGTTGGTATTGGGAAAAGCAAAAGGAGGGGAATTGATATGAATTTACTGGAGATCCAGCATTTAAAAAAATATTTCCCCACTGCCAAGGGCTATCTCCACGCGGTGGATGACGTATCATTTACCATTGAAGAAGGCACCACGCTGGGCGTGGTGGGCGAGTCCGGCTGCGGCAAAAGTACGCTGGGGCGCCTGATCCTGCGCCTTCTGGATTCAACCGAGGGGGAAGTCTATTACAAAGGGGACAATATCCTCGCCTATGACAAGCACAAAATGCGCATGATGCGCCAAAAGATGCAGATTATCTTTCAGGACCCTTATGAATCCTTAAATCCCAGGGCAAGCGTGGGGGAGATCATATCCGAAGCCCTGATCGTAAACAAGCTTTACCGGTCTAAAACAGAACTTGACGACAAAATATACGAATTAATGGAGACCGTGGGGCTGGCAGAGCGTTTGATCAACTCCTACCCTCACGAGCTGGACGGAGGCCGGAGGCAGAGAATAGGCATTGCAAGGGCCCTGGCGCTGAACCCGGAATTCATTGTCTGCGATGAGCCTGTATCCGCACTGGATGTATCCATCCAGGCACAGATTCTTAACCTGATGCAGGATCTTCAGGAACAAAAGGGATTTACTTATATGTTTATCACACATAACCTGAGCGTTGTAAAACATATCTCCGACAACATCATGGTCATGTACCTGGGCCAGGTCGTGGAGCTTGCTCCCAAAAAGCTTTTATTTTCCCATCCGTCCCATCCCTACACAAGGGCTCTGCTGGCCGCCATCCCGGTGCCAAAGCTCAGCAGCCGCAATAAGCAAAGGGAGATCATCCACGGTGAGATCACATCCCCCATCAATCCGGGAAATGAATGCAGGTTTGCCAAACGCTGTCCCTTTGCCAAAGAAATATGCTTCCAGACAAAACCGGAACTGGCTGAGATAGAACCGGGACATTTTGTGGCCTGTCATGAATATCTGTAACAAGCAGTATGTAAAAAGCAACTGGCATAAGGCAGCTGGTATAAAGCTGAAAATATAATAAAATGCGGAGGTTTCATATGAAAAAAAGATCAGAATGTATCAGAAATTTATCACTCACATTGTTAGCAGCAGTAACCCTTGCGGGATGCAGTGCTTCGGGAACAAGCGGAGGAGCTTCCGAACCGCAAAGCAGCAAAAGCGAAGATGCGGAAACCATTGAATTCGCGGTTATGGGGCCCATGACCGGCGATACGGCCGGACTTGGACAGCAGCAGGAATACGGCGTCCGTCTTGCAGTGCAGGAGATCAATGAAAACGGCGGGATCAATGGGAAGAAACTTGTCTATGATGTGTATGACGACCAGATGAATACCAATCAGGCAGTGATCTGTGCGGAGAAAATGGTTGCCGCAAACAAATACCGTTTTGTGGTCACATCCATTTCCACAGGCTGTTCCAAGGCAGCATACCCCACCTGGGCCAACGCCGACCTTCCGGTCCTCTCCGGGATCAATACGGGAAATACCATCACGGAACTGGGATATAAGAATTATCTGAGGATCTGTGCCAAGGATTCCGCAATCATTGAGCAGATGTGCGATTACATGGTAAATGAATGCGGCGTAAAAAAACCTGCCATTCTGTATACATCAGCCGATACGGATGTAACTAACTTTGATTTTACAAAAAACTATCTGAAAGATAAGTACAACATTGATATCATTGATTCCGCACAGGTACAGGTGGAAACGGAAAAGGATTACACCGCCTATATCACAAACTTTAAGGGAAAGGGCGCGGATGCCGTATATCTGCTTACCGAGTATAATCCCGCCGGATTATTCCTGAAACAGAAGGCTTCCCTTGGCTGGGATGTTCAGGTGTTTGGAAACACTGGCTGTGCCAATCCTCTTATCTTCCAGGTGGCCGATGCCGAGTGTACGGAAGGATTTATCACCATGTCAGCCTTTGATGCCGAGAGCACAAATGAACGCGTCCGGAAATTCGTAAAAAGCTATACCGAATTGACCGGCGTGGATCCCGGCCAGGAAGCGGCAGGACCATATGATCTGATCTACATGGTATCGGAAGCCCTGAAAAATGAGGAGACAAACGGTTTAAACGGCAATGCCCTGGTGGAATGGCTCCGCTCCAATGCATCCTATTCAGGAATCATGGTGGATGTGGAAGGATTTGATGCAAACGGAGATAACCCCAACGCGAAGCCCCACATGCTGATCGCGAAAAACGGAACATATGTCGGGATCGATGAAAAATAGAAAGAGATAAAGAGAGAAAGATAACGTGAAAAATACAATGTAAAAACGATAACCGGGCATTCTTCTTTAGATTGAGAAGAACGCCCGGTTTTGTTACGCATGATGCATTTCCATATATTCCTTTGGAGTACACCCCATATATTTTTTAAACACCCTGTGAAAATAAGAGTAGTCTGCAAATCCCAGGTCTTCCGCCACGGAAGCGATCGTCTCCGTCCCCTCCTTCAGCAGCCGGCAGGCAGCCGCCACCCGCACCTGTGTGAGATACTCAATGGGCGTCAGCTTCAGGAATCTCTTAAAACAACGGTTACACTCACTCAGGCTGATACTGGCAGCCGCAGCAATCTGGGACAGGGTGATGCGGTCCGAGTAGTGGTTCTGGATATAGGAAAGCATTTCTTTTATCCTGGGGGCATTGGACAAGGTGTATGAATCCGTGTTGTTAGCCGGAATGGAGTTGTAATTGCGCAGCATTAACATCCATGCGCAGGAAAGCAAGTTTTTAACATCCAGTTCATAGGCGAAATCCTGCTGGTTCGCCGATATAAAGGCCCTGTTCAAATAATTCAGTACCCCTGAATGCCATGGAACCTCTTCTTTGAACGTCAGGTAGTTCAGATCAGCGTTATTGATCACGGAAGCAACATACTTTGTATAGAGATAGATGTCTTTTTCCGAGCATATGGCCGAAGGATGCAGTTGAAAACTGTATCCCACACACTCTGATTCCCCCTTAAAATTAAGGTGATGGAACACATTGGAATTGATGAATATCCCATCCCCCCTCTGCAGCAGAATATCCTTTCCGTTCACGGACACATCCAGGGTTCCTTCCAATATTACATTAAACTGGATGGAGCGATGCCAGTGCCTGCTGGAAAAAGCATAGTCCCCAACATGAAATGTATCAAGAAAAACCTTGATCCCTTCGGGAAATGAAGGGATGGAGATCTCTTCCTCATGCTGGCTTAAAAGCAGCTCCGAAGCACGCATTATATTGGTATATTTTTCAGAAGTAACGTCCATTCTATCCCACCCTCTCCAAGAAACGCCGACCCATAACATTATCATTCTTTTCCGGCATTTTAGCCTTATCTATAGTTTACAAAATATCCGCTCATAAATCCATTATTATGTTTGCTGAACACATATCTTTTTTTGCTGAGTGCCCAATTTCCTCCCCTGCTCACAGCCCTGCCGGATTACAGCCAAATGGCTGTACAGCACGCAGAATATACTTCATAATCAAAATTATGTCAAGGGCGGGGGGCATATCCAAAGAGGACCCGTTGGCAGGCTGAATATTATACGATACAAACGTTTAATATTTAACCGTTCAACAGGTCCTCTGATTTTCTGTTCAGTTATTTTTTTCCAATGCTGAATTTCAGCAAACATCCGGTCTCTGCTTTACGATACAGCTTCCAAGCATCATCCCCTTCTGACGCTCTATATGTTTTGTCACTGCCTGCACTGCCATGTCTGCGTCACGATGTTTCAATCCCTGGATAATGGCCTCATGTTCCTGAACCAGGATCCTGCTGTCAATGTATTCAGCGCTCTTACCCGGAAGCGGTACATGGTGCTTTCAAAGTCCCTGATAAGCTTCAGAAGCGTGCGGTTGTCCGACAGTTGGTATATGATATCATGAAACGCCTCATCCGCCTCCACGCTGGCAAGCACGTCACCCCTGGCCAGGGTACGGCAAAAGTCTTCATTGGCTCGTTCCATGCACTGGATCCCTTCCTGTGTCACGTGGCAGACACCATCTGATATTGCCAGCTTTTCCAGGGCGGAACGTATCTCAAGGGTATCTTCAATGTCCTGGCAGGATACGGATTCCACAATAGCACGGCCGCGCTTGCGCCTTACAAGGCCCTCTTTTTCCAGACGGATAATGGCCTTTCTCACAGGAGTCCTGCTCACCTTCATGTCCTCGGCCAGGAAACACTCCAGCAGGTGATCCCCCGGCTTCAGCGATTCACTGACGATCCTGTGATATAATGTGTTATGAATCATCTGGTACAGCGGCTGTCCCTTGTCCGTATCATCAACCGCCCAATCCTGTGTAAACATACAACCTCCTGTTAAATCCAGTGTACTCTGTCTATATGGGAATCAATCAATCTTAGGCGCGCAGCTCCATGTGATCACTGCCATATCCGTACCTATATTGGTCAGCTCGTGGGGTTCTCCTTCATAAACCAGGATAATGTCGCCTTCATGGAGCTCATAAAATTCATCGGTCTGGGTATTATGCATCAGGACCTCTCCCCTGCTGACATAAAATACTTCATGGCCTTCCGGATGTCCGGGGTCGATCCCTCCGGTCTGTCCGGGATGAAGTGTGGAGGAACCAAACACGATCTTTGGTGTGATCACATACTCCCTGCAAATCTCCGGTCCGTCCAGATATATCCTGCTCTCTTCTTTCTTGATTACCTTCATATTTCTACCTCACTTTGTCATATTTTACATACTTGTTTTGTCAAAGCACTCCGTCAGGTCACGGAACAGCTTACAGTACATTTCATATCTCTCATCATACAGTTCCTTGTCGTCCGGACGGGCTTCGTACCGGTCCTTGATCTGGATCATATTATTCACCGCATCCTCCACGCTTGAGAATACGCCGGTGGCTGTGCCTGCAAGGATTGCTGCGCCAAGGCATGCGGCCTCCTTTGATTTCACGGTCACAAGGGAAATATCATTGATATCTGCTTTGATCTGGTTCCACACCTTGCTCTTGGAACCGCCGCCCAGGGAGCGCACCTCTTTTACAGTAATGCCCATATCGGCCAGGGCTTCCAGATTCCTTCTGAGAATGAATCCCAGGGATTCCATGATGGATCGTGCAAAATGTGCCTTTGTGTGGTTCAGACTGAATCCAAACCATACTCCCTTTGCCTTTGCATTGATATCAGGCGCCAGGGAACCTGATAAATGGGGAAGCATCACAAGGCCGTCACATCCCGGAGCCACTTGATCCACCTCGCTGCTGATCAGATCATAGGCATCCCCGCCTCCTGCCGCCTGAACCGCCATCTCATCCGCGCAGAACTTATCCCTGAACCATCTGAGCGTCATGCCGCCTGTGGTAAATGTATGGATCATATATGTATCGGGAAGGGCAAAGTAATGGAGGGGCATCTTCCGGTTGGGATCAAACACGGGCTTGGATACCGGTGCGCAGATCGCAAGAGCTGCGCCGATGGTCTCGGAGAACATGCCTTCCTTTATGTTTCCTGCGCCAATGGCTCCCGCCGCCTGGTCCAGGGCTCCCATACATACGGTGACCGGGCAGTTAAGACCAAACTCCCTTGCCACTTCCGGGATCATATCATCCACCACAGTGCCGGACTCCGCCACCTCGGCCAGCTGGGATTCACGGATACCGATAAAGTCCAGCATATCTTTCCAATAACATTTGTTAATGATATCCCAATATACGGAGGAACACACCAGGGATCCTTCCGTGTAAAAATGTCCGGTCATACGGTAGATCAGATAATCCTCCACCAGAAGGAACCTGTCCGTATTGGCAAATATCTCCGGCTCATTCTTTTTCAGCCACAGGATCTTAGGGGCCGGCCAGCATGGTTCAAAGCTTACCTGCCCGGTTACCCGGTAACATGTCTCATTGCCAAACCGCTCTTCCATCTCCCGGGCTTCGTCCACTGCCCGGTTATCCATCCATACAATTGCATTGCCCAGCGTCTTTCCCTGTTTGTCAATGCAGATCAGCGTCTCTCCCTGTGCGGATATTGCCAATGCTATCTTGTCACCGCTTCCCACCGGATAGGCTGCCGTAATCTCCTCCAGCCCTTTTTTTAATGACTGCCAGTAAACCTCTGCATCCACTTCCACATAATTTACTTTGGGGGTAAGCAATGCATATTCCTGTGTGGACACTGCTAAAAGCGTGCCTTTTCCATCAAAAAGAGCAACCTTAAGTGCTGTTGTTCCTACATCCAATCCTATAAGTAACTGCATTATTCTCCTCCTTAACTTTGTTGTATTAAGCATAGTTCAATCCCTGCCATGTGTCGATTAAGTATGTTGTCCCATACATTACATTTTTTGCCCGCAACACTTTAAGCAATGTTTTGCACGGCAGCCGAAACAGGTGATTTATCTTATGTAGCTGGTCTTGATCTTGGGCTCCTTCTCAGGCATTACAAGACCTTTCTCCCTGCCCGCTTCCATGCATTTAAGCATCCATGCCATGTTCCTTCCAAGGGTACGCATGGTCTGCATGCCTTCCTCATCCTGTCTGGTTTCCTCGGGCGTATGTCCATGGATCACATTGTAATAATTGGAGGAGACAATGGGCATTCCGGCCAGATTAAAATACTTGTTCAGCACGTCAATGGTGGCCGTGGTTCCGGCTCTTCTGGCAGATGCGACTGCTGCCGCCGGTTTTAAATAGAATTTATTTCCGGCCATAAAGATCCTGTCAAGCAAAGACAGCACAGCGCCTGTGGGCGATGCAAAGTAAACAGGGCTGCCCACGATCAGGCCGTCTGCCGTCTCCATCTTATCCAGCACCTCATTGACAATCCCGCCGTCAAAGATACACCTGTTTCCGTTGCCGGAACAGGCGCCGCATCCTGTACATCCCATGATACAGTTCTTCTTGATATGCATGATCTCTGCTTCGATCCCCTCTTCTTCAAGCGTCCTTGCCACCTCACTGAGTGCGGTATAGGTACATCCTTTTTCATTTGGACTCCCATTTAGTAATAAAACCTTCATCCTTTCTAAACCTCTCTTTCTCTTATTTCTTCCATATTACGGGTTGTCAGAAATGCAATGATCAGGGCCAGGATTCCTGCCGCCAGTTTTGCGGCCATGAACGGCATGATCATCTCCGGCTCCACTCCCAGTACGAAACTTAGCTGACTTCCAAAGATCGCAGCGCAGGTCACACTCCAGGCAGCATTGATGACGATCCCTCTGCGGGACATATTCTTCATCATTGCAAATGTGGGCACACCGCTGGCCATGGTAAATATGATCCCGCTTGTGCTGACCGCATCCAGTCCTATCTTTCTTCCAATTATGTTCAGCGGTTTTTTAAGCAGCCGGATAAATATCTCAAGCACGGGCAGCATACCGATGAGCACAATGGTCATGCCGCACACCACCGCCATGCTTTCCATGACCGGGGTAAAATCCCCAATGATGGTAACTCCGGTGAGATAGGAGATACTTCCAATGGCAATCCCCACAATTCCCAGTTTTGAGATCATGTTTCCAAATGCTTCCACACAGCGCACGATCCTGCCCGGACAGAACCTGAATCCCCATGTCAAGACCAGAGACAGCAGGATCACCGGCACATGGTTGATCAGGATCAGATTCCAGGGGATCCCCATAAAAGCTCCCCCCATTATGCTGCCAAAGGGGATGGCCGCGATCCCAAGCAGCATCCCCCTTGAAAAATACGGCATATCCTCAGGTTCCACCATGGCCTGGCCCACCGGGATTGAAAATGTCAGGGTCCCGCCCAGCATGGATGCCGTGGCCAGCCCCACCATGCGGGCGATCTCCTTGGATTCAGCCAGGGACATGGCCAGCTGGTAACCGCCCATATCACAGCCCAGAAGGATACCAAACACAGCCGGGTCCGCTCCTATAAAACGGAATACAGGCACCAACGCAGGCTGCAGCAGCTTTGCTATGATGGGAGCCAGGGACATGATTCCGGCAATGGACAGCATCATGGGCCCGGCCATTCCAAACCCTTCCTTCATTTTCTCTCCAATGTGGAACCGGCAGTCCATGAGAAGATCTGCCCCTCCCGCCACAATCCCCACCGCAACTATGATTTTTATTGCCAGATACGCGGACATGCGATTTCTCCTCCTCATTGCAAAACGGCCGCAGTGACATTCCCGCTGCGGCCATCTTTCTCCTGGTACGCTTCCGGGCGTACTTCTCTGCAAAAAACTTATTTTAACAGCAATTGATCAAATCCCATGTAGTCGCAGAATGCGGACAATTCCTTGGTATAGTCGCCTTCCTTGATCACAAAGTGGTGATCCATGCCGCCCTTGATCAGCTGATCGATCACAGACTGGGCAGGGGTATCAAACTGCAGGTTCACAAGCAGCTTGGAGCCGCCTTCCACCCACTCCTCATGTGTTACAGGCAGGGTTCTGCCCTTTGCAACAAACATCTTATAATTTCCGCCATTGCCCACAATTGCGCTGACTGTAACGGTATCCATGGCCTTGTGGGGCACGCCCACAAAGGTGCCCAGTTCGCCGCTGGGGTTGATCTGTGCCCTGTCAAGGCTGTCAGCCAGTGACATTGCAGTGCTTCCCTCGTGCGCAACAGGAACGATATTTCTTTCTATGTCAATGCTTCCGGCCTCGCCAAGGGCAACCACTCCGCCGCCGGCCAGCTGGTTCAGTGTATTGATCACAAACGCATGGCCCAGATCGCCTTCCGTATCCACCAGCACGCCCTCATCTGCCATCCAGGAGGATACCAGATTCATCAGGCCTCCGTAGTTGGGATAGCACTCGGCAGCAACAGAGGTAAGATGATACTTTGCAATGATCTCCTTGGTAGCCATGTAAACCTTTGCCATGTAAACCAGGGCCTTTTTGTCAGCCACGGATTTCCCGCTGCGTTTCATCAGTTCAGCCAGTGTCTTTTCAGCTTCCTCATCTGAAATTGCCGCTGCGCGGTCTGTCACTTCCTCCATCTCAATATGTACAAAGGTAACGCCTGTCTTCTTTGTAAAATCCCACTCTTCCTTGCTCATGTCCTGAGGTCCGCAAACTCGCCATGTCTGTCTCGGTCCCATAAGGCCAATGACCATGTCCTTTGCATTGTCAACAGCAGCGCCCACTTTTGCATAGGACTCGATGCCTTCAATAACAGCCTGATCCTCCGGCAGTCCGTAAACGTAATCATACGTATATCCCATTGCCTTTAAGATAGAGCCGTAATGCTGGATGCACCCGATGGAGAATGTCTCCGTATAGGGAACTGCCCAGAACACGGTGGGAACCTGAAGTTTGGTGGTGAAAATATACTTCATGGAATCAATGACCCATGTGATATCCATGATCACCAGGGAGTTTACATTTTCTTTCTTAAATGTATCGCAGGCTTCCAGTGCCGCCGCCGCATCCCAGATCAGCTCAGGATATACCACAACCTCCATACCGGCTGCCGTCATGGCCTTCCTGGCCCTTGCAAGCAGATCATCACCGCGCTCGCCGCCGGATTCCACAGGGCTGGCAACTGCTGCCAAACCAATTTTAATCTTTTTCATTTTCATATTCTCCCTTCTGATTACAGTAAACCGGCAATCTTTAATGTCTCCACCAGCCCTGGAACCTGGTCCTCAGGCATTGGAAGGATCGGCATTCTAGGATCACTGCTCGGACGGCCTAAGAGTTCAACTGCTTTCTTGATGCCTGCCGGGAAGTTGTCCTCAGCTCCAATCACGCTGGTCAGAGGTGCAATGCTGTAGTAAACTTCTCTTGCCTTCTTAATATCGCCGTTCTCAACCGCATTCATGATGTCCAGAACCTGCTTTGGAGCAACGTTTGCTGTTGCCAGGATAATAGCCTTTGCGCCTACTGCCAGCGCCGGAAGGGTCAGGTCATCTGCGCCTGTGAAAATGGAAATGTTGGTATCGCCGTATTTTCTGAAGATCTCAGCAAGGAGAGGCATGCTTCCGCTGGTTTCTTTCATACCGATCACATTGGGAATCTGGATCAGTCTGTCAAACTTTTCAATGGTAATGTCGATTCCGGTTGCGCCCGGGTGATTGTACAGAACAATAGGAATACCGACTTCAGCCACTGCCTCATAGTGCTTTACAAGTCCCTCATCTGTTGTATTGCCGATGGGTGAGAGAACCAGGGCGGCGTCTGCCCCTGCATCCTTGGCATCCTGTACCAGCTCAATGGTCTGTGCGGTCATGGAAGCGCCAGCACCTGCAATGATCGTTCCCTCTGTGCCCATGGCTTCCCTTGCCGCCTTGATCGCAGCCACTCTCTCTTCTCTGGTAAGGGCTGCCGCCTCACCGGTAGAGCCATTGACACACATACCTGCACAGCCCTGAGCCATGAGATATTTTACGTTTTCCTTTAAACCTTCCAGATCAAGAGTATTGTCGGCGTTGAAGCCTACCATTAATGCGGGATAAAGTCCTTTGAATTCAATTGATTTTGTTAACATTTCTGCTTCCTCCTACTACAATATATTTATGGTTAATATCCCTTACATCCAGTAAGGAATTATCCATCTTGTTGCTTAAGCTGTTAGAATGTAAGAGCAA